>NZ_JBFUAR010000028.1:0-44543 GCF_056406175.1 Arthrobacter sp. P1_D12
GGTGCCCCAAGCCGCAATACATAGGGGCGGAATTGAGGGGCGCTGCCGTCACGATGACGTTGGTCCCGGTGGAACGGAGCGCGCGCGCCTGGGCGTTGGGGTGGAAGTCCAGCTGGGTGACGGCGGCGGCCACCCTCTGGCGGGACTCGCCGCCGTCCAGGCCGGCGACGTCCTGGTCCTGCAGCTGGAAATCCCGACGGCGCTGGTCCGGCAGGCCGCTCGGACCGCGAAGAATCGCGGGGCATTCGTCATCCTCAACGCCGCCCCGGCCCCCCGGCAGATCGAGGCGCTGCTCGAGGACGTCGACCTCCTGGTGGTGAACGAACAGGAAATCCAGGTTCTCGCCGGCCTCACCGGCCTGGCCGGAATCCAAGGAAACCACCGGGACCTGGTCACGTCGCTCCCGCCCGTCCTGGGCCCCGCCATCGTGTGCACCGCCGGCGCGGAAGGATCCTTCACCGTCGTTGACGGCAGTCCCGTGCATGTGCCGGCGACGAAAGTGGACGCCAGGGACACCACCGGAGCCGGCGACACGTTCGTGGGCTACCTCGCCGCATCCCTCGCCGGCAGCGACCGCGAGCTGCCTGCGGCAATGCTCCACGCCAGCCATGCCTCCGCTGTCGCCGTGACGCGCCCCGGCGCCATGGAATCGATTCCATGGCGCGATGAAGTACCGGCATAGCCAAACCCGCAACACCCCGCCTGAATGTCTTGCACTCAGTCCCGCACGAAGGAGACCCATGAAAATCGCACTCGGCAACGACCACGCCGGCTGAACACCCGCGAAACCTGGGGGCCAAGGAAAAGGCTGAAGTCGACGCCATCATCGCCGGCGAACCGGCCGCCGCCGCGGAGGACCAGACGGCGCCATCGGCGGCCCGGTAGCGGCCCAGCAAAGACCCGCAATAAACGTCCGACCGGGGCCGGCCTCTTGGGCCCAGGATCGACATGCCGTTGTTGAGGACACCCATGATGAGACCACCGATCATGGCCCCTGCCACGGTTCCGATGCCGCCTGTGACTGCGGCGCCGCCGATGAACGCCGCTGCGATGGCGTCCAGTTCGAAGCCCGTGCCGCCGGCCGGCTGGGCGGAGTTGAGCCGGGCCGTGAACACGAGGCCGGCCAGTGCGGCAAGGACGCCCATGTTCACGAACAGCCGGAAGGTGACGACCTTGGTTTTGATGCCGGACAGCTCAGCCGCGTGCAGATTGCCGCCGAGTGCGTAGGTGTGCCGGCCGAAGACGCTGTTGTTCATCAGGGCCGTGTAGACGATCACCAGGACCGCCAGCACGATCAGGACGATTGGGGTGCCCCGGTAGCTGGCGAGCAGGAAGGTGATGGTCAGCATGAGCAGGGCAATGAACGCGGTCTTGGTGGCGAACCAGGCCATCGGTTCGTTTTCGAGTTCGAACTTCTTGCGGATCCGGCGTTCCTTGACCGCCTGGATCACCAGCGCCAGGGTGGCGCCGACGCCAAGGATGACCGTCAGCCACTCCAGCACCGACGTGCCGCCGGAAATGTCCGGCAGGAAGCCGCCGCCCAGCGCCCGCAGTTCGCCGGGGAACGGCGTGATCTGCTGGTTTTTGAGAACGATCAGTGTCAGGCCGCGGAAAATCAGCATCCCGGCGAGGGTGACGATGAAGGCGGGAATGCCGACGTACGCGATCCAGTAGCCCTGCCAGGCACCCACCAGCGCGCCGATCAGCAGGCAGGCCGGAATAGCAAGCCACCACTCCCAGCCCCAGTGCACGATCATGACACCGGCACAGGCGCCGATGAAGCCGGCGACCGAACCGACGGACAGGTCGATGTGGCCGGCGATGATCACCATCACCATGCCGATGGCCAGGATCAGGATATAGCTGTTCTGGACCACCAGGTTGGTGACGTTCTGCGGCTCCAGCAGGATCCCGTCCGTCAGGATCTGGAACAGCAGGACGATCAGGATCAGGGCGACAAAGATGCCAACCTGGCGGAGGCGGCTTGTCAGGAAGCCCAGGGATTCTCGGAGGGCGGACATGTTCGCTATTCCTTCTCTTTGGTCATGTAGTGCATGAGGGTTTCCTGTGATGCTTCGGCGATCGGGACCTCGCCGGTGATGTGCCCGGCAGACAGGGTGTAGATCCTGTCGCAGATGCCCAGCAGTTCGGGAAGTTCGGAGGAGATCACAATGACCGCCTTTCCTTCCGCGGCCAGCTTCGCGATGATCGTGTAGATCTCAAACTTCGCGCCGACGTCGATGCCGCGGGTGGGTTCGTCGAGGATCAGCACGTCCGGATCGGAGTACATCCACTTGCTCAGCACCACTTTCTGCTGGTTGCCGCCCGACAACTTGCCCGTGACGGCGGCAACCGAGGGGGCCTTGATATTCATGCTCTTCCGGTAGTCGTTGGCCACCACGGTTTCCTGGTTCTTGTCCACCCAGCCGCCCTTGACCAGCTTGCGCAGCGCCGCCATGGATACGTTCCGCTTGATGTCCTCGATGAGGTTCAAACCGTAGAGCTTGCGGTCCTCAGTGGCGTAGGCGATGCCGTGCTTGATGGCGTCGGAGACGGTGGAAGTGTTGATTTCCGTGCCGTGTTTGAACACCTTCCCCGAGGTGGCGGTGCCGTAGCTCCGTCCAAAGACGCTCATGGCCAGCTCCGTCCTGCCGGCACCCATCAGTCCTGCCAGCCCCACCACTTCCCCCTTGCGGACGTTGAGGCTGGCGTTGTTGACCACCACCCGGCTGTAGTCCTGCGGGTGCCGGACGGACCAGTCCTCGATCCGCAGGACTTCCTCGCCAATCTGTGGTTCCCGGTCCGGATACAGGCTTTCCAGGTCCCGGCCCACCATTCCGCGGATAATGCGTTCCTGGGTGATCTCGCCGTCGCCCAGGCGGAGCGTCTCGATCGTCTTGCCGTCGCGGATGATGGTGACGGCGTCCGCAACCTTGCGGATTTCGTTGAGCTTGTGGCTGATGATGATGCTGGTGACACCCTGGCCCTTCAGGTGCAGGATCAAGTCCAGCAGGTGGCTCGAGTCCTCGTCGTTGAGGGCCGCCGTCGGTTCATCGAGGATAAGGAGCTTGACCTCCTTCGAGAGCGCCTTGGCGATTTCCACGAGCTGCTGCTTGCCCACGCTGATGTGCTGGACGGGGGTGACCGGGTTTTCGCTCAGGCCCACCCGGGCCAGGAGTTTCGCGGCCTCCAGGTTGGTCTTGCGCCAGTTCACCCAGCCGCGCTTGGCCTGTTCATTGCCGAGGTAGATGTTCTCGGCGATGGACAGGTAAGGGCTCAGTGCCAGCTCCTGGTGGATGATCACGATTCCGCGCTTCTCGCTGTCGCTGATGCTGGAGAAGTTGCAGGGTTCGTTTTCGAAGAGGATGTCGCCGTCGAAGGAGCTGTGCGGGTAGACGCCGGACAGGACCTTCATCAGGGTGGATTTCCCGGCGCCGTTTTCACCGCAGATGGCGTGGACTTCGCCGCGGTTCACCTGCAGGGTGACGTCCTGGAGGGCCTTCACGCCCGGGAAGGTCTTGGTGATTCCTCGCATTTGAAGAATGGGTGTGTTCATCGCCAATTCTCACTGACTGGTAGTACCTGAGACGTCCTGCGGCTGCAGGGGTCTACGGGAAGGGTGGCGGCCCGGACTCGACGGCGGCCCGCCACCCTTCGACGTGGCTACTTGACGTCGGCCGCCGTGTAGTAACCGGAGTCGATGAGCTCCTTCTTGTAGTTCTCATTCGTGATGATGACGGACTTGAGCAGGTACGCAGGGACGACCTTGACCTTGTTGTTGTAGGTCTTCGTGTCGTTGACCTCGGGTTCCTGACCCTTCAGGAGGCCGTCGACCATCTTCACAGCCTGGGCTCCCAGCTGGCGGGTGTCCTTGAAGATCGTGGAGTACTGTTCGCCGGCGGTGATGGACTTCACCGAACCCTTTTCGGCGTCCTGGCCGGTGACGATCGGCAGGCTTCCCTTGGCGTAGCCGCCGGTGCTCGTCAGGGCCGAGATGATGCCGATGGAGAGGCCGTCATACGGGGAGAGGACGCCATTGAGCTTGGTGCCGGAACTGTAGGCGGCCGTGAGGATGTCCTCCATGCGCTTCTGGGCCACGGGGGCCTGCCAGCGCAGGATGGCAGCCTGCTCAAACTTGGTCTGGCCGCTGGGCACCTTCAGGGTTCCGGCGTCCAGGTACGGCTTGAGGGTGTCCATGGCGCCGGTCCAGAAGAAGTTGGCGTTGTTGTCATCCGGGCTGCCGGCGAAGAGCTCCACATTGAACGGGCCCTTGCCTTCGACCTTTTTGCCGCTGGCGTCAACAAGGCCCAGGCCGGTCAGCAACGACGTGGCCTGCTGGACGCCCACCGTGTAGTTGTCGAAGGTGGTGTAGAAGTCGACGTTCGGCGTGCCGTTGATGAGCCGGTCGTACGCGATGACCTTGACGTTCTGCTCCTTCGCCTTGGCGAGGACATCGGTCAGCGTGGTGCCGTCGATGGCTGCGACGATGAGGGCTTTGGCACCCTTGGTGAGCATGTTCTCGATCTGGGACACCTGGGTGGGGATGTCATCATTGGCGTACTGCAGGTCGGCTTTGTAGCCGAGCTTCGTCAAGGATTCCGAGACGTTCTTGCCGTCGGCGATCCACCGCTCCGAGGTCTGCGTCGGCATCGAGATCCCGACGAGGGAACCGGCGGCGTCGGCGCTGGCGGCCGGGGCGGCCGTGCCGGGCCGGCTGCCGCAGCCTGTGGCCCCTACGGTCACAGCGAGGACAACCGCGACGGCGCCCAGGAGTTTCCTGATCTTCACAATTTTCTCCTTCCGCGGACCATAGTCCGCGAAGTTGCTCCTGATCGCAGTCCTGCACGTCATCGTGCCCCTGCGGGGCGGTAACAGCGGGAGGATTGCGGAGGTCTGAATGGAACGGGGGTTCAGCCGTCAAGGGAACTGCGGCTGATTGTTATCGCTAACAATATGGTCAAAGATAGCTTCTTGAAACATGTGAGTCAACGCACATTCGGCGCCAATCTCCTTCGGACCGCCACCGGACCCTCACGCGGCGAAGATGCGCCAGGCCGCGCGGTGCGAGTCTCCGGGTTCGAGCCGCACGAGGTCCGTGCCGGTGTTGAAGGCATCCGGCGGGCACGTCATGGGTTCCACGGCGAGTCCGAGCCGGCTGGGCAGCGGCGGTTCAGCATCCCCGGTGTAGAGCTGCAGCCAGGTGCAGCTGCGGTCCCAGGCCATGCCGACGCCGGTCCCGGCCGGGTCCCGGACCACGAGGTGTGCCTGCCCGTCGCCGTCGAACACCATGTCGGTGAAGGCATGGTCGATCTTGGTGGATCCGATGACGCGGGCCGCGCGGAAGTCATATCCGTGTCCTTCAACGGATCGGGTGGCGATCGGCAGCAGCCGGTCCGGCGTGACCTCGAGGAACGTCCGTGCCGGCACCTCGAGGCTCCATTGGTCCAGCGGCGCCGGCCCGGCCAGCAGATACGGGTGGGGACAGACCCCGTAGGGCGCGGACCGCTGCCCCACATTGGCTGCTGTGACGTCAGTGTGCAGGCCCCCGCTGGCCAGCCGGTAGCTGGCGGTGATCGACAACGCGAAGGGGTAGCCCGGCACCGGCCCGATGGCGCAGGAGAACTCCACGGCGGAATCCGTCCGGGACTCCAGCCTCCACTCCAGCTCCGGGGTGAAGCCGTGCAGGGCGCATTGCCGGTCGGGTTCGTTGACCGGGAGCTCGTAGTCCGCACCGCCAAAGGTGTACGTCCCGTCGGGAATCCGGTTCGGCCAGGGTGCCACGATGACGCCGCGGAAGTCCGGGTTGGGCCCGCCGGCCGGGAACGGGACGATCAGGTCCCGCCCGCGGAACTGCAGCGTCCGCACCGCTGCACCGCGGGCGGCGACGACGGCGGTGTACTCCCCGTGCCGGAGCCCGTATTCGTCCCCGGTCACAGACCGCCGGCCAGCTTGTAGTAGGCGGCGTTCCAGGCGAGTTCCTTCTTGAAGCCCCTGATGGTGGTGCCGTCGTCAATGGTCAACAGCTCGGTTTGGGCGATCTCGGCGAAGTCCTCGAAGACGTCCATGCCGACGGCGGTGGAAAGCACAGTGTGGTGGGCGGCTCCGGCGGTCAGCCAGGCAGCAGCGGAAGTGGCGAAGTCCGGCTTGGGCGACCAGAGGGCACGGGCCACCGGCAGGTTGGGCAGCGGCTGTTCAAGGTCCACGACGTCGACGGCGTTGGCCACGAGGCGGAAGCGGTCGCGCATGTCGGACAGCGCCACCACGACGCCGGGGCCGGCATCGGTGTCGAAGACCATGCGGACGGGATCTTCCTTGCCGCCGATGCCCAGCGGGTGGATTTCCACGCGCGGCTTGGCGGCGGTCAGGGACGGGCAGACCTCCAGCATGTGCGCGCCCAGGATTTTCTCCTGGCCCGGGACGAGGTGGTAGGTGTAGTCCTCCATGAGCGAGGCGCCGCCGGGGAGCCCGGCGCCCATGACTTTGGCTGCCCGGACCAGGATGGCAGTCTTCCAGTCACCCTCGGCGCCGAAGCCGTAACCGTCGGCCATGAGGCGCTGGACGGCCATGCCCGGCAGCTGGCGCAGTGCGCCGAGGTCTTCGAAGGACGTGGTGAAGGCGGCCGAGCCGTTGGCCTCCAGGAAGCTGCGGAGCCCAAGCTCGATCCGGGCGCTGTAGCGCAGCGACTCGTGGCGCGGGCCGCCGGTGCGGAGTTCGGGGGCCACGTCGTAGAGCCGCTCGTATTCGGCGACGAGGGAGTCGACGTCGGACTCTGCCGCGCCGTGCACGGCGTCGGCGAGTTCATTGACGGACCAAGTGTTGACCGAGACGCCGAAGCGCAACTCTGCCTCGGTTTTGTCCCCTTCGGTGACGGCGACATTGCGCATGTTGTCGCCGAAACGGGTCAGCTTGAGGGTCCGGACGGCCGCCCAACCCGCCGAGGCGCGCTGCCAGGATCCGACCTGGCGGGACACCTCGGGGTTGGACACGTGGCCGACGACGGTTTTGCGCGGGATGCCGAGGCGGGACTGGATGTAGCCGAACTCGCGGTCGCCGTGCGCGGCCTGGTTCAGGTTCATGAAGTCGAAGTCGATGTCCGCCCACGGCAGTTCGACGTTGGCCTGGGTGTGCAAGTGCAGGAGCGGCTTCCGGAGCAGGTCCAGGCCCTGGATCCACATCTTGGCCGGGGAGAAGGTGTGCATCCACGCGGTCACGCCGATCACGGCGTCGTCCGAGTTGGCATCCAGGGCGGTGCGGCGGATGGCGTCCGAGTCCGTGAGCACGGGCTTCCAGACGATTTTCACCGGGACGTCGGCGGAGGCGTTCAGCGCGTCAGCGATGTCTTGGGACTGGGCGGCKACCTGCTTGAGGACGTCCTCGCCATAGAGGTGCTGGCTGCCGGTAAGGAACCAGACCTCGTACTGCTCAAGGGACGTGTTGTTGGCGTTGGACATGTTTTCTCCTGCGGATGGTTTGGGGGCGACGCGGCTTCGGGGCCTGGTTGTGGGCCTAGCGGCCGTAGACGTTCTGGTAGCGGGCGTAAAGCGAGTCGATCTGGGCCGGGTCGATCGGCAGCGGTTCACCGAGTTGCCGGGAAATATGGACGGTCCGTGCCACTTCCTCGCACATGACGGCGGCTTTGACCGCCGAGCGGGCATCCTTGCCCACGGTGAAGGGCCCGTGGTTCTGCATCAGCACGGCCGGCGAGCTGGACTGGGCCAGGGTGTCCACGATGCCGCGGCCGATCGAGTCGTCCCCGATCAGCGCGAACGGGCCCACCGGGATCGTCCCGCCGAACTCGTCACCCATCATGGTCAGCACGCAGGGGATCTCCTCTCCGCGCGCGGCCCAGGCCGTGGCGTAGGTCGAATGCGTGTGCACCACGCCGCCGACCTCCGGCATGTGCCGGTAAACGTAGGCGTGCGCCGCGGTGTCCGAGGACGGTGACAGCGCGGGGTTGCTCCACTCGCCCTCCGCGGGCGTGCCGTAGAGGTCCGTGACAACCATGCTCCCGGGCGTGAGGTCCGCGTAGGAGACTCCGGACGGCTTGATGACCATCAGGTCATGGCCGGGGACGCGGGCGGAGACGTTGCCGGCCGTCCACACCACCAGTTCGTAGCGCGTGAGTTCGGCGTGCAGTTCGCAGACCTCGCGGCGGACCTCCGCGATGCTTTCCAGCAGGTTGCTCATGCGGACACTTCCTCTGCGACCGGGTCGGCGGGGACGGCGGGGACGGCGGGGACGGCGTTCTGCTGCGGAGCGCCCGTAGCGGCGGCAAACGAGGGCCTGGCCGCACGCTGGATCGCCTTGAGGCGGTGCATCACGCTGTTGCTGCCGCGGCCGAAATAGTCGTGCAGCGTCCGGTACTCCTGGAAGAGTTTTTCGTAGGCGGCAACATTTTCCGGAATGGGAATATAGATGCTGCCGGGCTCCGATCCCATGGCAACCGCAGCGGCACGGATATCCGCGTATTCACCTGCGGCCACGGCGGCGTGGATGGCCGACCCCAGGGCGGGCCCCTGGGTTGAGCCGATGGTGGAGAGCGGCAAGCCGGTGATATCCGCGTAGATCTGCATGAGCAGCTTGTTCTTCAGCAGGCCGCCGGCCACGATGAATTCCCTGACCGGCACTCCCGAGTCGCGGAAGGCGTCCACGATGGTGCGCGTGCCGAAGGCCGTGGCTTCCAGCAAGGCCCGGTAGGTGTCTTCGGGCCTGGTGGCGAGGGTCTGGCCCACCACGACGCCGGAGAGTTCGTGGTCCACCAGCACGGAACGGTTGCCGGAGTGCCAGTCCAGGGCAATGAGGCCGTGTTCGCCGATGGCTTGGCGGGAGGCCAGTTCCGTGAGGTATTCGTGGATGCCCAGGCCTGCCGCTTCCGCTGCCTGGTGGTACTCGGGCGGGACGCCGTTGTTCGTGAACCAGCCGAAGATGTCCCCCACTCCGCTTTGGCCAGCTTCGTAGCCCCAAAGCCCGTCGACGATTCCGCCGTCCACCACGCCGCACATGCCCGGGACTTCCCGCAGTTCGGCACCGTTCATAACGTGGCAGGTGGAGGTTCCCATGATGGCCACCAGCTGCCCGGGCTCAACTGCCTTCGCTGCGGGCGCCGTGACGTGGGCGTCCACGTTGCCCACTGCGACGGCGATGCCTTCCGGCAGTCCGGTCCAGGCGGCGGCCTCGGCCGTCAGATAGCCGGCTGCATCGCCGAGCCGGCCGATGGTGTGCGCCAGCTTGGCGCTGACGAAATCCTTGAAGTCCGGGTTCAGGGCGGACAGGAATTCCTTGGATGGGTAGCGGCCGTCCTGGTAGATCCCTTTGTAGCCGGCCGTGCAGGCGTTGCGGACGTAGTTACCGCACAGCTGCCAGACGATCCAGTCAGCCGCTTCCACCCAGCGGTCCATCGCGGCGTAGCTTTCCGGGTCCTCCTCCAGCAACTGCAGACCCTTGGCGAACTCCCATTCGGAGGAGATGAGTCCGCCGTAGCGCGGCAGCCAGTTTTCGCCGAGTTCCGCAGCCAGGGCGTTGATGCGGTCCGCCTGCGGCTGGGCGGCATGGTGGCGCCACAGCTTCACGTAGGCGTGCGGGCGGTTGGCGAATCCGGGAAGCTCGTTCAGCGGTGTGCCGTCGCCCTTGACGGGTACCATGGTGCAGGCCGTGAAGTCGGTGGCGATGCCCACCACGGCGGCCGGGTCGATCCCGGCGTCGGCGACGGCCGCGGGCACAGCCCGGCGGAGCACGTCGCGGTAGTCGTTGGGCACCTGCAGGGCCCATTCGCCCGGAAGCCGGATGCCGGCGACGCCAGCCGTGTCTTTCGGAAGCTCGCCGGTGACCACGGCATGCGGGTATTCAAAGACCCCGCTGCCCAGTTCCTTGCCGTCCCGGACCCGGACGACGACGGCCCGCCCGGAAAGCGTGCCGTAGTCCACGCCGATGACAAAGTTTTCGGTTCCGTCCACTGAGAAGTCCATCAAATCCTCCAATAGGTTCCGCAACATTGCGAACCCCCCTATTGTTAGCGCTAACAAACATGCTGTCAAGAAGCCTGGCACGTATTGCCGGAACGGAGGGCTTCAGCCCTTAGGAGAGACGGGGACGGGGTGCGGTGCTGGCGCGCACCACGAGCGCAGGTTTGACCACCAGGGCACCGCTGGCGGCATCGCCCTCGACCTGGGCGCGTATCAGGTCCATGCAGCGCTTTCCGAGTTCCTCGAAGTCCTGTCGCACAGTGGTCAGCGGCGGCATGAAGTAGGCGGATTCGGGCTGGTCGTCAAAGCCAACCACGGAGACGTCTTCCGGAACCCGGATGCCCTTCTCGCCAAACGCCCGCAGCAGCCCGAGCGCCATCTGGTCGTTGCTGACGAACACTGCGGTGGCGCTGCGCTGTTCTGCCAGCTGCTGCCCGATCCGGTACCCGCTGTCCGCACTCCAGTCCCCCTCGACCAGAAGCTCGTCGGAGAGGCCGGCTTCCGCCAACTCCTCGCGCCACCCGTCAACCCGGGCTTTGCCGTCCACCCAGTCGAGCGGTCCGGAGACATGGCCGATCCGCTCGTGGCCAAGGCTGATCAGATGGGCGACGGCCAGCCGCGCGCCGAGCTTCTGGTCGACCATCGCGCCGCTCAACCGCCCTTCTCCGGCTCCGCCGACGACGATCACCGGGAGATCCAGGTTCAGGTCCTCGAGCACCTGAAGTGTCCCGTCGTGCGGCACGATCACAATCAATCCGTCCGCGCCCTGGTCCGTCAGGTGCCGCACCGCATCGCAAATGGCCTTCGCCGCGGCCCCCTTAATCGCGGCAATGCTCACGAAATACCCTGCTTCCCTGGCGGCTTGCTGGACCCCCAGCAGGGTATTCGCCGGACCGTATTGCCCGAGCTCGGAGGCGAGGACACCGATGGTCTGGGTGCGCCGGGTCACCAGGCTCCGGGCGGCCGTGTTGCGCCGGTAGCCGAGTTCGGCAATCGCCGCCTCGACCCGGGACTTTGTTCCCGTGCTGACATTCGGGTGGTTGTTGATCACGCGTGAGACGGTCTGGTGGGAAACCTTGGCCAGCGCTGCGACGTCTTCGAGCCGCGGCTGCCGCCGGTCATTGTTGTTCCCCATGCGAGGCCCCTTTCGCTCCGATGCCGTCCACCGGATTGAATCAAATTGTGAAATCAAACGATAGGAGAGCACGGGGCGCCCGTTGGTCGCCCGTCCCCCGGCTCCTGTTAGCGCTAACGATAGTCCATTTGGACCCTGGTGTGACGCCCGCAGGGAACGACGCCGGGAACCGCAACGACGTGCGCGGCGGGGAGCTTACGTGGCCGGCTCGGCCGCTACCGGCGCGGCGGGCCCGGGCTCGGCCGCTACCGGCAGGGCGGGTACCGGGGCACAGCCGCAGGACGCGCGCAGGACCAGGTCCACGGGGAAGATCCTGTTCCGGGTGGGAGACACGCCGTCAAAGCCAATAAGCGCTTCGACGGCGGCCTCGGCCATGGCCTGGACGGGCTGCGCGACCGTGCTCAACGGCGGCCAGCTGAACTCCGCCTCAGCCGAGCCGTCGAAGGAGAAGACCGCCAGGTCCTCGGGGACCCGAAGCCCGGCCTCGGACACGGCGCGCAGCAGGCCGACGGCCTGCAGGTCGGAACTGACGAACACGGCGGTGGGTCGGTCCGCGGCCGCAAGCAGCCGCTGCCCGGCCCGGTAGCCGCCCTGCCGGTCGAAGTCACAGCGCAGGATGGGTCCTTCCGGGAGGCCGGCCTCCGCGAGCCCCTGCTGCCACCCGACCTCGCGGGCATCGAGATCATTGCCGGCGTTCATGCCCATGACCAGTGCGATGTTGCGGTGGCCGTGGCCCACCAGGTGCTCGACGGCACGCCGGGAGCCTTCCAGCAGCTCCACGCCGACCGAGTTGAAGCCCGGCACCTCGGTGCTGTGGTTGAGCAGCACGGCGGGGATCTCCGAATGCTCCAGCTCGGTCAGGTCGGGTTCGAACAGCACGCTGGAGAGGAAGACCCCGTCAACGCGGCGGCTCGCGAGGTTCCTGACCTGGCGGCGCTCATTGGCCGCCGATCCGCCCGAGTTCGCCAGCAGCAGGGCATAGCCGCGCGCCGCCGCGGCTTCCTCCACGGCACGGGCCAAAGTGGCGAAGAAGGGGTTGGTGGTGTCCGGGACCACCATGCCGAGCATCTCGCTGGAGCCAAGTTTCAGTGCCCTCGCCGCGGCGTTCGGACGGTACCCCAGGGCGCTGATGGCCTCGCGGACTTTCGCAGCAGTCACCGGGGAGACCCGCTTCGGGCCGCCGTTCACCACATAACTGACGACGGCGGTGCTGACGCCCGCCAGCCTGGCCACGTCTTTTCGGGTGATCGTGGGCCTGGCGGAGGCGGGCGAGTGTGGCACAGTGACCATGCTACCGCCGGAGTTCCCCGGCAAAGCCTTCCTCATTGATTCCCTGCGCAGGCAGCAGGACGGGGGCGTCGCCGTGGTCCGGCACGGGCAAGCGCTCCCCGCCGCGGAGGGCGGACTCGTGCGCCACGATCCCCGGCAGCGTGTAGCGGGCGGCTTCCCAGGCGTTGACGGGCGGGAACGTTCCCGTGTCGACGGCCGTGGCAAAGTCGTCCACCAGGAAGTGGTGGCTGCCCTCGTGCCCGTTGTGAAGTCCGCGGAACTCGGCCGGAAGCCGGCCGGCGTCGTGCACGGCGGCCAGCCCGGAGCTGAAGGCGTCCCGCAGTGCCGGTGCGACGCCGGCCAGCGAAGGATCGTCCGCGGCGAGCGTGGCCCCGGTGGCCAGTTCCGCGCTGACGTCGGTCACGGACTCCTTGTCCTGCCACACACTGACCAGGGCCAGCTGCTCGAAGCTGGCTTCGGTGCCGAAGAAACGGAAGCGGCTTTCGCGCAGGTGGGAGGGGTAGCCGACGCGGCGCATCTCATTGATGCGCATGGACCCGCCGGTTGAAAGCTCGAACAGCGCGGTGGCATTGGAGAAGTCGTTGCCGAACATGCTGACGTCCTTGTCGAACACACCGTCCCCGCGCTCGTCGGGGACGCCAATGCAGCTGACGCTGACGGCATGGCCGCCGATCGCGCCCAGCACCCCGCCGGTGGAGTGGGTCGGGTACAGCATGGGCGGGTAGCTGGCGGTGCTCTTCCAGTCCTCCCCGCCGCTGTACTGGTAGGCCTCGTAGAAGCCGAGATCCATGTCGTGGACGTAGTCGCCCTCGGCGTAGAAGATGCGGCCAAAGGCGCCTTCAGCCTTGCGCTTGCGGGCATAGACGGTGGCGGGGTTGTAGTAGCTTGTCTCGCCCATCATGTAGGTCAGGCCCGTCTCCCGGACGGCCTCGATGATCCGGGCGATCTCGTCCTCGCTGATGGCCATCGGCACTGCCGAATACACATGCTTGCCCGCCCGGAGCGCCTGCAGCACCAGCGGCCCGTGCGTCCAGCGCTGGGTGAAGATCGCCACAGCGTCGAGGCCGCCGTCGAGCATGGCCTCAAAGCTGGGATAGGTCCCCGCCAGGCCGAGCCGCTCCCGGAGGGCCTCGGCCCGTTCCGGCAGGACGTCGGTGACATGGACTTCTGAAATCGCGGGATGGGCGTCGAAGAGTTTGGCGAAGGCGCCTGCAAACTGTCCGGCGCCGACGATGCCTAGTGAGAAAGTCATGCACGCAAGTTTCACACCAGYTTCTACTCGAGTCAATAGCAGATGATGAGCAGAAAGATTCCTCCCGGAAACATAAAAGAAACGCTTGCGCATAAGAAAGTTACTCGTGTAGATTCAAGCCTCAGTTGTAATCCACGTCACAGCATCCACGTAACTGCGGAGGAACCACCAATGACCACCACAACTGCCCGCGGAGCCGTTCCGGCCCGCAAGGCGCCCGGCACGGGAACGGGCAATGCTGCCCCCCGCGGCCGGCGCCGAACCCGCAGCGACCTGAGGGTCGCCCTTCTCTTCATCGCCCCGGCCTTGCTCGGCTTCGTTGCCTTCTACCTGGTGCCGAGCATCCGCGGCGTCTACCTCAGCTTCACCGAGTACAGCGTTTTGGGCGATCCCACCTGGATCGGCACCAAAAACTACACCGCGATCTTCGCGGACGATCTCTTCTGGAACGCCATGGCCGTGACTGTCCAGTACGTGGCACTGAACATCGGCTTCCAGACCGCCATCGCGCTCGGACTTGCCCTGCTGATGCACAACGTCGCCAAGTCCACGCTTATCCGCGGCGCCCTGCTGCTGCCCTTCCTGGTGGCGAACGTGATCGTCGCGCTGCTCTGGTTCTGGATGCTCGACTACCAGCTGGGAATCGTCAACGAGGTCATCAACTGGCTGGGCCTGCCGCGCATCGCCTTCTTCGGCAGCGAGCAATGGGCCATCCCCACCATCGCCGGCGTCAACGTCTGGCGGCACATGGGCTACACCGCCCTGCTGATCTTCGCCGGCCTGCAGTCCATCCCCAACCACGTGTACGAAGTCGCCTCGCTCGACGGCGCCTCCCCGACCCGGACCTTCTGGAGCATCACGATGCCGCTCCTGCGCCCGGTGCTGGTGTTGGTCCTCGTGGTCACCGTCATCGGCTCCTTCCAGGTCTTCGACACCGTGGCAGTGACCACGGGCGGCGGCCCGATCAATGCCTCCCGCGTCATCCAGATGTACATCTACCAGAAGGCCTTCGGTGAATCCGACTTCGGCTACGCCTCGGCCCTGTCCGTCATTCTCTTCGTCATTCTCGCTCTTGTGGCCTTCGTCCAGATGAAGTTCCTCAAAGGCAACGAATCGGATCTGGACTAAGGAACCCCAGCCATGACTACCCTCGCCCCTTCCCGCAAGAAGCCCGCCACCACCGCTCCCGCTCCCAGGAAGCCGGTCAACTGGCGCCGCGTCGGCGCCTGGACCCTCGTCGCCATTGCCGTCGCCGTGACGATCGCGCCATTCCTCTGGATGCTCCGCACCGCACTGTCCAGCAACGCCTCCCTGGCCTCGAACGCCAGCAACCTCCTGCCGGCCGATTTCAGCCTCGGCGCCTTCAAGCGGGTCCTGGGGCTGCAGAGCCCCGAGGAAGCAATCGCCGAGGGCGGCTCCGGCGCCGCCATCAACTTCTGGCTGTACCTGCGGAACTCCGTCATCTTCGCCACCGTCACCACCGCCGGGCAGGTCTTCTTCAGCGCGATGGCCGCCTACGCGTTCTCCCGGCTCCGCTGGCCGGGCCGGAACGTGGTGTTCGGCCTGTTCCTGGCCACCATGATGGTCCCGCCGATCTTCACCGCCCTGCCCAACTTCCTGATGATCAAGAACCTCGGCCTGCTCAATACCTTCGCCGGTCTGGCCCTGCCGTTCCTGTTCATGACCCCCTTCGCCATCTTCTTCCTGCGCCAGTTCTTCCTCTCCATGTCCCGCGAGGTGGAAGAAGCCGCCATGCTCGACGGCGCCAAGCACGTGCGGATCTTCTTCCAGATCGTGCTCCCGAACGCCGCGGCCCCCCTGGCCACCCTGGCGCTGCTGACCTTCATCGGCCAGTGGAACGAGTACTTCTGGCCGCTGCTGGTGGGCCAGGACGAAAGCGTCCGCGTCCTCACCGTGGGCCTGGGCGTCTTCAAGTCCCAGTCCCCGCAGGGCGCCCCCGACTGGTCCGGCCTGATGGCCGCCACCCTGATCGCGGCCCTGCCCGTCCTCCTGCTCTTCATCGCCTTCGGCAAGCGGGTGGTCAACTCCATCGGCTTCTCCGGCATCAAGTAACCCCGGCCCAACCCGCAGTGCCCTTCATACGCACCGCCCGTCAACAAACATTCCCCTCAAAGAAGCACTTCCATGAAAGGTCCACCATGAAGAAGACCCTCGGCGCCGTCGCTGCCGCTGCAGCCATCGCCATCTCCCTCTCCGCCTGCGGCGGGTCCGCCCCGGCCTCCACCGAGGCCAAGGGCGACATCAACTACTGGCTGTGGGACGCCAACCAGCTCCCGGCCTACCAGCAGTGCGCCGATGACTTCCACAAGGCCAACCCAGACATCAAGGTCAAGATCACCCAGCGCGGCTGGGATGACTACTGGACCACACTGACCAACGGCTTCGTCGCCGGCACCGCTCCCGACGTCTTCACCAACCACCTCTCGAAGTACCCCGAATACGCCGCAAAAAAGCAGCTGCTCTCCCTCGACGAGGCGGTGGCCAAGGACGGCATCAAGCTGGAGAGCTACACCAAGGGACTCGCCGAGCTCTGGGTGGGCCAGGACGGCAAGCGCTACGGACTGCCCAAGGACTGGGACACCGTGGGCCTCTTCTACAACACGGCCATGACGGACTCCGCCGGCCTGACCGCCGAGCAGATGGCCAACCTGGACTGGAACCCGCAGGACGGCGGCAGCTATGAGAAGGCAATCGCGCACCTGACCGTGGACAAAAACGGCGTGCGCGGCGACGAGGCAGGTTTCGACAAGAACAAGGTGGCCGTCTACGGACTCGGCCTGGCCGGCAGCGGCTCCGGGCAGGGCCAGACCGAGTGGAGCTTCCTCAGCGCCACCACCGGCTGGAGCGCCACGAACAAGAACCCCTGGGGCACCAAGTTCAACTACGACGACCCCAAGTTCCAGGAGACCATCGCCTGGTGGGCCGGACTGACCGAGAAGGGCTACATGCCCAAGCTCGAGACCACCGTCGGCGCCAGCCTGGCGGACAACTTCGGCGCCGGCAAGGCTGCCATCAACACCACGGGTGACTGGCTGATCGGCCAGTACAAGAGCTACAAGGGCGTGAAGACCGCGTTCGCCCCCACCCCGAAGGGCCCCGAAGGCAAACGCGCCAGCATGTTCAACGGCCTGGCCGATTCCGTCTGGGCCGGCACCAAGAACCCGGCAGCCTCGATCAAGTGGGTCGAATACCTCGCCTCCACCGCCTGCCAGGACGTCGTAGCCTCCAAGGGCGTCGTGTTCCCGGCTCTCACCAGCTCCTCCGACAAGGCAGCCGAAGCATTCAAGGCCAAGGGCACCGACGTCTCCGCCTTCACCACCCACGTCAAGGAAGGAACCACGTTCCTGTTCCCGATCGCGGATAAGGCAGCCAAGGTGGACGGCATCATGAAGCCGGCCATGGACGCCGTCCTCTCCGGCAAGAAGCCTGCCAGCTCCCTCACCGAAGCCAACAACCAGGTCAACGCCCTCTTCAACAAGTAAGCGTTCGAAGCCACAGCCGCCCGCCACGGCGGCGCCCGGTGCGCGGGATCCCCGAGCCGGAATCCCGCGCACCAGCACCTGACTTCCGCACTACCGAAAGCGAATCCCCATGCACCCCGTGCACCTGCGTTCTGCCGGCACCAGCGTCCTGCTGGCCTTCGACTCCGGCGAGGCCGAGATCGTCCACTGGGGCGCCGACCTCGGCGAACACCTCCCCGATCTGGCGATCCTCCGCGGGCCCGTCCCGCACTCCGCCCTCGACATCCCCGTCACCGCCGGACTGCTCCCGCAGGCCTCCTCCGGCTGGGCCGGGCGGCCGGGCCTGCGCGGGCACCGGAACGCCGACGGCGGCCCCGGCCTGGACTTCTCGCCGGCCCTGCGGGTGGTTGCCGCCCAGATGCAGGACGGCGGGCGCACGGTGGTGATCATCCACCGGGACTCCGAGGCCGGACTCGAGGTCAGTTCCGAACTCACCCTGCACCCCGGAGGCCTCCTGGAGTTGGCTCACACGCTGACCAACAGCGGCACGGCCGAATACCAGCTCGACGAACTCGCCACGGTGCTGCCGGTGCCGCGGGACGCCACAGAACTGCTCGATCTCACCGGCCGCTGGTGCCGCGAAAACCACCCGCAGCGGCACGCCGTCCAGCAGGGCACCTGGGTCCGCACCGGCCGGCACGGCCGGACCGGCCACGACTCGTCCCTGCTGGTGGCAGCCGGGACCGCCGGCTTCGCCAACCGCACAGGCCAGGTCTGGGCCACGCACCTGGGCTGGAGCGGCAACCACGAGCAGTACCTCGACAGCCTCGCGGACGGCCGGCGCATGCTCGGTGCCGCCGAGCTGCTCGGCTCCGCCGAAGTGGTGCTGCGCCCCGGCGGC
The DNA here is from genome assembly GCF_056406175.1 of Arthrobacter sp. P1_D12. Lineage (NCBI taxonomy): Bacteria > Bacillati > Actinomycetota > Actinomycetes > Micrococcales > Micrococcaceae > Arthrobacter > Arthrobacter sp. P1_D12. The sequence goes on from NZ_JBFUAR010000028.1 coordinate 18,023, forward strand.
AGCTACCGGACGCCGTCGCTCTATGCCGCCTACTCCGGCCGCGGCCTGGACGGCATCACCGAGGCCTTCTACCACTGGTTCCGTGCCCGGCCGCAGCATGTGGACACCACCTCCGGCCGGGTCCGCCCGGTGGTGCTGAACACCTGGGAGGCCGTCTACTTCGACCACAGCCTCGAGCCCCTGCTCGAACTCGCCGAAGCGGCCGCCGGGCTCGGCGTGGAACGCTTCGTCCTCGACGACGGCTGGTTCCGCGGCCGCCGCGACGATCACGCGGGCCTTGGCGACTGGTACGTCGACGAGGGTCTGTGGCCCGAGGGCCTGACGCCGCTGATCGACGCGGTCACCGGCCACGGCATGGAATTCGGGCTCTGGGTCGAACCCGAAATGGTCAACCTGGACGCCGACGTCGCCCGCGAGCACCCGGACTGGATCGTGGGCCCGTCGCTGCTTTCCCACAAGGACGGCGGCCGGCTTCCGCACGCCTGGCGCCATCAGCACGTCCTGGACCTCGCCAACCCGGAGGCCTGGCAATACATCTACGGACGCCTCGATGCCCTGTTGCGCGAGAACAACATCGCCTACCTCAAATGGGACCAGAACCGCGACCTCACCGAGCACGGCCGCGGCGGCCGGCCGTCCGTCCACGAGCAGACGCTGGCCGCGTACCGTCTCTTCGATGCGCTCAAGGCAGCCCACCCGGACGTGGAGATTGAAAGCTGCTCCTCCGGCGGGGCCCGCGTGGACCTCGGCATCCTGCAGCGAACCGACCGGGTGTGGGCCTCGGACTGCAACGATGCCCTGGAGCGCCAGACAATCCAGCGCTGGACCCAGGCCGTCCTCCCACCCGAACTCGTCGGATCACATGTCGGCCCCACCACGAGCCACACCACGGCCCGCACCCACGACATCTCCTTCCGCGCCATCACCGCCCTCTTTGGCCATTTCGGCATGGAGTGGGACATCCGCGCAGCCACGGACGAGGAACGGGCCACGCTGCGCCGCGCCATCGCGCTCTACAAGCGCCACCGCGCACTGCTCCACTCCGGCAAGCGCGTCAACGCGGACACCGCCGAGCCCACCCTGAGCGTCCACGGTGTAGTTGCGCACGACGCCGGCGAGGCCCTGTTTGCTGCCGTGTCCCTGGCCTCCGCCCCGGCTGAGGTCCCCGGACTGGCCTCACTGCCGGGCCTTGACCCGAAGCGGAACTACCGCGTCCGGGCCGAACTGCCTACCCTTCTCGACGGTGACTACGCGCACACCTTCTCCCAGATCCGGCCGCCGGCCTGGCTGGACGACGGGGCCGTTGCCACCGGGGCCTTCCTGCAGCACGTCGGCCTGCCCCTGCCGGTAATGAACCCGGAGCACGCCCTGCTCCTCCACGTCCAGGCCCTCTGACCGTCCGGTCCCGCCCCCTGCTTCCGGGCCGGGCACCGCACGTCCCCTCACTTTCGAAGGAACCCCATGACCAGCATCATCAGCCGCAGCGACGCCCCGGCGTCGGTGTCCGCGGTGACCAGTACGCGCCTCGCCGACGGGCGTGAACTCCTGTATTTCGACGATACTTCCCATCCCCTGCAGCGCCCGTCGAGGGACCGCCGCGACCTTCCCGAGCGTGGCCCGTCCGGGGAAATCCGGTACGACGCGCTGACCGGGGAATGGGTGGCGGTCGCCGCGCACCGGCAACACAGGACGCATCTTCCGCCGGCGGACGAGTGCCCGCTGTGCCCGAGCACCGACGCGCGGCCCTCGGAGATCCCGGCGGGTTACGACGTCGCCGTGTTTGAAAACCGCTTCCCCTCGCTCGGTCCGGATCTCGCCGCCGCCCCGGCAGCGCCGGGCTGGGGTACCCGCGGGACCGCCGGCGGCCGGTGCGAGGTCGTAGCCTTCACGCCCGAGCACACCGGGACGTTCGCCGCACTCAGCACCCGGCGGGTGCGCACCGTGATCGACGCCTGGGCACACCGCACCGAGGCCCTGAGCGTGCTGCCCGGCGTCGCGCAGGTGTTCTGTTTCGAGAACCGCGGCCAGGACATCGGCGTGACACTGCACCATCCGCACGGCCAGATCTACGCCTACCCCTACGTCACACCGAGGAGCGCGGTGATGGCCGCGGCCGCCCGGCAGTTCCATGAGGCGGCGGGCGGGACGGCCACCCTGACCGGGGCGATTTTAGCGAGTGAACGTGCCGACGGCGCCCGGATGGTGCTCGAGGGCGAATTCTTCAGCGCCTACGTGCCCTTCGCGGCACGCTGGCCGCTGGAAATCCATCTGGTCCCGCACCGCCAGGTTCCGGACCTCGCCGCGCTGACCGGCGCCGAGCGTGATGAGCTCGCCGTCCTCTATCCGGACCTGCTGGGCCGCCTCGACAGGCTCTACGGCAGCCCGACGCCGTATATCAGCGCCTGGCACCAGGCCCCCCTTGACCCGGTGCTGCGCCGGTCCGGGTACCTGCACCTGCAGCTCACCTCCCCCCGGCGGGCCGCGGACAAACTCAAGTTCCTGGCCGGCTCCGAGGCCGCCATGGGCGCCTTCATCAACGACACCACTCCCGAAGAGGTCGCGGCCCGGCTCCGGGACGCCAGGACAGGAACGGCATGACCACCACCGACACCGCAGGAACGGCCCTGGCGGACACGCTGACCCGCGCCTTCGCCGGCCACTTCGGCCATGACGCCGACGGCGTGTGGCAGGCGCCGGGACGGGTCAACCTGATCGGCGAGCACACGGACTACAACGACGGCCTTGTCCTGCCGTTCGCCATCAACCGCTCCACCACCGTGGCCGTGTCGGCCCGGGCGGACCGCACCGTGCGGCTGGCCTCGGCGTTCGCGGCCGCCGACCCGGTCGAATTCGATCTCGATACCTTCGCCCCGGACCAGGCGGCCGGCKGGTCCGCGTACCCGGCCGGCGTGGCCTGGGAGCTGGAAAGGGCCGGCATCACGGTGCCGGGCTTTGACCTGTACGTGACCTCCGATGTCCCGGTCGGCGCCGGGCTGTCCTCCTCCGCCGCCCTGGAATGCGCCGTCGCGTTGGCCCTGTCCGACCTCACCGGAGCGGGCCTGGGCCGAGCCGAACTGGCGGACATCGGGCGGCGGGCCGAAAACAACGTCGTCGGCGCCCCCACCGGGATCATGGACCAGTCCGCGTCGATGCTCGGCACCCGGGATTGCGCCGTCTACCTGGACTGCCGCGACCTCAGCTCGCACCCGGTGCCGCTCGGCCTGGCGGAGTCCGGGCTTCTCTGCCTCGTGATCGACACCAAGGTCTCGCACGCCCATGCCACCGGCGGGTACGCCGAACGCCGGGCCTCCTGCGTCCGGGGCGCCCGGGTCCTGGGCGTCGGCGCCCTCCGCGACCTCGACGCCGCCGATCTGCCGCGGGCCGCGCGCATCCTCGACGACGTGACGTTCCGCCGCGTCCGGCACATCGTCACCGAGAACGAACGGGTCGCCCGGACCGCGGAACTGCTCACGACCCATGGGCCGCTGGCAATCGGAGACCTGCTGGACGCCAGCCACCGCTCCATGCGGGACGACTTCGAAATCTCCTGCCCGGAACTGAACCTGGCCGTTGACACCGCGCGCGCCAACGGGGCCATCGGGGCCCGGATGACCGGCGGCGGGTTCGGCGGCTCCGCCATCGCCCTGGTTCCAGTGGACGACGCCGATCAGGTCCGGTCCGCGGTCCTGGCCGGCTTCGCCGTCCGGGGGCTGCAGGCACCCGATGTCTTCGCTGTCCTGCCGGCAGAGGGAGCGCGCCGGCTGTGATCAGGCCGCCGGCCGGGTGGTCAGCGGCCGAAGCCGGGGCTGCGCGGCCCTCTGCTGGGTCCCGGCCATCAGTACTTCCTCAGATCCAGCGGGTCCTGGCCGTACCAGCGCTTGCGAACCAGGGCGGTGGCGGCTCCCAGAACACGCCGCAGTTCCTCCGTGCTGTTCGAGAGCGACCTCAGCACCAGCCCGGCCGTTCCCAGCACGGCGGTGGTGAGCGAGATGCCGGTATGGGCGCCGAGCCCGGCCGTGATCTCGTGGAGTTCGTCGGCAAGGGCTTGGTCCACCCGCGGGTCCACCACGATCAGCGACCCCAGATGGCTGAAGCCCTCCATGAACGCCAGGCCCGTCACATCGTCCAGGGGCGGCCGGATGAGCACGTTGTCCAGGGCCAGCAGCCCGCCCGCCTCCCCGACGGACGCCTCCGACTCGACCCGGATCTCGGTCCGCAACCGCAGCTCCTCGTACCGGAACGAGGCCCCGTCCGGCGACCACCCCGGGGTCACAATTTCGGCCATGATGAGGCTCGACGACGGCCGCACCGTCACGTGCGTATTCTGCCGGTAGCTGGCCTCCCGGTAGGCGATCACCTGATCCGGGGCGAGCTCCAGCCGAGCCCCCTCCCCGAGCCGCATCCGCATCCGCTGTTCGGCAAAGGATCCCGGAGTCCGGTAGATCTTGGTGGCCGACTGCGTGGCGAGCAGCAGCTTTGCCCCATCGGCCACCTCCACGTCAATCACGTACAGGTCAGCCCCCAGATACGCCCCGCCAGGATTGACGAGCACATAACAAACCTGCCCGCTGCCATCCAAGTAATGCGGCCGCAAAACCCTCAAAGCCCCCCGATGAAACTGGTGCGTGGCGACAGAACGTCCGCCCCGATTTTCGACGACGAGTTCCAGTTCCCCCATCGGCGACTTAACCGCTGAGGCGGCGAGGCCGGATTTTGGGGCCTCGGCGTGGCGGGCACCGCGGGGGGCCCACTGCCGCGAGGGTCCCGACTCGAGCTTGCGAGAGTCGGGAGCGGCAGGGGACGGGCACGGCCCCAAATCCGGCGAAGCCGCCGGACTCCGCACAATCGCCGTCACGGCGCTAGGTCGAGCATCAGGACGTCCTGCCGCACCCAGCCGATGACGCGGTCCAGCCCTTCGTCGGTCTTGAGGTTCGTGAAGCAGAACGGCTTCTCGCCCCGGAATTCCTTGGAGTCCCGCTCCATGACGGCCAGGTCCGCGCCCACGTGGGGGGCGAGGTCGGTCTTGTTGATGATGAACAGATCGGACTTGATCATGCCCTGGCCGGCCTTGCGCGGGATCTTCTCACCCTGGGCCACGTCGATGATGTAGATGGAAAAGTCCACCAGTTCGGGGCTGAACGTGGCGGAGAGATTGTCGCCGCCGGATTCCACAAAGATCACCTGCAGGTCAGGGTGCCGCTGCTTCAGTTCCTCGATGGCGGCGGTATTCATGGACGTGTCTTCGCGGATGGCGGTGTGCGGGCAGCCGCCGGTTTCGACGCCGATGATCCGGTCGACAGGCAGGATCCCGTTCGCGGCGAGAATCTTGGCGTCCTCGATCGTGTAGATGTCGTTGGTGATGGCCGCCATGGAGATCTCCCGGCTCATGTGACGGGTGAGCCGCTCCACGAGCTGGGTCTTGCCGGCGCCCACCGGGCCGCCGATGCCGATCTTGACGGGCTCAGACATATTCTTCTCCAGACATATTTCGTGCGTAGCTCGGTTAACTCATGAACATGCGGGCGCGCTGGCGTTCGTGCCGCATTTGCGAAATTTCCAGCCCGGGGCTGACGGCCCCAAAGTCATCAGGCGTGAGGTGACTGACCCGCTCGATAGCGGCGGCGACGCCGTCGGCCGCCTTCCGCAGGATCCGCTGGCCGGCGTTCTGCCCCAGCGGGATCGCCCGGACGGCGTTCTGCGTCAACGACGTCACCGCGGCGAACAGGTAAGCGGCGAGGGCCTCGGGGAGCGGTACGTTCAGGGACCGTGCGACGACGGCGAACGCCAGCGGCTGGTGCCCGGCGGCACGGCCGGAACCCACCAGCTCCCGGTACTCCGCCAGCTCTGCGGACGGAAAGATCTCGGCGCCGATCTCCAGCAGACGTCCGCCCATCTTGGTACTGGCCTCGCGCAACTGCCGGGGCAACAACTGGGCGGTCAACAACGCATCCAGTTCGGCAACCGGAACGTCCTCATAGAGGAACCGGATTGCCAGGGCGTCCGAGTACGTCAGCTGCTGCGAAATGAACGCCGCCAGCCACACCCCAAAGGACTCCTCATCGTGCACCAGCCCGCGCTCCACATACGTCTCAAACCCCAGCGAGTGAGCAAACGCCCCGGTAGGCAAAGCGGAATCCGTCAACTGCTGCAACGCCAACTGGTAATGCATCACTGGATGTCCCCAACGTCGAGGTCGCAAGCCGCGGAAGAGAAAACTAGTGCGAGTGTTCGGCATGGCGGAAGGGGACAGGCATCACGCGCTCCTGGCGGTCGTAGGGCACTCCGACGTGTTTGAGATAGTCCTCCACGGTGTAGTCGTACTGGCAGACCATCACCTCCGCCCCGTACTCCGAGGACGCGTCGAAGAACTGGGCCTGCAGGTGCCGGTTGCCCAGGGAGTGGGCCACCACCCCCATCTCGTGGATGGAGCGCGGGGCGATCACCAGGACGTCGGTGGGCAACACCGACACCACGATCATGTTGGTGTCGGCCACGTGCAGGATGTCGCCGTCACGCAGGTCCCCGGAACCGGCGGGGAGGCGGATGCCGAGTTCCTTCCCGTGGTCGGTGGTGACGCGCTGGATGCGTTTGACCAGCTGGGCGCTGGGCAGCACCACCTTTTCCCGGTGGAGCCCAAAGTAGGGGTCCGGACCGGGAGGGAGGTCGTGGGTATTGCCGAGGACCTTTTCGATGATCATGGTGGTCTCCTCTGGAAGCCTAGAAAAGGAAGTAGCGCTGCGCCATGGGCAGCACGTCTGAGGGCTCGCACGTGACGTCCTCGCCGTCGACGCTCACCTGATACGTTTCCGGGTCCACCTCGATATCAGGGGTGGCGCCGTTGTACTTGAGGTCCGCCTTGGTGAGGCTGCGGATTCCGGACACCGGCCGGATGACCTTCTCCAGTCCGAGCTCCGCCGGGACCCCGGCGTCGATGGCGGCCTGGGAGAGGAAGGTGATGGAGGACTGCTGCAGCGCCTTGCCATAGGCGGCGAACATCGGCCGCATGGTGCGCGGCTGCGGGGTGGGAATGGAGGCGTTGGCGTCACCCATGAGGGCGTAGGCGATCTGGCCGCCCTTGAGCACAAGGTCCGGCTTCACCCCGAAGAACGCGGGGTCCCAGAGCACCAGGTCGGCGAACTTGCCGACCTCCACGGAGCCGATGGAGTCGGCCATGCCCTGCGCGATGGCGGGGTTGATGGTGTATTTCGCCACGTAGCGCTTGAGCCGGAAGTTGTCGCTCTCCGCGCCGAGGCCGGAAGGGGCGCCGTGGCTGCCGGCTGCGCTATCCCCTGTGTCGTCCCTCTGGGGGTCTTTGAGGACGCCGCGCTGTTTCTTCATCTTGTCCGCCACCTGCCAGGTGCGGATGATCACCTCGCCCACCCGGCCCATGGCCTGGGAGTCCGAGGACGTGATCGCGAAGATGCCCAGGTCCTGAAGGACGTCCTCGGCGGCGATGGTCTCGGCGCGGATGCGGGAGTCCGCGAATGCCACATCCTCCGGGATGTCCGGGTTCAGATGGTGGCAGACCATGAGCATGTCCAGGTGCTCTTCGATGGTGTTGCGCGTGTACGGCAGGGTCGGGTTGGTGGACGCCGGCAGGACGTTGGGCAGCCCGGCGATCTTGATGATGTCCGGGGCGTGGCCGCCGCCGGCGCCTTCGGTGTGGAAGGTGTGGATCACGCGGCCGTCGATGGCCCGGATGGTGTCCTCCACGAAGCCGCACTCGTTCAGGGTGTCGGTGTGGATGGCCACCTGGACGTCGTACTGGTCCGCTACCTGCAGCGACATGTCGATCGAGGACGTGGTGGAGCCCCAGTCCTCATGGACTTTCAGCCCGATCGCGCCGGCGCGGATCTGCTCGGCCAGGGGTTCGACGGCCGACGCGTGGCCCTTGCCGAACAGGCCGATGTTGATGGGCAGCCCTTCGGCGGCCTGCAGCATCCGCTGGATGTGCCATTTTCCGGGTGTGACCGTGGTGGCCTTGGTGCCTTCGGCGGGACCGGTGCCGCCGCCGACCATCGTGGTCACGCCGCTGCACAGGGCGGCAGGGACCTGGTCCGGGGAGATGAAGTGGATGTGCGAGTCCACCCCGCCGGCAGTCAGGATTTTCCGCTCACCCGCAATGATCTCGGTGCTCGCCCCGATCACGATGTCCACGCCGTCGGTGATCTGCGGGTTGCCGGCCTTGCCGATCCGGAAGATGTGGCCGTCCCGGAGCGCGACGTCGGCCTTGTAGATGCCGGTGTAGTCCAGCACCACGACGTTGGTGATCACAGTGTCCGGGACTCCGCCGCCGGAACCGATACTGCCGGAACCGTCACCGTCCCGGGTCACCTGGCCGTTCTGGCCCATGCCGTCGCGGATCACCTTGCCGCCGCCGAACACCACTTCCTCGCCGTACACGGTAAGGTCCTTCTCGATCTCAAGAAACAGATCCGTGTCGGCCAGGCGGATGGCGTCGCCCGTCGTCGGGCCGTAGAGGTCCGCATACTGCCTGCGGGATAGCTCGAAACTCACTGTGCGTCACCTTCCCCTTCGGAAACGTGGTGTTCGGAAATAGGGAGTCCGGTCTTGCGGAGTGTGCCGTTGACGGCGTTGCTGAGGCCGTACACTTCCCGGCTGCCCGCGAGCTCGATCAGCCGGACAGTCCTGCTGTCCCCCGGTTCGAACCGCGCGGCCGTGCCGGCCGGAATGTCCAGCCGGCGCCCGTAGGCGGCCGTCCGGTCAAACTGCAGCGCGGAGTTAGCTTCGGCAAAGTGATAATGCGAGCCCACCTGGACGGGCCGGTCTCCGGTGTTGGTCACCGCGACGTCCACCGCCTCACGGCCGGCGTTGATGACCAGCGACGCGGAACTGAGAACGTATTCTCCCGGAATCATCGAAGCTCCTAACGGATCGGGTCGTGAACTGTGACGAGCTTGGTGCCGTCCGGGAAGGTTGCTTCGATCTGGACGTCGTGGATCATTTCCGGCACGCCCTCCATCACGTCGTCGCGGCCAAGGATGGTGGTTCCGTAGCTCATGAGTTCCGGAACGGTCCGGCCGTCCCGGGCGCCCTCGATCAGTTCGTAGCTGATCACCGCGACGGCCTCGGGGAAGTTCAGCTTCAGTCCGCGTCCCTGGCGGCGGCGGGCGAGATCCGCCGCGACCACGATCATGAGCTTTTCCTGCTCACGGGGCAAGAGGTGCATGACGGTATCCCTTCAAGAACCAGCCGACTGGCGGACCGCAGAAGCCGCGGTGTGACCAGAGTAGGCCGCGGAGATTTCCTGCAGGTTTCCGGGACCCGTCAGCATCTGAGGAGCTAACCGCTGACGGCCCTATCCGGTGATCCGCCAGTGCGCCTGGAATTCGGGGTGGTCCGCATACGGCAGCGCCAGGGTGTGCAGGGACAGCGTGGTCCATTCGATGACGTCCGGCACCCATCCGGCCTCGGCGGGTTCCTGGCTGACCAACGTGGCCAGCACGGACTGGCGTGCGGATTCAATGATGCCGATGAGCTGGCGCTTGGCCTCGCACTCACGGAGCAGGCGGCGTTCATACCACTCGCCGGAGACGGCAAGCGTGGGGTCGCCGAGCAGCTTCAGGGCGGCGGCTTCGTCTTCTCTAATGCGTGCGGTCAGGAACTCGACGATGTCCACTCACCGAGCCTATGCGCGCCGGTGCCCACAGGGCTACGGCCTGGCGTTTGCCCTTTTTCCTCAGGCCGGCACACGCCGGGCTTGTTAGGGTGGGTGGATGAAACGACGTCTCGCCGCCCTTGCCGCTGCCGCCCTCTTGATCGGGCTTACCGGCTGTGGGCAAGTGCAGGATGCTACCGAAAAGGCCGTCAACGACGGGGCGTCACAGGCTGCGACGGCGGCCGGCAATGAAGTGAAGAAGCAGGCCTGCGCCATCGTGAAGAACGGCCTGGTCAGCGCCAAGGACAAGGAACTGCTGGGCGGTCTTGTCACCAGCGCGGAAGCCGCGGGTGCACCCGCTGAGATCACCACCCCGCTGCGCCAGATCGCCGACTCCGGCGACCAGGTTCCGGCCGAATCCGTCAAGGCCCTTCAGGACGCCTGCGCCAAGTAGCAGACCACGCTGGGAGCGGGTTGCGGCCCAGCGTGTGGAGTCCGGCGCTATGTGGCGGCGAACTGTGATCGCTCGAGGTCGCAGTTTCCGGCAGCAGGTGCCGTCTTGCATGGCATAGGTTTCGAGGCCACCACCGGGCGAACGGATAACTCGGACAATGACGGCTGAAACGGACTTGGCAAGGCGGGAACCTATTCGCGGGTTGGAAGTCCGGCCGTCAGAGCGTGGGCCAAAAGGGCCCGGGCCGTCCATCGCATGGAGTCGATGGCCTCTTCCCGACTGAGACCTCCAACGTCTGTCAGCCATGCCAGGGACTCGATCCCTATGGCACTTCGGATGGCAAGGGCCAGTTGATGAATGTCCTGATCCGTCATTTGTCCCTGCAGTGGCGCAAGCGCCTCAGCGATCCAAGCAATCGCCCGTCCCTGCCGGAGGGGAAGGCCACGTACTTCACCGCCTGCCTGCTCCAGCGAAAGCCGCAGCATGGTGCGCTGCTGGGCTTCGGTATCAACAATGATCCTGGTGAACTCGGCCACCACAGCGTCCAGCCGCTCTGCCGCACCCGGAGGCGGAGACTCCGGCAGCAGCGACATGCGTGCCGTTTCCGGGTGGGCGGCCGCCAGTAGCTCCCGCTGGCCGGGGAAATACCTGTAGGCAGTACTCCGCGCTATGCCCGCAGCCTGCGCCGCATCATCCACCGTCGGCGAAACGCCGGACGCGACCAAAGAGCGCGCCGCCCCGACCAAAGCGTCCAGCGTGCGGCGCTTCTGCCCGATCCGACCAACGTCCGCGTAAGCCCTTGACATGATCTTCATGATACATGAGTCTTGTTATGGGACAGGTGTCCCATAAGTCTTCCTACCACTCATCGAGGCGAGCACCATGGAGACGAATAAGACCGCATCAGCACTCGTCCTGCAACCCGGGGAAGGGGCCAGGCGCTGGTTCTTCGGTGGAGGGATACACACATGGAAGGCGACGGAAGACGAAACCGGCGGAGCGTTCCTCATGTTTGAGGACGAGATGGCTCTCGACAAGGTAACACCGATGCACACCCATCCGGACTCGGATGAAACCATGTACATCCTGGCCGGAGAGATCTTGATGAACATTGACGGAGAGGAGCACCGGGTCACTACGGGCGGGGTAACCATCGCACCACGCGGCGTCCCCCACGCGTTCAAAGTCCTTCAGGACGGGACCCGTGTTTTGTGCCTCCACACCCCCGGCAGCGCGCAGGCGTTCTACGACGGCGCCAGCGAACCCCTCGGCTCGAGCAATAAGCCGGGCGTTGTGGACTTTGAGCGCATTCGCGAATCAGGGCGGATAAACGGTGGCATCGAAATCGTCGGCCCTCCTCCGTTTCCCGAGAATCAGGACTGAGGACTCAATTCGCGTGCCGTGAGACATCCCCCACCGCGGCAGCCCGTCGTTCGCAGAACTCTCAGCCCTGCTGTTGATCCGAGAGGACTCGAATTCCTTCGAGATCCTCCGCCGGTGTAATTGAAGTTGCGAGATCCTCGGCAGCTCTCGAACGACTGCTCCGTCTGGCTATAAGGACCCGTGCGGCGGCACCTGTCAGCCCACAGGCCAGCCCCCGCGTCTAAGGATGGGGCCTGAGCCGTCGGACACTGTGCCTTGACTCATCGCGGAGCTGGTACGGAAGGTCAGGGGACAGCTCTGATTCACATCGACCTGATACCGGTTTAGGGCCGCCTCACATGGGGTGCCTGCCCCGGCAAACGAGGAGACAGAAAGTGGCCGCAAGCCGATCGTGCAGCGGGCGGTCAGGTCGGGTCAGCTGCAGAATTCGAGGCAAGGACGTCATTGCGGATTGCCCAACGCGCGATGGCTGCCGCTGCGCCAACGGTGGCCCAGGGAATCAGTAGCCAGGGCTGCCAGCCGAGGCCAAGGACGCTTCCCAGCAGCCAGAACACGAGGGTGGCGGGCACACCATAGCCTGCCGCCACCAGGAGAAGTAGCACGCCGACCCAGAGCGAGGTGGCGATGAGCCAACCCTTGATGAACGCGTAAGCATCGAGGACCACTCCGTGTGACCGAACTGTCGGCGGCTGCACCGCATCCCCTAATGCCATGGGTTTAGCCTACCGATGCGCAAAAAACTGTCCGGCCGTGTGCCGAGGGTGCGGCCGTCCGATAGGGGATCCTTCACCGGGCAGCTCAGTTGAATCGCGGACCGAAGGCTATGGCAACCAGATCATGGGCAGTTACGGTGGCTCCATGAGGGACAGGATGCTGCCGATCATATGCGGGACGACAGAGTTCAATGACGCCCCTCGACCACGACAAAACGGAAGGCTGGCGCCGTGCGAAAACTGATCTACGGCATGAATCTGACCCTGGACGGCTACATCGCCGCAGCCGGCGACGACATCGGCTGGAGCGCGCCGAGCGACGAACTGTTCCAGTGGTGGCTCGACCAGGAGCGGGCTAGCAGCCTGTCACTGTACGGCCGCAAGCTCTGGGAGACAATGAGCTCCTACTGGCCGACCGGCGACGAGCAGCCCAACGCCACCCCGGCGGAGATCGAGTTCGCGCGGAACTGGCGGGACACGCCAAAGGTGGTGTTCTCCTCGACGATCGACAACGTCGACTGGAACACCCGCCTGGTCACCGGCGACGCGATCGCCGAGATCACCCGGCTCAAGGCCGGCGACGGCGGCCCGATGAGCGTCGGCGGCGCAACGCTCGCCGGGGCGGCCATGCGGGCCGGGCTGATCGACGAATACGCGCTAGTCACCCATCCGGTCCTGGTGGGCGGCGGCACTCCGTTCTTCACCTCGCTGGACAGCTGGGTGAACCTGAACCTGGTGGAGACGCGGACGTTTCCCGGCGGCGTGGTCCTGACCAGGTACGAGACGAGGGGCTGAGCGCGATTCCTCCGCGCGGTCGGGGAAGTACATCCACCACCCGCGGTAGGCCGAATCTTGAATGGGACACCTCACCATTCCGAAAGCGGGCCCTGCTGCGAAGCTCCGGCTGGGCAGAAAACGAACACCAGCCGAGATGCCGTTAAGGCCGCGTTGTCGCATAGAGCAGCACGTCGCGCCGGGTGTTACCAATCTCCTGGTGGCTGCGGAGCAGGCCATCCCGCTGGAAACCAGACGCCTCGGAAACGCGAATTGAGTTGCTGTTCCACGGCTCGATGTACAGCTCGATCCGGTGCAGTGTGGGGACGGTCCAAGCGAACGCGGTCAGTGCCTTTACCGCGCTGCTGGCGATCCCGCGGCCCCGGTGCGCGGGGGCAACCGAGTAGCCGACCGAGCGGACTTTTCCACCCTCGGTCCGCTGGCGGGTGGTCCACCGACGGGTCGAGCTGAATGAACGGAACAACTCCCGGGTCCCTTGAGCGGAAAAGCCGACCCGCCAGCCCGCTATCTCGGTTGATCGCGAAGACGAGAACTGGATGTTTCTCTGCGCCCAACCAAGAACCACAGAACCGAGCCAAGTACCGGTACTGCAAGAACGATGAGGGCCCAAACGACAGTACCGCCAGTGGTATGAGTCCTATTGCGCGCAATGCTCACGAGCGCTGCAATGAACAAGATTGCGTTCAGGATCAGCAGGAATCCCATGATGCCCCAGGACGGCACCAGTGGATTTACTTCCGATGCAGAGAGCGCCAATATCATTTTTCCCCCAAGATGATGCGGCTACTGATGCTCAACCATATCGCCGGCCTTGGCACTATCTGGAAATACCAACAGCGCAACAGCCACGGCGCCGCGGCAGCCTTAAGCTCCTCGCCAACGTTCTGTAAGGGGCTCCTCAAGTGAGCTTGGAAGCGTCCCGTTAGCCGGTCCCTCACCGGCCAGCTCGCTACTTACATGATTTCCTTCGAGAAAGCCGTTACGCAGGCACCTTCTGATTCCCATATGCCCTGCCCGCAAAACCGCCCGGTGAAGGTGCCCCGTGGAGACACCCAGCGATCACAGAACGCCGCCAGGAGCGTCCGACTCCACAGGCCTAGCGTTTGCCCTTTTTCCGGGATCCCTTGCCGCGGCCTTTGTCCGGGTTGGGTGCGTAGCGCTGCGCCACCTTGGGCTTCTTGGCGGCTCCTGTGCCGCGCCGGTCCGGCTTGGGCTCGCGTTTGGGTTTCTCCTGCTGCGCCGAGGGCTGGCGCGAGCTCGCCGCGGTGCGTCCGCGGACAATACCGATGAATTCCTCGATGACCTCGTCCGTGGCGTCGCTCGGCCAGGCCAGGGCGATCTCCGTGCCGGGCGCACCCGTGAGCTTCCGCGCCACGGTGTCCTTGACGTTGAAGTGCCGGGCCACGGACATCGGCAGGATCACCAGCCCGGCACCGGAGGCCACCACCTGCAGGGCCATCGCGGGTCCGCCGAGCTCCTGCACATCGAGAAACGTCTCGGCAGACAGGTCCGCCAGGTCCACTTCTTCAAATAAGGAGACCTCGTGCCCCTTCGGTGCCACCACCACCGGCTGCTCCTCGTAGAGCGGGATCACGCTGAGGCCCTCGCGTTCCACCGGGAGCCGGACGAAACTCAGGTCCGCGGTGCCGTCGCGGAGCACGGACAGCTGCGCGCCGTCGTCGGACATAAAGGAGTGCAGCGGAACATCGGGCATCCGTTCCTCCCAGCGGCGGATCCATTTGCCCGGTGTCACACCGGCCACGTACGCGAAGCGCAGCTCCCGCCCGACTGCGACGGCTGGGACGACGGCGGTTTCGTCGGGGGTCTGGGATGGTTCTTCTGCTGCGGACACATGTTCACAGTACCGCCCGGGCTGGCGCGGGGGTCCGCCGCGATGGCTGCACCGTGCTGATCCGGCGCTGATCCGGTGCTGGTGGGTACTGGATTGGTGCCCGGCGGTCATCCCTCCAGATACCCTTGGACTATGACCTCTGCAAACTCCCAGTCCATGAAACCGGCCACCGTTGCCAAGAAGCTTGGCATCTACCTGCCGGCAACACCCCAGGAGTTCCAGGATTCGACCATCACCCGCGCTGATTTTGCCGATCTCCAGGCCAACCCGCCGGAGTGGCTCGCGGAACTGCGCCGCAACGGCCCGCACCCGCGCCCCGTGGTGGCGCAGAAGCTCAACGTCTCCATCGCCGGCCTGGCCCGCGGTGGTGTTGAGGAAGCGCTGACGACGGCGGAAATCACCGCACTGCTCCAGGCTCCCCCGGCCTGGCTGGTGGCCGAGCGCGCCACCCACGCCGCCGTCCGCGCCGAGGCCCAGCGGGTCAAGGACGAGGCCGCCAAGAAGGACGCCAAGAAAGCCCGCGCCAAGGCCGAATAGCGGCACGCGCTTTCTCCCGGCCCCACTTTTCATCCCGCGGACACAGGACTACGCTCGCGGAATGGGTCGGGGCCGCCGGTCCGATCCCGTCCGTATCCCAATTCACCTGCCACCGGCGGCGTATCGGGAAGGAACAAGGCCATGGCCTTCAAGATCGGATATTTTGTCGGGAGCCTCTCGAGCAATTCCATCAACCGCACTTTGTCCAGGGCGCTGATCCGGCTTGCGCCTGCGGAACTGGAGTTCACGGAGATCCCCATCAGGGATCTGCCGTTGTACAGCCCGGATTTTGATGCCGCTTTCCCACCCGTTGGGCAGGCCCTCAAAGATGCCATCTCGGCTTCCGACGGCATCCTGTTCGTCTCGCCCGAATACAACCGGTCCATCCCCGGAGCGCTCAAAAACGCCATCGACTGGGGATCCCGGCCCTGGGGCACCAACTCCTTCGCCCGCAAGCCCACCGGGATCATCGGCGCCTCCCCCGGCGGCATTGGGACGGCCGTGATGCAGTCCTCGTTCCGCAGCGTTCTGAGCTTCCTCGACGCGCCGCAGCTGAATGCGCCGGAGGCCTACATCCGCTTCGTCCCGGAGGCGTACGGCAAGGACGGCGAGGTCAAGGACGAGGCTACGGCCGGGTTGCTTCGCCACTACATGGAGGAGTATGCCTCCTTCGTGGCGCGGGTCCTGGCCGCCAACGCGCCGGGCCATATCGGCGACGAGCACCCGGACAAGGACAAGACAAGCCGTTAGGCAGTGTCAGGGCGCGGTGGTCCGGCATCTAGTCCTGGTGCAGCTGCACGAAATTCCCGCAGCCGTCATCCAACACCACACTGGTCCCGCCGGGCCCCTCGGACGGTTCCCCCTGGAACATCACGCCCTTGGCCGCCAGACGGTCGTATTCGGCGCGCACGTCCGGCACGCCAAAGACGATCGCGGGAATCCCGGCGTCGTGCAGACCGTTCATGTAGGCCGCTCCGATCGGGTTGTCACTGGGTTCCAGCAGCAGTCCGGCGCCCCCGGCACCATCCGGGTCCTTGATGATGAAGAGGTTGTGCTCCGGCATTGCCATCAGCGTTTCGAAGCCCAGCGTGCCGGTGTAGAACTCATGGGCCGAGGCTGGATCCTTGACGTGGATACTGCACATTTTCAGTCGCATGGCCCCTAGGCTACGCCGGGAGGCTCGGTGTAGGAACCGTGACGCGGCCTTCGCACCGGGGCCTGGCGCCTGGGTTTGCGTCCGCGCTGGCGCCGGGCGTTGCCCCGGCCCGGCAGGCATTGACGGCCCCGCCGCCAGGGATTCCAATGGAACTAGCGGAACAGCGCCCGCCCGGGACCGTTCCGGGGAGGTGTGCAATGACGCTTTCACTATCCGGCGCCCTCGCGGCCTGGCAGTTCCTGGCCCTCGCAATTTTGGTTGCCGGGGCAGCGTTCGCCTCGGTCTATTTTGCCCGCAAGCATCTGGCGGTCGACGACGGGCCTTCCGAAGGCGCGGACGGCGCGTTTTGGGACGCATTCGCCGGACTCGCCGTCATTGTGCCCGCCATCGTCCTGGCCTCCTCCACATGGCCCTGGGCCGGCCTGGCGCTCGGGATGTTGGCCGCGGGGGCTGCCCTGGCGGCCGTGGCTGCGGCACCCCGGCTGCTCCGCCGGCGTGAAGCCCGCCGGGCCAGCCGGGAAACCCTGCTCTTGAACGAGGCGGCCGCCGCACGGCACCGGAGCGCCCTCGCCCGGTGGCAGCGGTACGAACTGGACCCGGGGTTCTCGATCGACTATCCCGCGATGAGCGATACCCGGCAACCGGAAACCGCGGCACTGATTCGGGCGATCAAGGCCGCCGAGGGCCTCGGCGGCCGTACGGACCGCGCCTGCACCGATGCCGCCTACGCCCCGGCCGTGGAACGGCTGGAACATGCCCTGGCTGCCGCCGAGCGCGCGGCCGGCGTCGGCGCCGCCGGGCCGCGTGGCCCGGACCGCGCGCACGGCTGATTCCCCGGAATTGCCGATCCGGCAGTTCGCGGCCACCTTGGAAAGGTTCCATCATGACTGACATTACGATCATCGGCAGCGGCAACATGGCACGGGCGATCGGGGCCCGGGCTGTCGCCGCCGGGCGCTCCGTCCAGATCCTGGACCGGACGCCGGAGAATGCCGCCAAGCTCGCTGCTGAACTTGGCGGCACCACCGGCTCCGGCGGCCTGAGTGAGGTTCCCGAGGGCGACATCGTCGTCCTCGCGCTGTACTTCGGCCCGGCCAAGGAAGTTGCCACGCATTTCGGCGACACGCTCAGCGGCAAGACGGTGGTGGACATCAGCAATCCGATTGACACCGAAACCTTCGACTCGCTGGTGGTCGCCCCGGGGACGTCGGCGGCGGAGGAAATCGCCGCACTTCTCCCGGGCGCACGGGTGGTGAAAGCCTTCAACACCACCTTCGCCGGCCCGCTCGGGTCCGGGGAAGCCGGTGGCCAGCCGATGGATGTCTTCATCGCCTCGGACTCCGAAGAGGCCCGCAACGAGGTTGCGGTCTTCGCCGAAGCCGCCGGGCTGCGTCCGCTCCAGGTGGGCGGACTGCGCCACGCCCGTGAACTCGAGGGCTTCATGCTGCTGGTCATGGCGCTGCAGGTTAGCCCCGCGTATCCAACCTTTAACTGGGGCACCGGCCTGAAAATTACCGACTAGGAGCAGTCCGGTCCCGACCGGCCGTCATCGGCCCTGAGCGGTGATATCTAGCGGCAATATCGACCGGTGATGCCGGGCGGTGGCCCGGTTCAGCGCTACAGCTCGACCGTTCCGCTGTCGCCGACGCTCATCCGGCTGTTGGTCACCTTGGACTTGATCCACTGCAGCACGGTGGCCGCCGTGCCTCCCGGGCTGGTCCAGTACTCAGCGGAGTCCGAGTCGACGTGGAGCAGGACCACCTCAGGGGTGTCCGGCCCGTCCGGGAACCATGCCTCCACCACCTGATTCCACATGTCGTGGATCAGTTGCCGGTCAGTGACCACTTCAGCGGTCCCGGCCACCGAAACCCATTCGGTGCGCTTGCCGAAGGAGACGTTCACCGCCGGGTTGGCTTGGATGTGGGCCACCTGAGAGGTGGTCGCCGACGTGAAAAACCACATGTCGCCGTCGTCCTTGACCTCCTGGACGGCCAGCGGCCGGCTGACGAGCGCGCCTGCTTCGTTGATGGTGGTGAACATTCCGATGTGCGAATCGTTGATGATGTCCGTGACCTTGCTGATGCTTTCGGCATCCGACATGCTCTCACCTCGTTCTGGTTCCAACGGAGGAAGGTCCCCCTCCGGACAGCCTATTGGTAAGTGTGCTTACTTTCCAATGGCTGCCGGCCGGAGACCTTCCCGGGATCTTCCCTGAACCGGCAGTGGGCTCAGTGCCCGCGGGTCAGGACCTGGCCCCTGAAGAACTCGGGGCGGAGCTTGGCCATGACCAGCATGAGCACCACGCCCACCAGGATGACGCCCATGCCCAGGATGAAGACCAGCCCCACACCGCCGATCGACGACCCTGATCCGTACGCGGGATCCATGGAGTCGTAGGCGGTCTTGACGAACATGACCAGCAGGATGACGCCGCCCAGGAGTGGCGCGAGGAACTTGAAGAAGAAGGCCCTCGCTCCGCTGAACGCCTCGGCGCGGAAGAACCAGACACAGGCCAACGCGGTGATGCCGTAGTAGAAGCAGATCATCATGCCCAGGGCCGTGATGGTGTCCCACAGTGCGTTTTCCGACGTGGTCCGGGTGATGACATAGAACGCGGCGGCCGCGACGGCCGAGGCGATCGTGGCATAGCTCGGCGACTTGTATGTGGGGCTGATCTTGCCGAACTTCTGCGGCAGCGCCCGGTAATGGCCCATGGACAGCAGGGTGCGCGCCGGCGAGACAAATGTGGACTGCAGGGACGCGGCGGAACTGCTCAGGATGGCCAGGGACATCAGGATGGCGAACGGGCCCATCACCGGTCCCGCCAGGACGGCGAAGATACTGCCCTGGTTCTCCGGATTTCCGGCGCCCAGCCCCGTGTCGCCGACGCCGGCGTAGCTCAGCGTGGCCAGTGCAACCGTCATGTAGATGATCACTATGACCAGCACGGTGATCGTGGCGGCACGTCCCGGCGTTTTCTCCGGGTTCTTGGTCTCCTCGTTCATGGTCAGCGTGACGTCCCAGCCCCAGTAGATGAAGATGGACAGCGAAACGCCGGCGGCGAAGGCGGAGAAGGATCCCACGGCGAACGGGTTAAACCAGTCCGGGGAGATGGCCGTGGCGTCAAAGGCGGTTCCGTTGGCGACGTGGCTGAACGCTGAGATCGAGAACCAGGCGAGGACCAGCAACTGAAATCCCACGAGAACGTACTGGACGGTCTTGGTGGTTTCCATGCCGCGGTAGGAGATCCAGCACGCGAGGGCGATAAACACCAGGGTGGTCGCGATATTCAGCGGCAGGTTGGTGGTGAGGTCGGCGAGTTCGGGATTGCCGAAGATCTGCGCCAGCATGAGGTAGAAGAAGTCCACCGCGACGGCGGCCAGGTTCGAGAGCACGATGATGGTGGCGGCGATGAGTCCCCAGCCGCCCATCCAGCCAATCCAGGGTCCGAACGCCCGCGAGGCCCAGGTGAAGGAGGTCCCGGCGTCGGGCATGGCGTTGTTCAGCTCCCGGTAGCCGAAGGCCACCAGCAGCATGGGGACAAAGCCCACCAGGAAGATCGCCGGCAGTTGCACGCCGACCTCGGCCACGGTGGGACCCAGGGCGGCCGTGAGGGTGTATGCCGGGGCGATACAGGAAATGCCGATGACGACGGCGCCAATGAGCCCCACCGATCCGGCTTTCAGGCCCTTTTCACTCAGTCCGTGCTGCTGTTCGGTGTGGGATCCGGCGTGCTGTCCTGTGTGCTGTCCTGTCTGCGACGGCTTGGACATCGCATGGTCTGCGCTCATTGTTGTGCCTCTCGGGGGGTGTCACTCGACGCTGAATGATTGAGGTGCTTGAGTTCATAGTCGCTGGGGACCACGATCATCGGCACCGGCAGGGCGCGCAGAATGCGGCCCGCTGTGCTGCCGAGGAAGATGGACCGCCCCTTGGCAAGCCGGCTGGATCCGATCAACAGAACCTCGCCGTCTTCCCAGTCCAGGCGGTCCACGGCTTCCTCGATGCTGCGCCCGTGGGCGACGACGATTTCCGTCTTCGCCTCTACCTGGGCTTCCGTCTTGGCCTCCCCCGGGACGTCCGCTTTCGCATCCCCCGGGACGGCCGGCCCGCCGGCAGCCAGTGCGTCGGCAAAGCACTTGGCCGCATACTCCCGGGCTGCGTCGGCTGAATCGGCCGCATCGCCGTCGAGGGCCAGAAGCGACACCACCCGCAGCGGCACGTCCCGGTTCGCCGCCATGCCTAGGGCGAATTCGAGCAGCTTCTCCGCGCCGGCCCGGGTTCCGAGCCCGCAGCTGATCCGGGTCAAGGCCTCCTGGCGGTGGTAGCCGTGCGGTGCCAGGGCCACCGGGACGGTCGAGGCGTGGAGCAGTGCACTGGCCACCGACCCGATCGTGAACCGTTTGAAGAGCCCGGTGCTGGTGGCCCCGATGATGAGCATGTCCGCGCCCAGTTCCTCGGCCGCCTCGATCAGTGCGTGCGCGTCGGAATCATGGCTGCGGATGTGGGCCTGCGCCGGGATACTGGATGGAACCAGCGCCAGGGCCTGGTCGAGCCACTCCTGGGCCTGCTCGGTGAGCAGATTTTCAAAGCCCGCCTTCGGTGCGAGGGCGTGCCCGGACTGCTGCACTTCGGGCACCACCAGCACAAGGTCCAGGCTCGCCCCCCGCCCGAGCGCCAGGGAGACGGCCAGATTGACCGCATCATGGCCCCTGGCATTGGCTGAATACCCCACTACGTAACGCATCTGGCCGCTCTCCTAACTGAACTGGACTGCATTCAACGGAATTGTTGGGATTTTTTAAGAGGCGACGGACGCACGGTCCGCAGCAGCGACGATCCGGGCTGCCGTGAGCTGCCCCATCCGGACGGCGCCGTCAACATGCTGGTAGCCCTCGGCCGCAAGATCCGAGCAGGACCAGTAGATCGGCCCCACCGGCGTCAGCTGGTCCTTGCCGTAGCGGTGCAGTCCGCCCAGGTCGTAGCTGGCGGCGTAAGCCCCCCGGGTCCATTCCTCCGAACCCCAGTCGGACTCGTAGTAGACCTCGGGTTCCAGGGCCTTTTCGCCGAGGAAGGACGCAATCGACTCGAGGATGGCGCGGCGGCGGTCCTCCGCGCTGAGCTCGAACATGGCGTCGGCCTTCTCATCCGAGACAAAGCCCACCAGCGTGCCGCGCGGGTCCTCGTGGTTGGTGTTGTCGTAGACCTCCTGCACAATGGCGCCGGCGCCGAAGGCGGTTCCGGACAGGCCGTCTTCGCGCCAGAACGGGCTGCTGTAGACGGCATGGACCTTAATGACCAGGCCAAGTGACTGGTGCTGGTGCATCTGGTGCTGGCGGCGGGGCAACGGCGGGTTGAAGGACACCCGGGTGTAGAGGTTCGGCGGCACGGCCATGATGACGAAACGTGCGTTCACCGTGGCCCGGTCGGAGACAGCAGTGACACGGTAGCCACCGCTCGCGTCATCGGCCCAGTTAATGGTGCGGACCGGGCTGCCGAGGACGACGTCGTCGCCCAGTTCCGCGGCCTGCAGCAGCGAAACCTGCTGCATCCCACCGACAACCCGCTTGTCCAGGATGAAGTCCTCATCCGTGAGGTTGGTGAAGGACCCCGCCGAGGCAGCCATGAGGACGGCCTGCAGGGCGGAGAAGGCGTGGGCCGGTTTGGTCAGCATGCCGCCGGCGATGAACAGGCCGATGTTGTTGCAGGCTTCCTCATCTGTTGAGTTCTGCCGCAGCCAATGGTGGAAGGAAACGGTGTCCAGCTCGCGGGCCTTGGGGTGGGCCCACGGCTCCTCGGGAGCCATCTCCGCGGCCAGGGAGTCCAGCAGTGCCGTGAGCTTGTCCATTTCGACGGCGGTGGTTTCGCTGACCGGGAAGGAGTCACCGGTGTACAGGGTGCGCTTGCCGTCCGCGCCAATGTAGACGGATTCGCCGTCGCGGTAGCGGGAATAGGTCTGCAGTCCGAGCTCATCCAGGAGCCCCAGGAGCCCGGTCTGGTCCGGCGAGACCCACTGGCCGCCGATCTCGAGCATGGCCCCGTCAACCGTGTCGGTCCAGGTCCGGCCGCCCACGCGGTCCCGCGCCTCGAGCACCGCCACACTGAGTCCGGCCTTTTTCAGCTCGCGGGCGGCGGTCAAGCCTGACGGGCCGGCTCCTACGATGACGACGTCGCGGTCAAGTTCCAGCATGATGTTCCTCCCCGTGGCCGCTAGAGTGATGCGGACCACAAAATGAATGGCGTTCATTTAGATGATAGACCTTCCACACGCTTCGGGGAAGACCCTCCGCCTAATGAATTTCGCCCGTAAAGTAGGGGCAGAACGGGCTCACCCCGAACCCGCCAGCCAAACTGAGAAGCCAAGCAGAGAAGAAAGGGCCGGAATGACGGCAGCAACCAGCGCCCCCGCCGATCCGCACGGCCCCGCCGCCGGGCCCCGCCGCCGCGCGGGACGGCCCGCCGCGGCCGTGCTGGACCAGCACGGCATCACCGTGGCGGCCCTGCAGCTGATTGGCAAGAGCGGCTACGACGGGTTCACCATGGCTGCCCTGGCGCGGACCCTCAACGTGGCTCCCTCGGCGCTGTACAACCATGTCTCGTCCAAACGGGACGTGCTGGTCCTCGTCCAGGACCACTTGACCTCGTTCGTGGACGTCACCGCCTTCGAGGCCGGGGACTGGGAACAGGCCGTGAGGGATTGGGCCTGGAGCTACCGCGACGTATTTTCCAAGCACACCCCGCTGATTCCCGTCATTGCCGTGCTGCCCGTGACCGATGCGCCCAAGACACTGGCCATGTATGAGGCCGTCAGTGCCGGTTTCAGCCGCGCAGGCTTTCCGCAGGAGCGCATTGTCCCGGCCATTGTCGCGATCGAATCGTTCATTTTTGGCTCCGCCTACGACGTCACGGCACCCGCGGACATCTTCGATTCCGGCACCATGGCCGCGTCGACACCGCATTTCACCGCCGCCGTCCAGCGCCTGGCCGAGGAAGGCCATGAGAAACCGGCCGACGTCGCTTTCCGGCTGGGACTTGAGGCACTTCTCGCCGGGCTCGGGGCGCTGCGGGCAGCCTAGCGGTCTTGCCGCGTGGTCCGCTGCTGCGGAGTTTCCCCACTTTTGACGGACCGGCGCCGCCCCACACCGGCGGGTCGGCGCAACACGCCAGAGGAAGCCTTCGAATGTGGGGAAACCGGAAAACCCCGACGCCGGCTGCCGCCGCGCGGGTTAAACAAAAGAACCCCGGTCCAAGACCGGGGTTCTTTCGATTGCGTGCGCGAGGGGGGATTTGAACCCCCACGCCCTTTCGGACACTGGCACCTGAAGCCAGCGCGTCTGCCGTTCCGCCACTCGCGCGCAACTTCTTCCACTCGGATAGGGCCGGTTTCCCGGACCGCCAACCTCGTAAAAGCAGCGAGATCAAGCATAACGGACAATTGCCGGAAAACACCAATCGAGCCCCAGGGCCCCCTGATTGGGGTCGTTTTCCGGCCACGTTTGCCCCGCCGCCGGGCGTCACGCGGGGACCCGCCGCGGCGGTCCCGGCGGCGGTGTCCGCGCACGTCAGGGCGCGGCGGGCACTCATTTTGACGTCGCCCCGGCGGCGTCCGTTGAGGCCATTCCCAGACACGCCCAGTAGTATCTGATGTAGGAGTGTCCGCTGAGCGCGGGCTCGCAAAAGTTGGAAACCGAGTTCCGGAACGAACGCTGCCCCGCAGCCACCAGGAAAGGAGAAGGACCATGGGATTGCTGGACAAAGTCGAGCGCGGCATCGAAAAGGCCGTCCGCGGAGTCTTCTCCACCGGGTCCCGCGCCCAGGTTGAGCCTGTCGAGATCGCGAGCCGCCTCCGCACCGAGGTGGACAACAAGGCCATCACGATCGCCGCGGGACGCACCCTGGCCCCTAACGTTTTTGACGTACTCCTCAGCAGCGATGACTTCCGGCGCGCCCAGGAATGGGGCACACCGCTCGCGGAGGAGCTGTGCGACGTAGTCATCAACCATGTCCGCAGCCAGGGCTACACCCTCCAGGGCCCGGTCCGGATCAGTTTCCGCCGCGATGAGGAGCACCGCGCCGGGAATTTCGACATCACCTCGCGGACCGAAAAAGCCTCCGCCCCTTCCGTCCCGGCTCAGCCGGGCATTCACGGCAACGTACCCGCGGCTCCGACACGCCAGCCTGCACAGCTTCAGCCTGTACTGGACATCGACGGCCAGCGCTATTCGCTGAACGCGCCCTCAATCGTCCTCGGACGGTCCTCCGAAGCAGACATCCTTATTGACGACACCGGCGTTTCGCGCCGCCACCTGGAAATCCGGACTGGGCCTGGTACGGCTCAGGCGATCGATCTCGGCTCCACGAACGGCAGCTACGTCAACGGCCAAAAGATCGTGGGCAGTTCGGATCTTGCTGACGGCGCCACGATCATGATGGGACGAACCAAAATCATCTTCCGCCTACTGCCCGCCCACCCAGGCGGCCGCGCATGAGCGAATTGACCATCACGGCCCTGCGTTTCGGGTTCCTCATCCTCCTGTGGGTGCTGATCTTCAGCATTGTCTCGGCCATGCGCCGCGATCTGATGATCGGCCGCAAGGCCGCCGCCGGCGCCCCCACGGCACGCCAGGTGCGCAAGAATCCTTCCCTTGCCGAACCGCCGCCGGCCCCCGTCAAACAGCAGGCCCGCCAGCTGATCGTGACCGAGGGACCGTTGAAGGGCACCACCATCGCCCTCGCGGCGAGCCCCATCCTCCTGGGCCGGGCACAGGAAGCCACCCTGGTCCTGGAGGACGACTACGCCTCGGGCCGCCATGCCCGCCTGTTCCCACAGGGCAGCCGCTGGTTCATCGAGGACCTCGGCTCCACTAATGGCACGTATCTGGCAGACCAGCAGCTGACCCGGGCACTCCCGGTGGAGCTGGGCGTCCCCGTGAGAATCGGCAAGACGGTCATCGAATTGAGGCCGTAGCCGTGGCTGCCCCGGAATTTCCCGCAGACAGGGCCGAAGGCAAGACAACTGCCCCGAAGCGGCCGCTCATCATGCGCTACGCCGCGCGGTCAGACGTCGGCCGCATCCGCGCCAAGAATGACGACTCCGCCTACGTCGGCCGGCACCTCGCCGTCGTTGCCGACGGCATGGGTGGCCATGCCGGCGGCGATGTTGCCTCCGCCGCGACCGTCCTGGACATGATCCACCTGGACCATGACGACTACGACGGCGACGCCGGCACCGTCCTCGCCGACGAAATCCAGACAGCCAACTCCCTGCTGTCCGAACTGGTCCACATGAATCCCAAGCTCGCCGGGATGGGCACCACGGTCACGGCCCTGCTCCTCGCCGAAGGAAAGCTCCACTTCGCCCACATCGGTGACTCCCGGGCCTACCGGCTGCGCGACGGCGAGTTCGAACAGGTCAGCGTCGACCACACCTTTGTGCAGCGGCTCATCGATGAGGGCAGGCTCCGCCCCGAAGAGGCCGAAACGCATCCGCACAAGAACGTCCTCATGCGCGTGCTGGGGGACGTCGATGCCAGCCCGGAGCTGGATCTTGACACACTGGCTGTCCAGGCCGGGGAACGATGGCTGCTCTGCTCGGACGGCCTGAACTATGTGGCCGGCCACGTCGTGGAGCGCACCGTCCGGGAGACGAAGGACCTGGGCGAATGCGCCGAACTGCTGGTTGAACTCACGCTGGAGGCCGGCGCCCCGGACAACGTGACCGTGGTGGTACTCGACATTGCCGAGCCGACCCGTGATGACGTCCGGACCGCCGCCGTCGACGTCGTGCCCGCGCCCGCAGCGGCCGCCGGGACGTCAGCGTCCGCGGCCCCGGCCGGAACCCTGGCCGGGCCCCTGGCCGGCAGCACCGTTGGTGCCGCCAAAACCCCCGGCGGGTCCGTAAAGAAGGACACCTCCGCCCAGGACACCGGGTCCGCCGCGTTGGCCGCCGCGGCAGGAGCCTCGGCGCCGCCGGCCGACCCGGCCCCAGGGTCCCCGGCGGACGGCACGCCGC
>NZ_JBFUAR010000029.1:0-40997 GCF_056406175.1 Arthrobacter sp. P1_D12
CAAACCCCGGCCTGTCGCACCGGTTCACAGCCTGCGCCTGGCCTCGCGCAGCGCGTGAGGACCTGTCAGGGTCAGCTGCGCAGCGTTAGCCGCCCGCCGTCGCCGACGGAGAGGGCGACGGTGTGGCGGTGCCCGCTGGCGCCGCAGGGGTTTCCAGCTTTGCTTCGGCCTCGAGCGCCTTCTGCAAGGCAGCGTTCAGCTTCTTTTGCTGCTCGCCATAGGTCGCGAAGTCGCCCTTCGCGAGGGCGTCCTGACCGGCCTTGATCGCGGCATTGGCCTCGTCCAGCGCGGCCTTCAGGTCTGCCTTCGCATCGGTAGTCCCAGGCGGCGGAGTGGCCCCACCTGGGGTGGTGGGCGTGGCCGGTGTTTGTCCCTTGTTTGCCGAGTCACCTGCTGCGGCACCCGAATTTCCGCCGAAGAGCTGGTTCAAGGCCTCGTCCAGCGTGGGCGCGAACCCGATCTTGTCGCCGAACGCCACCAGGACCCGCTGCAGCGTCGGGTAGGAGGTCTCCCCCGTGGAGCGAAGATAGACGGGCTGGACGTACGCCATGCCGCCACCGACCGGCAGGGTCAGGAGGTTGCCGTTGAGCACAGCCGACGCACCCTGGCGCAACAGGTTAAGGGCCTGCGAAACGGTGGGGTCGGAGTTGAACTTGTTCTGCGCCTGGCCAGGTCCGGGGACCTGGGTCTCCGGCGGGATCTGCAAGAGCCTCAGCTGGCCGTAACTGTCCGCTTTGACGCCCTTCTTGTTGCCGGCATCGGAGTCCGCGGCCAGGAAGCCGTAGAGCACGTTGCGGGCGTTGCCGTTGACCACCTGCGGGATGAACGACGAGGTCAGCTGGAACGCCGGCTTGTCCTGGTCAGGCATCTTCAGCGACATGTAGTACGGCGGCTGTTTGACTTCGTCCTTGACGGTGGGGTCGTTGGGAACGGACCAGGCGTCAATGTTGGTGTAGAAGCTGTCCGGGTTGGTCACGTGGTAGCGGCCCAGAAGCTCGCGCTGGACCTTGAACAGGTCCTCCGGGTAGCGCACGTGGCTCATGAGCGCACCGGACATCTCCGAATACGGCTTCACTGACGTCGGGAAGATCTTCTGCCAGGCTTTCAGGACCGGATCCTGGTCGTCCCAGGCGTACAGCGTCACGGAACCGTCATAGGCGTCCACGGTGGCCTTGACCGAGTTGCGGATGTAGTTCACCGAGCTGTTCGGCAGGGCTACTGTCCGGTTCGCGGCGGTCTGTGAGTCGGCCGTGGCGGCCGAGAGCTGCTCCTGCTGGGAGTACGGGAAGTACGGGCTGGTGGTGTACCCGTCCACGATCCACTTCACCCTGCCGTCGACGACGGCGGGGTACGGATTGCCGTCAACAGTCAGGTAAGGCGCCACCTTTTCGACGCGGTCCCGCGGGTTGCGGTCGTAGAGGATCTGGGACTCGGCGTTCACGCCGTCGGAAAGCAGCAGGTCCGAGGACTGGAACTTGATCGCGTAAAGGATCTTGTTGAAGAAGCTGCCCACGTTCGGGCCGCCGTTGCCGGTGAAGGTGTACTGCGTCTCGCCGTCGCCTTCCTTGGCCGCGGGCCGGTCCTGCTCACGGTGCGGTGCACCGTCCGGGGCGCCCACGATCGAGTAGTCGGGCGAGTCCTGGCCGAAGTAGACGCGGGGCTGATAGGTCGAATCGTTGCCGAGCGCGCCGGTGGACGGGATGCCCGCCTGCAGGAAGTCCGGCTTGCCGTCCACGGTGAACTTGTTGCCCTTGGCGGCGACGACGCCGTAGCCGTGGGTGTAGACCACGTGCCGGTTCAGCCAGGACTGCTGGTTCGTGGCGAGCCCGTCCGGGTTGAGTTCGCGGACGGCGATGACCGTGTCCTGGATCTTGCCGTCGATCTCGTAGCGGTCCACGTTCAGGGCGCTGGGGAACTGGTAGTAGGGCCGGTACTGTTCGAGCTGCGAGAACGCATCCGAGATCAGGTTCGGATCCAGCAGCCGGATGTTGGCGGTGGTCTGCGCATCGGGGGCCAGCGCGCCGGTGGTGGCGTTGGTGGTGGCGTTGTACCGCTTTTCCTGGACCTTATCCAGGCCGTAGGCGGCACGGGTCATCGCGATGTTCCGCTTGATGTATTCGTTTTCCAGCGTCTGCTCCGAGGGCCGGACCTGGAACTGCTGGATGACCCACGGGTAGACCCCGCCGGCCAGGATGGCCGTGATGATGAGCATGGCGGTGCCGATCACCGGCAGCCGCCACTTGCCGATCACCGCGGCGACGATGAACAGCACGGCGACGATGGCCGCGGCCACGGCCAGGATTGCCTTGGTCGGAATGACGGCGTTCACGTCCGTGTACAGCGCACCGGCCCAGCGCCCGCCGTTATTCTGCACCGTGGAGTAGCGGTCCAGCCAAAAGTTGAGGCCCATCAGCACCAGGAAGGCGGCGCCCGTGACAGCCAGGTGGATCTGCGCGGCTCGGCTGGTGAAGATCCCGCGTTCCATGATCCGGATGCTGCCGTAGAGGTAGTGGGTGAGGATGCCGGCAAGGCCAGCGATCACCGTGACGCTGATGAGGAACCCGGTGACGAACCCGAGGAAGGGAAGAGTCATGAGGTAGAAGCTGATGTCGAGCCCGAACTGCGGATCGTTCTGGCCGAATGCCTCCTGGTTCAGGAACAGGAGGACTTTCTGCCACTGGCTGGCCGCGGCGCTGCCGGCGAACAGGCCAAAGAGGATGGGAAGCCCCACCATCACGACACGGCGGATCGGTTCGAGCTGCGCCTGGTAGCGGTTGAGGTTGTCCCGGATTTCCGAATCGGGGGCGTACACCGGCCGCGCATGGTAGGCAATCC
Organism: Arthrobacter sp. P1_D12; assembly: GCF_056406175.1. Lineage (NCBI taxonomy): Bacteria > Bacillati > Actinomycetota > Actinomycetes > Micrococcales > Micrococcaceae > Arthrobacter > Arthrobacter sp. P1_D12. The sequence goes on from NZ_JBFUAR010000029.1 coordinate 2,836, forward strand.
TGATGGCGAAGAAGACGGCCAGGAACATGACAGCGAAACCTGTCAGGAAGATCACGATCCTGGCCAGGTTCTCGGTCAGGAACACTTCGAAGTAGCCGAGCTGCTGGTACCAGAGGACATCCGTCCAGACATTGGCGAAGAAGATGAATCCGACCACGATCAGGGCCACGATGATCAGCGTCGGCGTCAGGGCGCCGCGTCGTGTCTGGGGTCTTCCGGGCGGGACAGTGCTGGCGGGACGGGACAAACTCGGTACCTCATAGCTGGTCGTCTACTGCTGGTTTTTAGTTATCAGTCGCTGCTGTGGCTCAGTCTGGCGACCAAGTGCCGGTGTTGCAGGTTGATGCATTCTAACGGCCGTCACCGCCGTTCCGTCAGGGCCCTGCAGCAGGGTCCCGGCGGGACGGCACGGCCGTCCATTAGTGCCACGAGTGGGGCCGGCGCTTAGTTCCGCGGCCAGTCTAGTTGTTGGTGCAGACCGGCAGGCCCGATGTGTCGCCGCCTGACGCCGCCAGTTCAACCGCCTTGCGGGCCTCGGTGAGGTTCTCGACCCGGACCACCTGCAGGCCGTCGGGGATGTGGCCCAAGACGTCTTCGCAGTTGGCCGCCGGCGCCAGGAACAGCGTGGCCCCGCCGGCCCGCGCCCCCTGCATCTTCTGGGCGATCCCGCCGATGGGTCCTACGGCACCGTCCGGGGTGATGGTTCCGGTACCGGCGATGTGCTTGCCGCCGGTCAGGTCCCCGGGAGTGACCGTGTCAATGATGCCAAGCGCGAACATCATGCCCGCACTGGGGCCACCGACCTTGTCGAGCGAGATGGTGACATCAAACGGGAAGGTGAACTTGTACTGCAGCAAGACACCGAGGATGTAGCGGCCCGCACTGTTTTTGGCCGGCGTGATGGTGACTGGCACCCGGGCGCCGGCGCGTTCCACGATGACCTTGGCGGGCTTGCCGTTGCCGGCGGCCAGTTCCGCCTGGACCACGCCGAGCGCAGTGATGGGCTTGTCATTGATGGAGACAAGTTCGTCCCCTGCCTGCAGCAGTCCTTTCGAGGCGGAGTCGTCCGGGAGCCCGGCCACTTGCATTTTCTGCCCGAACGGAATCTTCAGTTCCTTCAGTGCCGAGGCGATGGCGTTCTCCTGGGAGGTGGTCATCGCGGTGGCGCTCTCCTGCTGGGACTGTTCCTTGGTGACGCCGGTGGGGAACAGCAGTTCCTGGGGGTAGACAGCTTTGGTCCCGTTCAGCCATGCCGAGAACGCTTCGAAGACGCTGACCGGACCGTTGGGACCGCCGTCGACATAGACAGTGGTCAGGTCCAGGCTGCCCTTGGCGGGAAACGACTCATGGCCGCTGACGCTGATCACCGGTTTGCCGTTGTCCTGGCCGATGGTGTTGAAGGTGGGGCCGGGTGACTCGATCACGTAAGGCACGGGCAGGCTCACCGCGGTGATGCCCAGTGCGGCGGCAAGCAGCCCCGAGACAAGCATGGCTGAAGACCGGTTGTTGCGCGGGCGCCGCACGCCGGCGCCGGCCAGTCGTGCCCTCCTGCCCCGGGCAGGGCCGGCCGCTGGGTCGCTGGCGGGCTGCTCACCGTGGGTGATTGTCATTGAACGACCTCTCCGTGCCGGCACGAGGGGCTGCGGCCCTGCCAGGACAAGCCCGAGAGGACACCGCGACCACGCACCAGGGCCGCAGCCTAACCCGAGGCTGCCGCGTGCAAATATTCCAACTTCCAAGCCTACGCGCTTGGGACCCCGGACCGCTCTTTGCCTACAGCGAACGTGGCGCGGTTTCGGCAGACAGCCACTCTTGCACAGGGGTACCGTGAAGTTGAGAAGCAGCCACACCGACGATCGGCGGGATCATGACCTCCAACCCACTCAATCCGTCCAATGGCGACGAGGAACCCAAGGATCCCTTGGCCGAAATGCTCAAAAACCTGATGGGCGGGCAGGGCATGGGCAATATCGACCCCGCCGAGCTCGCCAAGGCAGCAGGCCTCCCGGACGATCCAAACCTCCTGGCCCAGATGTTCTCCCAGGTGCAGGCGATGATGAGTGCCCCCTCGGAGGGGCCCGTCAATTGGCAGCTGGCACATGACAACGCCCGGCGCGTCGCCGCCAGCGGATCCGACCCCTCGGTCACGGCGCCTCAGTCGCGGGAGGTCGATGAGGCCCTTCGGCTGGCCGAACTGTGGCTCGACCAGGTCACCGGGCTTCCGGCCACGGGACTGATTGGCCGGGCGTGGTCCCGCGCCGAATGGGTCGAGGAAACCCTTGGGACGTGGAAGCGGCTGACCGAGCCCGTGGCCAACAGCATTGCCAACGCGCTCTCGGCCGCCATGACCGAGCAGATGCCCGAGGAAATGAAGTCCATGATGGGCGGCGCCTCCTCGATGATCCAGAACATGGGCGGGGCGATCTTCGGCATGCAGCTCGGCCAGGCGATCGGCGCGCTCTCTGCCGAAGTGGTCAGCTCGACGGACATTGGCGTGCCCCTCGCAGACCTTGAAATGGCGCTCCTGCCGGCCAACGTGGCGAAATTCGGTGAGGGCCTCAGCCTGCCGGAGAACGACATCCGCCTGTTCCTGGCCGTGCGCGAGGCGGCACACGCCCGCCTCTTCGTCCAGGTCCCCTGGCTGCGCGGGCACCTGCTCGGCGCGATCGAGGCCTACGCCCGCGGCATCCACATCGACACCTCCAAGATCGAAGAACTGGCACGCGAGATCGATCCGAGCAACCCCGAGGGCATCCAGGAGGCGCTCTCGCAGGGAGTCTTCATGCCGCAGCGCACTCCCGCCCAGGAGCAGGCCCTCGAAAAGCTGGAGACCGCGCTGGCCCTGGTGGAGGGCTGGGTGGACGAACTCACCTGGGGTGCAACCGAGAAGATGTTGCCGTCCGCCGCCGCGTTGCGCGAAACCGTCCGGCGGCGCCGGGCCACCGGAGGCCCCGCGGAGCACGCGTTCTCCTCCCTCGTGGGACTCGAGCTGCGGCCGCGCCGGCTCCGCGAGGCCGCCACCCTGTGGGCCTTGCTCAAGGAAGAGCGCGGGGTGGACGGCCGCGACGCCGTTTGGCAGCATCCCGACCTGCTTCCGACAGCAGAGGACCTGGAAGACCCGCAAGGCTTCAGCGAACGCCGCAAACTCGCCGAAGCCAGCGACAGCGAAGTGGATGACGCCCTGCAGAAGCTGCTTAGCGGAGGGTTCGACGCGCCGGCCGGCGCCGACGCCCCGGACACCGAGGGCACTCCGGGTTCAGAGGGCACTCCGGATTCAGAGGGAACGACGGATTCAGAGGGCACGGACGAGCCGGTGGCCAAGGACGACGACCGTCAGGACGGCGAACCGGACGACGGCGGCACGCCCAAGGCCTAGCCCAACGCTAGTAGGCCCCGGCCGGGATTTCGGTTCCGTCCGGGGCTTCGCCGTGTCCGCCGTCGGGTGCCATGCCGCGTGAGGTGGCGAACGAGACCCCTTCCAGGAAGGCCTTGGCGCGCTCAGTCTCCGGGTACGCCGTCAGCAACCTCCAGAAGGCGGCATCGTGGCCGGCCACCAGGAGGTGGGCCAGTTCGTGGAGCAACACGTAGTCGATCACCCACTGCGGCATGGGCTGCAGCTTCGCCGAGAGCCGGATGGTGCCTTCGGACGGCGTCGCGGAACCCCATCGCGAATTCTGGTTGGTGACCCAGCGGACTGAGGAGGGCACCGCCCTGCCGCCCAAGTACTTCGCCGACAGATCCGCGGCGTGGGCGGCAAGGTCGGCATCGCTGCGGGGGCGGCGCCGGCCGGAACCCCGCGCCGCCCGGTCCCCTTGGCGGCGGAGTTTTTCCAGCATGCGATGGACCCACTCCCGTTCCTGCGCCCTGCTGAAGGACGCGGGGATGGCGACGACGGCGGTGCCGTCCTCCCAGAACGCGGCGACCGTGCGGCGTCGGCGTGCAGAGCGGCGGACCACGACCGGGGCGCCGTCGGCGGTGGTCAGCGGAATGGCAGCCGGAACTGAACCGGACATCACTGAACCCCCAGGCTTCACGGAACCGGGCATCACTGAACCGTGCTTTCGGCCAGGACTGTCAGAACGGCCTCGCCGTACTTCTCCAGTTTGGATGGACCCACGCCGGCGAGTTTGGCCAACTGCTCCAGCGACTCGGGGCGTGCCTCGGCGATGGCGGTCAGGGTGGCATCGGTGAACACCACGAACGCCGGGACGTCCGCCTCGAGGGCCACGTCCTTCCGCCACTGCCTGAGCGCGTCGAACGTCTGTTCCTCGTAACTGGGCGGGCACTGGTTGCAGCGGCCCACCTTGCGCTCCGCGCCGCTGGAGAGCATGCTGCCGCAGACCCGGCACGACGCCGGAACGGCCGCCTTCCGGCGCGGCGCCGGGCCCTTGCCCCGCAGGTGGGAGCTGGCCACCGAGTCGGGGCGCAGGCCGTCCAGGAAGCGCGAGGGCTTGCGGTTGGCGCGTCCGCCGGGCGTCCGGGCAGTGGACCAGGACAGGGACAGGTGTTCGCGGGCGCGGGTGATCCCGACGTACAGGAGCCGGCGTTCCTCGTCCACCGCTTCCGGAGTGTCCGCGAACGAGATCGGCACGAGGCCCTCACTCAGCCCGACCAGGAACACGGCGTCCCATTCCAGGCCCTTGGCGGCGTGCAGCGATGCCAGGGTAACGCCCTGCACGGTCGGTGCGTGCTGGGCCAGGGACCGTTCCTGGAGCTCGTTGACAAAGTCCGGGAGCGAGAACTGCGGGCCCCTGCTGATCACGAGTTCGTCGGCCAGGGCCACGAGGGCGGCCAGCGATTCCCAGCGCTCCCGGAGAGCGCCGCCGCTGTGCGGCGCCGCGTCCGTGTAGCCCAGGGAGGCGACGATGTCCCGGACCAGCTGCCCAAGCGGCTCGGGCGTGGCGGTTTCAGCCACCGCCCGGGTCGCGGCCCGGAGCTGCAGGATGGCGTCCCGGACCTCCTTCCGCGCGAAGAACCGCTCACCGCCGCGCAGCTGGTAGCCGATCCCCGCCGAGGCCAGCGCCTGTTCGTAGGCTTCGGACTGCCCGTTGGTGCGGAAGAGCACGGCGACCTGGCTCGCCGGAGTTCCGGTGTCGAGGAGCTCGCGGATCCGTGCGGCGACAGTGGCGGCCTCCGCCTCGTCATCCGAGCATTCGGTGAACCGCGGCACCGGGCCCGCCGGCCGCTGCGCCACGAGCTGCAAAGGCGTGGCCCAGGCGGCGTCCGCCACCGGGCCGCCGCTGCGCCGGCCGGCGAGGAGGTCGTTGGCGAGCCTGACAACCTGCGGCGTGGACCGGTAGTCCCGGATCAGCTTAACGACGTGCGCCTCGGGATACATCGCTTTGAACCCGAGCAGGTGCTTCGGAGAGGCGCCGGTGAAGGAGTAGATGGTCTGGCTGGCATCGCCCACGACGCAGAGCTCGTCGCGTCCGCCGAGCCACAGCTCCAGGAGCCGCTGCTGCAGCGGCGAAACATCCTGGTACTCGTCGACGACGAAGTGCCGGTACTGCTCCCGGACGGTCGCTGCCACCTTTGGGTCCTCCTGCAGGATCCCCACGGTTATCAGCAGCACGTCCTCGAAGTCGATGACGTTGCGGTCGGTCTTGACGTCCTCATAGGACTGGAAGACCCGTGCAACGGCGGTCAGGTCGAAGCCGCCCGGATTGCCCCGGCCCTGGGCGTTCTCCAGATAGTTCGCCGGGGTCAGCATGGATACCTTGGCCCACTCGATTTCGGAGGCGAGGTCCCGGATGGAGGCGCGGTCCGTGCTGAGCCGGAGCCGCCGCGCGGCCTCGGCAATCATCTGTGCCTTGTGGTCCAGCAGGTTGGGCAAGGTGCCGCCGACCGCCTGCGGCCAGAAGAACTGCAACTGGCGCAGCGCCGCGGCGTGGAAGGTGCGGGCCTGAACGTTGCCGACGCCGAGGTCACGGAGCCGACTGCGCATCTCGGCGGCAGCCCGCGCCGTGAAGGTGACAGCGAGGAGCCGTTGCGGGCTGTACACCCCTGAGTGCACGCCGTAGGCGATCCGGTGCGTGATGGCGCGGGTCTTGCCGGTCCCGGCACCGGCCAGGACACACATGGGCCCCTGGAGGGTGCTGGCGACCTCGCGCTGCTCAGCGTCGAGGCCGCCGAGGATCCGTTCCTCCAGCGAACGGCCGTCAGGTTCGGGGGCATCGCCAGGCGGGGCATCGCCCGACGTCGTGCCGCCCGACGGTTCCCCGCCGGGGATGGTGCTGAAGTTCAATTTCTCTGTGGTCACTTTTGCTGCTCAGTCGGTAGTCGGTGTCCTGCGGATTGGGGCAGGCGGTGTCAGCCTGTAGAGGGCAGTGTCAGGCGCTGTCGGCGGCGTCCTGAATGACGCCGCCGTACCAGTGTTCAATGAGGGACCGGGCGATGGAGAGCCTGCTGGAAATGACGATTTCGCCGCTGAGGACGGCGTCCTGCAGTTCGCTCCGGCTGAACCACCGTGCCCTGGTGACCTCGACGCCGTCGGGCCGGGCTTCGGTGTCCGGCGTGGTGGCCGTGAAGCCGAGCATCAGGGAGGCGGGAAACGGCCAGGACTGCGATCCAAGGTACTGGGACGCGGTGACGCGGACCCCGACTTCCTCGCCGATTTCGCGCTGCACGGCCTGTTCGAGCGATTCCCCCGGTTCGACGAAGCCGGCGAGGGTCGAATAGTTCCGGGCGTCGAGCGGTCCGCCTCCGCCCAACAGCAGTCTCCCGTCGGGGCCCACCACGGTGACGATGATGGCCGGATCCGTCCGGGGGAAGTGCTCGGAATTATCGGCCGGGCAGCGCCGGACCCAGCCGCCGGCTTCCGGCTGCGTGGGGGTGCCGCAGCGCGGGCAGTGCGTGTGGGTGGAGTGCCAGTTGGCGATGGCGCTGGCTTCGATGAACAGCGCAGTGTCCGTGGAGTTCAGGCGTGCCGCGACTTCGCGGAAACCCACCCACTGCGCATCGCTGGGAACGCCGGCCACGTGGGCCTCGAATTCCTCGGCCTGGACTTCGAACTGAAGCGGGAGGACAAAGAGGACAAGCTCGGTGCCGGCGTCGAGGTCCGAACCGGCCAGGGCGGAACCGAGGTAAATCACGTGTTCGGGAGCGTACGGGGTGTTGGCCAGGTGCCCGGAGAGCTCGGCGGCGTTGAGGAGCACGAGGCTGTTGCCGCTGACGAGGGCCTGCCTGCCGGAGAGCACAACGGCCTGCGCCGCGCCTGAATCGACCAGCTCCGCGAGCATTCCGGGTTTCACCCGCGCCGCGGATCCGCGGTCGATCAGGGCCGGGCGCACGGGAAGGACGGTCTCCATGAGGTGGTTTGCCGGCAGGAGATGTACCGGCGGTGCCGCACCGTCGGATGCCGGGGATTCGGAGGGTGTTTGCTGTGATGCCGATGAAGATGCCGCTGACTCCGCAAGACTCATACACCCACCGTACTGACTCGGGCAGACAATTGACATTTGCCGACCGGGCCGCCGGGGGCTCCACAACGTGTGCGGGACAGGCCGCTTGCCCGGGATTCAGCGCTGATTTCCCTCCGATTTGTCCCCGATCTCAAGACTCGCCGGAGTGCATCGCCGACTTGGGCGCCGCTCAATCTACCGTGGAAGGGTGAGAAGGAAACCAATCGAACTGGCAGCTGTAGCAACGGCGGCGGTACCCGGCCTGACCCCGACCGCCGTCAGCTCTGCGCCCGACGATCCGGCGGACTTCGACGCGGCCCTCCTCCTGGACTCTGAGGGCAAGCGTTGGCGCGTCCGCTCCCCCCGGCATGCCGAAGCGAGCGCCCGGCTGGAAACCGAATTCCTGGTGCTGCGGGCCTTCGCTCCCGGCATCCGGGCCGAGCTCCCGTTCCTCATGCCCACAGTGGCGGGAACGGTCCGGCAAGGCCAGCTCAGCACGTTTGTCTATTCGCACCTGGCCGGCGCCACCCGCTCCCTGGACGAGCTCAGCAACGGCTCTCCCGCGCTGGCCCGCGAAATCGGGGCGGCCCTGGCCGCGATCCATGACCTCCCGCGGTCAATCGTGAGCAACGCCGATCTGCCCAGCTACACGCCCAACGAATTCCGCCAGCGGCGCCTCAATGAACTGGACCAGGCGGCCACGACCGGAAAAATCCCGCCGCTGCTGCTGCGGCGCTGGGAACACGCCATGGAAGACGTCTCGCTCTGGCGCTTCAATCCGTGCGTCGTTCACGGCGACCTCCACGAGGACAACCTGCTGGTCGAGGGTGAGCGTGTGACCGCGGTGACGGGCTGGACCGACCTGCGCATCGGTGACCCGGCGGACGACATGGCCTGGCTGGTCGCCTCCAACGAACAGGACTTTGTGAACGCGGTCCTGGATCACTACACCTCCAGCCGTCGCGACGTGCCCGATGCGCACCTGTTGCGGCGGGCCGCGCTCTCTGCCGAATTCGCCCTGGCGCAGTATCTGGTCAAGGGCATGGCCGCCGGCAACCAGGAAATGATCGACGAGGCGGAATCCATGCTCGCCACACTGGCCGAGGACGTGGCCGAACACGGCGGCCAGCCGATCAGCGTGGAACCGCTGCCGCAGCCGGTCGCGGCACCCGAACCCGGCACAGAACAAGACATTGCCGACGCCGGTGCTCATGTCGATGCGCCGACGGTCCCGGCCGCGCCGGCCCCTGCGGCCAACGGGACGACGCCCGCCGTCAGCAAGGTCACGCTTCTGCCCATGGAGCCGGTCCCGGGCAGCGCTCCGGCTGATGAGGCCACTGCCGGCATCAGTGCCAGCCCCGCGGTGCACGTCACGCCTATCCCCCGCGAAACGGGGGCTGACGAACCGGCGGCTGTCCCCCAGCCCGTCGCAGACACAGCCACAGCCGCTGACGCCGGCGACCAGGCGAGCGCCGAGCCGGGCGCCGGTAAGGCCGCAGGTGCGTCCGCCAACATCACCGCAATCCCCGGCGCCGCCAAGTCCTCCGAGTCCTCCAACGCTGATGCCGCGCTGGACGGCGCCCCGCAGGCGGCTGCCCCCGACCCGGACGCCGGGAAGGTCAGTGAGGCCGGTGACAGCGACGCCGGGGCAGCGGTTCCCGCCGGCACCGACACGTCGACGCAATCGATCACCGTCGTCCAGCCCGGCTCTGTCTTACAGCCCGAGACCGCTGTGCAGCGCGACTCCCCTGTACAGCCCGAGACCGGTGCGGAGCCCGGGTCCGGTGCGGAGCCCGGGTCCGGTGCGGAGCCCGGGTCCGGTGACAACACGTCAACCGCCGCGATCACGGTGGTCGACTCCGCGTCCCGCTAGCGCCGGCTGCCGGGCGGTTCAGGTGTACTGCCCCGCCCGGCTCGTTCGGCGGATTTTCTCCGGCCGGATGACATCCGCTAGGCGCCGCTGTGCGTCGCCGTCCTCCCCAGCGCCGCCGCCACGATTTCCTCAAGCTTTTCCGCTGATCCGAGGTCATGGGGGCGGACCACCTGGTTGTCGGCCACGTAGTAGAAAGCGGCCCGGACGTCCTCCAACGGGACCCCCTTGAGCCGGGCCCAGGCCAGCCGGTAGACGGCGAGCTGGACTGCCTTGACCTTCAATTGGGCCGCCGAGGGGCGGCGGCCGGTCTTCCAGTCCACGAGATCCCAGCGGCCATCGGCGTCGCGGAACACGGCGTCGATCCTGCCCCGGACCACGACGTCGCCGATCCGTGTCTCGACCGGGACCTCGACGTGGGCGGGGGCGCGCTGGGCCCACTCGGACTGACGGAAAGTTTCGACCATGGAATCCAGGCCGTAGGCCTGGTCGATGTGGTCGTCAGCGCCGGCGGCCTCACCCAGGTCCAGCATCCCGGCGGCGCCGAAGTATTCCTCCACCCAGGCGTGGAAGGCCGTGCCCTTGCGGGCCGACATCCCCGGTTCGCGCGGGATCGGCCTGCGCAGGCGGGCCACAACGGAGCCTGGGTCATCTTCCAGGTCCACGAGAGTCGACGCCGAGATGTGCCCGGGCAGATGCACATCCTGGACCACCGAACGCCGGGAGCGGCGTTCCAGCAAAGTGGCCGCCTCCTGCGCCCACCCGGCGGCTGGACCGCGCTGGACGGGACGCTTTCCGGCCTCCGCGCCATCCGGGCCGGCGGCCATCGCCTGCAGGACGCGTGCCGCTGCAGATTCCATGGCCGCCCGCCGGCCCGGGACCAGCCGCAGCCGTCTTCCCGTCCGGGGGTCATGCGGGCCCTCCAGCGGATCATAGGGCCAGGCGGCGACTTCGAGTTCAGAGGTCAGGGGGCTTTCGGCCGGCAGCGCGTCCTCGCTGACGGATAGCGGATGGATTTCGGCCGCGCCGTCGGCGGTGAGGCCCTCGAGCCCGGCAAGGAAGGGAGACATCTCCGCCAAACCGGCCCGGGACCCCACCCACGCCGCACTCGATAGCCAGAGCACGTGTTTGGCACGGGTGTACGCCACATAGGCCAGGCGCCGTTCCTCGGCCTCGCCGTGCGCCTGGACGGCAGACTTGAACTCCTTCTCAGCGTCAAGCCAGCCTTTTTGGTCCGGCTGGTCCAGGTCCCATTGGGGCAAATCGGTACGATCGCCGCGCAACGGCCACGGCAGTGCCGCACTGCCGCTGCTCCACCGCGAGTCACGGCTGCTGGGGAACGCCCCGGAATTGAGCCCGGGAACGAACACGACATCCCATTCCAGCCCCTTGGAGGCATGCACGGTCAGCAGCTGGACGGCTTCGTGGTTGACCTCCGGCGCTGCGGCATCCAGACCGTTTTCCTCGGCCGCCGCGGCTTCCAGCCATGCAAGGAACGCCAGGACGTCGACCCGCTGCGAGGTGTGCAGGAACCCGGCCGCCGCGTCCTGGAAGGCGTCCAGGTTACGGCGGGCCTGATGGATGCTGATCCCGGGCCGCGCCGCAACTTCGATGTCCAGGAGCATCGCCCGTTCGACCTCGCCGAGCAAAGTGGTGAGGTCGTCGCCCATGTAGCTGCGCAACTGCCGGAGCTCGTCCGAGAGCCGCTGCAGACGGTCCCGGGCCTCCGGGCTCAGTCTGCGTCCGTGCCCCGAGGTCCAGCCGTCGCGGGGCAGCCAGTCCAGGGCCTCGACCAGGCTGGCGGCGTCCGTGATGTCGCCTTCGATCACGGCGTCGTCAGAATCGTCTACAGCACCCCCGGCGTCGCCGGCGTCCAGGCCGCCGGGGCGGCCCCGACGGCGGGCCAGGAAACTGGACCAGTCCCGGAGGGCCATCAGGTCCGCCGGGCCGATCCGCCACCGCGCGCCGGCCAGCAGGCGCATGAGGGAGTCCGAGCGGCCCGGGTCGGCCAGGACCCGGAGCGTAGCGACAAGGTCGATGATTTCCGGCGTGTCCAACAGCCCGCCGAGCCCAACGATTTCGTAGGCAATGCCCCGGACTTCGAACTCGCGGCGAATGCATTCCATCTGCGCCCGGCGCCGGCACAGGACAGCCATGGCCGGCGGAACCGGGTCGGCGGAGTGCGCGGCGTCGAAGTCTGTCACGCGAAATTTCAGCACGTCGCCGGCGATCGCCGCGGCCTCGGCTTCGTCCGTGGCGAACCGTCCCATCACCACCCTGCCGTCCACCGCGGCCGGGCTGGGCTGCAGTGGCGGGACCTCGACGGCGTCGGCGCTTTCCCGGGCCCCGGCGGCCCCGAGGTTCGCCGCCGCCTTGCTCAGCGGCGCCGAAATGAGGTTGGCCGTGGCCAGGATGTGGCGTCCGTTGCGCCACGCTGTAGTCAAGTAAGAGGTGGGCGCCACGGCAAAGCGCCGGGCCTGCCCGCTGCCCCGGTCCCGCGAGCTGCCCCGGTCCCCCTCGCCGCCGTGGGCGGTGTCCTTGCCTTCGCCGCTGACGAGGATCGGGAATTCACGGACGAAATGGAAGAGTTGCCCGGCGGACGCTCCCCGGAATCCATAGATGGACTGGTTCGGGTCCCCCACCGCCGTAACCGCATGGCCGTCGCCGAAGAGCCGGGAGAACAACACCAACTGGGCGTGCGAGGTGTCCTGGAACTCATCGAGCAGCACCACCTTGTACCGCTGGCGCTCCGTTTGGGCGGCGACCGGAATCTCACTGGCCACCCGCGCCGCCAGGGCCACCAGGTCACCGAAGTCCAGGGCGCCGCGGGCGCGCTTCGCCTCGGAATAGCGGCCCACCATGTCCGCGACGCTGGCCCGCGTGCGAAGCATCGCGCTGAGCTCGCCCGCGGCCTGGGTGGGGTTCTTCTTAGCTTCTGCGACATACGGGAGCGACTCGAACGCGGCGACCCGTTCCAACAGCCAGCCACGGACCTGGGCCGGGTCCTGCAAATGCTCGGAGCACTCTCCCGCCAGCTGGATCACGGCCTTGACGAGCGTCGATTTGGCGGACCGGAAGTGTTCGTAGTCCCCGTCAAAGGCTTCCACCACCTCGCTGGCGAGCTGGAACGACTGGGCGCCGCCGAGCAGCACGACGTCGCGTTCGACGCCGAGGCGGAGACCGTAGTCGGACACAATGCCGCTCGCATACGAGTGGTAGGTGGAGACCTTGGGTTCGAGCGCATCCGCGCTCAGCAGCCCGGCAGGGAAGAGCGTGTTCCCGGTGTCGGCCGCCGCGATGCGCGCCAGCGCGGCCAGCTTGGCCCGGATCCGCGAGGCGAGTTCACCGGCGGCCTTGCGGGTGAAGGTGACGCCGAGGACTTCCTCCGGCCGGACCCAGCCGTTGGCGACGAGCCACACCACCCGGTCCGCCATGGTGGCGGTCTTCCCCGAGCCCGCCCCGGCGATCACGAGCCGCGGCGTGAGGGGCGAGGAAATGATCAGGGACTGTTCAGCCGTGGGGCTGTTCCCCTCCCCCAGCAGTGCCGACAGCTCTTCCGGGCTGAACCGCGGCTCGGGAGGGGGCGCGGGAAGGGGAGCCGGTGCCGGATGCGGGTCGGACGGGCCGCTTGCCGGCGCCTCGGGGCTCATTCAGTAACCTGCTTTCCCCGCACGCACAGCGGGCACACTTCAGGGAGCCGGCAGCCGTGGCCGCCGTGGCCTCCCTTGGACGGATCGTGGCGGGCCTGGAAAACGCTGCCGGACATTACGCGGGCGGCGTCGCCGACCATCTCCAGTGCCCAGTTGTCCTGCGGATCCAGCGGTGCCTGGGCCTGGATGCCGGGGCTCTTGGTGGTGGTGCCCAGCTGGGCCAGGACGGCGCCGCCCGGCAGCGGCGGCGGACCGTCGTCGGGACCCGCGAAGCCGCCGGCCAGCACGGCGGCCTGGTAGGCGCCGAGCTGCGGGTGCCGGTCCAGATCCGCTTTGCCGGGCTGGCGTTTGCCGGTCTTGAGGTCGATGATCACCAGCCGGCCCTCGGCGTCGATCTCCAGCCGGTCGACCTGGCCCCTGAGCACGGCGGGCCGCGCCGGACCGGCGCTTCCGCCCTCGCCCGGATCGGATCCGGCCTGTGTGGAAGCGGCTTCCGCTGGAACGTCCGGCAGCTTCACCTCAAAGTCCTGTTCGACGCCGATCAGGCTCCGGCCCTCGCTGCGCATCACGAGGACATACTGGGCGAGCTTGCGGACCATGGACTCGGCTCGCTGGAAGTCCAGTTTGCCTTCCCAGTTGTCCTTCATCCCCAGCGTGGGCCAGCGCCGGACGAGTTCGGCGACATATTCGCTTCCCGAGGCGTCCGGGAGGTCCTGCGCAATGGCGTGGACCAGCGTTCCGAGGCTGCGGGCAAAATCGGTGGCGGCTTCACCGCCGGCGGCTTGGACAAACCAGTCCAGCGGAGATTTCTGCACGGTTTCGACCTTCGAAGGCGACACGAACACGGTACCGCCCGGCGGAACCACCGCCTCCTCCGAGGACAACTCCGCCAGCCCCCACCAGCTCGCGGGGTGCGCGCCCGGAACCGGCGGCTGGGCCGTGGCCAGGCCCCCCAGCACGGCCGCGGCTTCCGCCGATTCGGCCGCCCTCGGGTCGAGCTGGGCGTACTGCCGCAGTTCCGCGACCAGCGCCCGGAGGGTCAGCGGACGCTCGACCGGGGTAAAGCCCCGGCGGTCCTGCCCGGGCCGCAACGGCGCCACATAGTCCAGGAACGAGGACGGCTGCTCGTCCTCCGAGGACACCGCCGTGCAGATCAGCACCTCCCGGGCGCGGGACACTGCCGTGGAAAAGCTCCGGAGCTCGTCATAGCGTATTTCGCGCAGCCGGCTCTGCGGATCCAGTCGCAGGGCATACTCCACGCCGTGCTCGACGGCGTCGGCGAACAACGTGCTGCCGAGCAGCTCGCCTCGCAACCGGGTGTTGGGCCACACGCCTTCCTGAAGTCCGGGCACAATGACCACCGGCCATTCGCGGCCGGCCGCGCTGGCAGGGGTCATGAGCTCCACCGCGTCTTCCAGCTGCGCCCGGGCGGCCAGGGTATCCATGGGAAGTTCCTGGCTGAGCAGGTATTCAAGGAACTGCTCCGGGCCGGAACCCGGCAGCTGGTCCACAAAGCGTTCCGCGGTATGGAACAGCGCCATCATGGCATCAAGGTCACGGTCGGCCCGGGCACCGGCTGAGCCTCCGGCGAGGGCGGCGTCGGTCCAGCGGGAGGCCAGGCCGGTGGAATGCCAGAGCGCCCAGAGTACCGTCTCGGCGTTGCCTCCGGGGGCACCGGCGGCGTCCCGGCCCGCTGCGATCATCCGGGCAATCCGGCGGGCCGAGTGACCCTCGATGCCCAGCGTTGCGAGCGCTCCCGGCTCCAGCAGGGCTTCGACCAGGAGCGCGTCGCTGGTGCGCCCGCCGCCGCCCAGGAGTTCCTCCCGGCGCAGCGACTGCCGCAGCCTCCGCAGTTCAATCGCGGTGGCGCCGCCTATCCGGGACGTCAGCAAGGACACCGCTGACTCGGGTGTGAGCACGGCAGGGTCCAGGGCCACCGCATAGGCATCGAGCAGCGGACGGACCGCGACCTCGTCCCGGACGGCGGATTCGGCGACCGGGATCCGGACGGGGATCCCCTGGCCGGCCAGGTATCGCTGCAACTGGCTGAGCTGGCCGCCGTTGCGCACGATCACGGCGATCTCCCCGAGTTCCCGGGCGTCGTTCAGCTGCGCTTCGAGGATCCGCTGGGCCACATACCGCAGCTCGTGGACCGGGGACGGCAACAGGTGGGCCTCGACCGTCCCCTCGCGGGCGCCGGCGGCTCTGTCGGGTGTCGGGACTGGTTGGCCGTCCGGCGCCGGCACTGGTCCGGGCTGTTCCAGCCGGCGGGCGGACTGCCCGCCGGACCTGCGGGAGATGCGCCCGGCCACTGACAGCCATGCCTCCGCCACGGCCGGGTCCTGCCGATGCGCCGTCCACAGAGGTCGTTCCAGGATCGTCCCATCAGGGGCCAGGAGGCCGGGAAGCTCCGCCACGAGATCGGGGCGCGCCCCGCGGAAGCCCTGAACCACGGTGTCCGGCGAAGCAGTGATGATGGCATCCTTGCCGGCGGCGATGTCGGCGAGCAATTCGAAGACCGCCGGGTTCGCCTCCTGGATGTCATCCACAAGAATCAGCTGCAGGCGGTCGCGTTCGGCGGCGAGGAAATCGGGTGAGTCCTGGAAGATCTGGCGCGCGGCAGTGATGATGCCGGCGGGGTCGAAGGCCTCGGGCATGCGCAGGTCCAGGACATCGCGGTATTCGGAGTAGAGGGCGGCCGCCGGAATCCAGTCCGGCCGGTTGCACTGCCGGGCCAAGGCTACAAGGTCCTCGGCGGTCCGCCCGGATTCGATGATCCGGTCAAAGAGCTGGCGCACTTCCTGCCGGAAACCGCGGGTCTGCAGGGCGGCGCCCAGGTCCTCGGGCCAGGGCAGCTCGAGGCCGGGCAGCGCATGGCCCTCCAGCAGTTCCTTGATGATCAGGTCCTGTTCCGGGCCGGAGAGCAGCTTCGGCTGGCGCGGAAGCGGCAGGAGGCCTTCGGCCTTGGCACGGCGGATCAGATCGAAGGCATATGACGCCCAGGTCCGTGCCGGCGTCGTGCTCAGGCTCCGGTCCAGGCGGGCCGTGAACCGGTCGCGGAGCGTATCCGCGGCGAGCCGCCCGGGAGCCAGGATGAGCATCCGCTCCGGATCCAGGCCATCGCGCAGGGTGCGGCGGACGGCAGCCTCGACAAGGACCGTCGACTTGCCGGTGCCGGGCGCGCCGGGCACCAGGACGGGGCCGGAGCCGGGCGGGACCTCGACGGCGGCGAGCTGGTCCGGTGACAGCACCGGCACCGCGCTGTGCTGGGTCCGGGGCGGCAACAGTCGCAGCCCCGCTCCCGTTGCGCGCCCCGCCCCGGGAAGGGCACGGGACCCGGACCGCTGCAGGCTTGGTTCGAGGTGGCTGGGGGTACTCACACAGTCATTTCATCATCGGGTACCGACAATTTATGCGACTCCCGCTCGAGCCGCTCCGCGATGGCATCGATCCGGTCGAAATCGGCATCGGTGGGCGCCCACCGGCCGGAGGCCAGGTCAACACGCCAGCGCCCCTCGCCGGTCCGGCGGAAGTCCTCGTACCGGCCCAGCAGTGGCGTCCCCTCCTGCAGATAAAGGCCCAATGCCTCGTGCTCCAGGCCGGGCGGGGCGTCTCCGCGGGATTTCAGGACGCGCCACCAGGGCACGCTGCTGCCATAGTGGCTCATGACCGATCCGACCTGGCGCGGGCCGCCGGCGCCGAGGAGTTCCGCAACGTCGCCATAGGCCACCGCTGTGCCGGCCGGGATCAACGCCACGAGCTCCAGCACCGCCTCCACATACTCCGTCCGCATCGGTCCAGCCTAGCCGTTCCGGACTCCGGAACCGTGCCCGGGCGGCACGCGGGCACGGCGGTCAGGAACTGTCAGTGGCAGCAGTTACGGTTGAAGCATGAGCACTTGGAACACCCTCCCCCGCGCAGCCTTCGACCTCGAAACCACGGGGCGGAACTCCCGCGCGGCGCGGATTGTCACAGCATCCATCACCGTGGTGGACTCCGACGGCGGGATTGTCCAGGAACACGAGTGGCTCGCTGACCCCGGGGTTGAGATTCCCACCGAGGCCAGCGACATCCACGGCGTCACCACAGAGAAAGCCCGCAGCGAGGGCCGCCCCGCCGCGGAAGTGACGCGGGAGGTCGCCGCCGTGCTCCAGGAGCTTTTCGACACGGGTGTGCCGGTCATCGCCTTCAACGCCAGCTACGACTTCACGGTGCTCGCCGCCGAGTCTGCCCGCTACGGCGTCCCTCAGTTGAGCCGCTTCCCCGTGCTGGATCCGTACGTCATGAACAAACAGGTGGACCGCTACCGCAAGGGCAAGCGCACGCTCACCGCCTTGTGCGAGGAGTACGGCGTCAATCTGGACAACGCGCATACTTCCGCGGCCGATGCCCTGGCAACCCTTCGGATGCTCGATGCCATGGCCGGAAAATTCCCCAAGCTCAGGATGCCGGCGGGCAACCTGCACCAGCTCCAGGTCGAATGGGCCTCTGCCCAGGCCGCGGACTTCCAAAGCTACCTGCGCAAGACGAAGCCGGCCGCCGTGATCGAAGGCGACTGGCCCGTCCTGCCTCCCGAGGATGCCAGCCGGGGCGACTTCTAGGATTTCCGAACGCGGGGATTCCGGACGCCTGGGCGCCGGCGGCGCGGGAACACTTCTTAAAACGAAACGTTCGCCGGCGGAACGGGCTTAACTAGTCCGCCGCTGCGCGCAAATCCAGTGATTGCGACGGAGGTCACACCGCCCGGGGCTTCCACTTGCCGCCCGCTCCGGCGCCGATGATTCCGCGTCACCCGGCCAGCACTATCAGGATCACCGCCGATCACACATGAACCTGAAGATAGTTCGCAGAACGCACACACCAGCTCTGATCTGTTCGGATTGAATGGGCGTCCACGTCGAATGACACAATTATCTTTCGCGGCGTGTCTGCTCCACCCGGCGCCCAAGCCAGCGGCCGGGGGCCCGATGAGCCTCCCGCGACCCACTGAATTTCAGACGAAAGTGATTGCGTGATGAAAAGCAAAGCCTTGAAGTGGCTGACCACCGTTCCCGTGGCCATCGCCGTGGCGGTTTCCCTTGCAGCCTGCGGCGGCGGTTCGGCCCAGTCAACGGCGTCACCGACGGATGCCCTCCAGGGCAGCGACCAGAAGTCCTTGGACAAGTACACCACCAAGGACGTCACTCCCCTGGACAAGATTGACAAGTCCAAGCTCGGCCTTATCAGCGAGGGAACCCTGACTGTGGGCACCCTTTCGGACGCCCCGCCGAACATCTACATCGATAAGTCGGGCAAGTTCACCGGCTACGACAACGAGCTCCTGCGCGCCATTGCGGACAAGCTGGGCCTCAAGGTGGAGTTCAAGGCGACCGGCTTCGCCTCGCTGCTCGCCCAGGTCCAGAACAAGCAGTTCGACCTCGGGTCCTCCTCGATCTCCACCACCGACGCGCGCCGTAAGACCGTCGGCTTCACCAACGGTTACGACTTCGGCTACATGGCCGTCGTCGCCAAGAAGGACTCCAACATCAAGGGGTTCAAGGACCTGACCAAGGACACCCGCATCGCCGTGGTCCAGGGCACGGTGCAGGATGACTACGTCACCAACACCCTCCAGATCGAACCCGTCCGCTTCGAGGACTACAACACCGCCTACGCCAACTTGAAGAACGGTCAGGTTGACGCCTGGGTCGCTCCGTCCCAGCAGGCCACCGGCCAGGTCAAGGAAGGCGACGGCACGGTCATCGCCGAGTCGGTTGTGAACACCCAGAACTTCACCGCGTACGCCGTGAACAAGGAAAACCAGCCGCTCATTGACGCGCTGAACTCCGGCCTCGACGCCGTGATTGCTGACGGCACCTGGTCCAAGTTGACCAAGGAATGGTACCCGGACCGCGAGACCCCGGCCACGTGGTCCCCGGGCTCCAAGGCCGTCACCGTTCCGAAGTCCTAGTCCATGGATGCACTCGATCAACTCGTAAAGACCTTCTTTGACTGGGAGGCGATGGCAGCCGTCCTGCCGAACATGATTATGTTCGGCCTGCCCAACACCCTGATCCTGGCGGTTTCCTCGGGCGTGCTCGGGTGCATCCTGGGCATGGTCCTGGCCGTCATGGGCACGTCCCGCCTGACGCCGCTGCGGTGGCTCTCCCGGATCTATACGGACATCTTCCGCGGCGTTCCGGCTATTGTCATCATCCTCCTCATCGGCCTCGGGCTCGGACCCATAGTCCGGGTAGCGACCGGATCCACGAACCCGTTCCCGCTGGCCATCTTCGCCCTGACGCTCATGGCGGCGGCCTACATCGGCGAGATCTTCCGCTCGGGCATCCAGAGCGTGGAAAAGGGCCAGCTGGAGGCGTCCCGGGCCCTGGGCTTCAGCTATGGCTCGTCTATGCGCCTCGTGGTGATTCCACAGGGCGTCCGGCGCGTGCTCCCGGCCCTGGTCAACCAGTTCATCGCGCTGATCAAGGACTCGTCCCTGATCTATCTGCTGGGCCTGATCGCCAGCCAGCGCGAGATCTTCCGGATCGGTAACGACGCCGCGGCCAACACGGGAAACCTCTCGCCACTGGTTGCCGCCGCGTTCATGTACCTCATCCTGACCGTTCCGCTCACCCACTTGGTCAACTACATCGACAAGCGCCTGCGCACCGGCCGTCCGGAGAAACGGCAGCCGGACGACGCCGCGGCCCTGATCGGGAAGGGAGCACAGCCATGAGCGAATTCGCCTCCGGCTCGCTGACCGGCAAGAACCTGCACTTGTCCTTCGGCACCAACCATGTCCTCCGCGGCATCGACCTTCATGTCGAGAAGGGCACCACCGCCTCGGTGATTGGCCCCTCCGGCTCAGGGAAGTCCACGCTGCTGCGTGTCATGAACCGCCTGATCGAACCGGATCAGGGCGACATCCTGCTCGATGGCCGCTCGGTCCTGAAGGACAACCCGGACGAGCTGCGCCAGCGGATCGGGATGGTGTTCCAGCAGTTCAACCTGTTCCCGCACAAGACCGTGGTGGACAACGTCTCGCTGGCGCTGCGGAAGCTGCGCAAGCTGCCGGCCGAGCAGGCCCGGGCCGAGGCACTCGAGCAGCTCGACCTGGTGGGGCTCAAACACAAGGCCGACGCCCGTCCCGCCAACCTCTCCGGCGGCCAGCAGCAGCGTGTCGCCATTGCCCGCGCCCTGGCCATGAAGCCGGAGGTGATGTTCTTCGATGAGGCCACCTCCGCCCTCGACCCCGAGCTCGTCAAGGGTGTGCTGGCGCTGATGGCCGACCTCGCCAAGGGCGGCATGACCATGGTGGTAGTGACCCACGAGATGGGCTTCTCCCGCAATGTCTCGGACACTGTGACGTTCATGGACGCGGGCGTCGTCGTCGAGTCCGGTCCCCCGGAACAGATCTTTACCAGCCCTCGGACCGAGCGGCTGCAGGGGTTCCTCGCGGACGTTCTGTAATTCGCGCCAGCGTCCCGGCAGCTTAAATGACTGATGGCACCCGCAGCGGCGGGTGCCATCAGTCAATTAAGGGCTGAGGCTATGGCTTGGCGCCGGCGGCCGCCTTCGCCGCGGCCGGGAGGGCGTCGAAGATCCGGTTCATCGCGGTGTCGTCGTGGGCGGCGGAGAGGAACCAGGCCTCGAAGACCGACGGCGGCAGGTAGACGCCGGAGTCCAGCATGGAGTGGAAGAACGGGGCGTAGCGGAACACTTCCTGGCCCTGGGCGTCGTCGTAGTTGTGGACCCCCCGGGCGCCCGTGCCAAAGGCCACGGAGAACAGGTTGCCTGCGCGCTGGATGGAGTGGTCCACGCCGGCCGCATCGAGTGCGGAGGACAGCGCCGCGGAGAGTTCCAGCGAGCGGGCATCCACGAACGAATAGACCTCGGGGGTGGCGTGCGTGAGGGTCGCGACCCCGGCGGCCATGGCCACCGGGTTACCGCTCAGCGTCCCGGCCTGGTAGACGGGGCCCAGCGGCGCCAGGTAGTCCATGACCTCCGCGCGTCCGGCGAGGGCCGCCGTCGGCATGCCTCCACCAATCACCTTCCCGAACGTCAGCAGGTCCGGGGTCCACGGCTGGGCGGCACCGGCGGCGCCGCCGGTGAGGCCCCAGTAGCCGGAGTAGCCGGTGCGGAATCCGGTCAGGACCTCGTCGAGGATCAGCAGGGCGCCGTGTTCGCGGGTGATCCGGGAAAGGCCTGCGTTGAAGCCGTCGCCGGGGGTGACCACGCCCATGTTGGCGGGAGCGGCTTCGGTGATGACGGCGGCAATGCTGTCACCGTGCTTGGCGAAGGCGGCTTCGACGGCGCCGAGGTCGTTGTAGGGCAGCACGAGCGTCTCGGCGGCGGTCGCGGCGGTGACCCCGGCCGAGCCGGGCAGCGCGAGGGTCGCCAGGCCGGAGCCTGCGGCGGCGAGGAGGCCGTCGAGGTGGCCGTGGTAGCAGCCGGCGAACTTGATGATGAGGTTGCGGCCGGTGAAGCCGCGGGCGAGCCGGACGGCCGTCATGGTCGCCTCGGTGCCGGTGGAGACCATCCGGACGCGCTCGGCGGCCGGGACGCGCTCCTTGACGATTGCGGCAAGGTTGGCCTCGTCCGGCGTGGAGGCGCCGAAGGAGAGACCGCGGTCGACGGCGGCGTGCACGGCTGCCAGGACCTCCGGGTGGGCGTGTCCCAGCAGCGCCGGGCCCCAAGAGCAGACGAGGTCGACGTAGTCGGCACCGTCGGCGTCGGTCAGGTAGGCACCCTTGGCGGACACCATGAACCTCGGCGTCCCGCCCACAGAGCCGAAGGCGCGCACGGGCGAGTTCACGCCGCCCGGCATCAGCTGGCGGGCACGGTCGAAGAGTTCCTCGTTGCGAGGCATGCTGGAAGTCATGGTTCCTATTCTTTCAGTTCGCGGCGAAGTCAGTTCGCGGCCAGTTCAGTTGGCGCTCAGCAACGCGGCCACGCGGGGCGCCACTTCGGTGCCGAACAGTTCAATGGAGCGCATCATGGCCGCGTGCGGCAGGGTGCCGTTGCTGTACTTGAGATCAAAGCGGTCCACCCCCAGGTTCTTTTTGAGCAGGGCAATCTTCGCGGCCACGGTTTCCGGTGACCCGACATAGAGGGCCCCCTCGGGCGTACACATCGCGTCGAACTCGCCCCGGCTGGCCGGGCCCCAGCCGCGTTCGGCCCCGATCCGGTTCCGCTGCTGTAGCCAGTGCGGGAAGAACTCCTCGCGGGCTTCCTCATCCGTGGCGGCAACGTGGCCGGGCGAATGCGTGGCCATCTGCTGCATCGGGTGCCCGTACTTGGCCATGGCCTCACGGTAGAGGTTGGCCAGGGGCGCGAAGGACCGCGGCTGGCCGCCAATGATCGCGAAAATGATCGGGTAGCCATACTCGGCGCAGCGCAGCACCGACTCGGGCGTGCCGCCGACGCCGATCCAGGTCGGCAGCAGGTGGTGTTCCAGCGGCGGGTAGACGCTCAGGCCGCTGATGGCCGGCCGGGTACGTCCCTCCCAGTGGACCGGTTTCTGCGCCCGGACCTTGTCGAAGAGCTCGAGCTTTTCCTCGAACAGGACCTCGTAGTCCGCCAGGTCCAGACCGAACAGAGGGAAAGACTCGATGAAGGAGCCGCGGCCCAGCATGACCTCTGCCCGGCCGCCGGAGATGGCGTCCACGGTGGCGAAGCGCTGGAACACCCGTATCGGGTCATCGGAGCTGAGCACTGTCACGGCCGAGCCGAGACGGATGTTCTTGGTGCGGGCGGCCGCCGCGGCCAGGAATACCTCCGGGGCGGAGACCGCGAAGTCGCGGCGGTGGTGCTCCCCCACCGCGAAGGCGTGCAGGCCGATCTGGTCCGCGAGTTCGGCCTGTTCCAGGAGCTGGCGCAGCACCTGGGCGTGCGGGACGGGATGGCCGTCCGGGAAGACCCCGACGTCGCCGAAGGTGTTCAGGCCCAGGAGGATGCGGTTGGGCCCCACCGGCGCGGTGGGTATGGAATTGAGCGGGGCATCCGCGGATTCGGGGGCCGTGTTCATCGGGTTTCCTTCAGCCAGCCGGCGAGCTCACTCGCCCAGTAGGTCAGCACCATGTTGGCGCCGGCGCGCTTGATGCCCAGGACGGACTCGGTGATGGCGGCCCGGCGGTCGATCCAGCCGTTTGCGGCGGCGGCCTCGATCATCGAGTACTCGCCGGAAATCTGGTAGGCGGCCACGGGGACCGGGCTCATGGCGGCGACGTCGGCGAGGATGTCCAGGTAGCTCATGGCAGGCTTCACCATGACCATGTCGGCGCCTTCGGCCAGGTCCAGGTCCACCTCGAGGATGGCCTCCCGGCGGTTGGCGGCGTCCATCTGGTAGGTGCGGCGGTCGCCGGTCAGCTGCGAGTCGACGGCCTCGCGGAACGGGCCGTAGAACGCGGAGGCGTATTTCGCTGCGTAGGCCACGATCGCGGTGTTGGCGTGCCCGGCGTCCTCGAGGGCCTGCCGGATCACGGCGACCTGGCCGTCCATCATGCCCGACGGGCCCAGGACGTGGGCGCCGGCGTCGGCCTGGGCAACCGCCATCCGGCCGTAGATTTCCAGGGTGGCATCGTTGTCGACATAGCCGTTGGCGTCCAGGACACCGCAGTGGCCGTGGTCGGTGAATTCGTCCAGGCACACGTCGCTCATGACCACGAGGTCGTCGCCGACCTCGGCGCGGACGTCGCGGATGGCTTTGTTCAGCACGCCGCCGGGGTCCAGCGACGCCGTCCCGCGCGCGTCCCGTACGGCGGGGACGCCGAACAGCATGATGCCGCCGACACCCAGCTGGACAGCCTCGGCCGCGGCACGCCTGAGCGAATCGGTGGTGTGCTGCTGCACGCCGGGCATCGAGGCGATCGGGTTGGGCTCACTCAGGCCTTCGCGGATGAAGGCCGGCAGGATGAGCTCCGAGGCTGAGAGCCGGTGTTCGGCCGTCAGCCGGCGCATGGCCGGGGTGGTGCGGAGCCGGCGGGGGCGGTGGGTCGGGAAGCTCATATGGTGTCCTTTGCTGAGGGCTCTGCGGCTGACGGATGCGGTGGGGGCTGCTGGTGGTCAAGGGACCGGACGACTGCGGCAACCAGGCCGGACGCCGTCGGCTCTTCGGCGACGGCGTCGACGCTGAGTCCGAGGGAGGCCGCCTCGGCCGCCGTCGAGCGTCCGATGGCGACGAAACGGCAGGTGCCCAGCGGGCCGATGTCCGCGTGGATGCGGCGGGCGGCGCTCGGGGAGGCGGCGACGACGGCGTGCAGCCGCCCGGCCCCGATTTCGGCTTTCGCCTCGGCCGTGGTGAGCACGGTGGGCGGCGGCGCGTCCTGCCCGGCCGGACTGATCCCCTGCGACATGGTCGCCTGTGGCGGGGCCGGCGGGAATGCGGGCAGCGCCCGCCGCGGATCGGCAGGATAGTCGACGGTGTTGTACGCGGTGACGGCCTGGACGGCCGCACCGCGGGCCTCGAGGCCCTTGCGCAGCCGCGGGTCCGCTATGTCCGCCTGGGGCAGGAGCACGCTGCCTTGGTTCGCGGGCCAGATGTCGAGCAGGCCCGTGCCGGATTGCTGGCCCGTGGGTGCAAGGTCGACGCTGATGCCCCGGGACTCCAGCTCACGGCGGGTCGCCGGGCCGATCGTGGCCACGAGGATGCTGCCGGGCAGCCAGCTACTGAGGGAGGCGCCGCGTTCCGCGGCTTTCGCCTCAAGGGCCTGGACCGTGGTCACGCTGCTGATCACGAGCCACGTGTAGGCCCCGGCGCCGAGGGCGTCGAAGGCGACGTCGAGGGAGTGCTGGTCGCTGGCCTGCTCAAAGTCAATCAGCGGGAGCAGCAGCGGCTCGGCGCCGGCACGGCGCAGGGCCGTGACGAGTTCCCCCGCGCGGTCCGGGCTGCGGGCAACCAGCACGCGGGCGCCCTCCGGCACCCTCATGCCGGTTGGGCCGCCCGTGTGGTTGCGGTCGCTGTGCGGTGCCATGAAGTGGTGGATCCGTGGTTCAGGAGGCTGTCAGGTCCGCGATGTCCGCGGCGCCGCGGGCCAGCAGGACTTCCGCCAGCTCGATCCCGAGCAGCGTTGCCCCGACCTCGGTGAGGGCGTCGGTGGCCTTCTTGTCGCGGACGGTTGCCGTGCCGTCGACGGCGCAGACCACCGCTTCGAGGTACAGCATGCTGCCCTTGCGGTAGGCGTAGGCGCCCACCGGGGCGGCGCATCCGGCCTCCAGCCGGGCCAGCAAAGCCCGTTCCGCCGTGACGGCGAGCCGGGTGTCCGGATCATCGAGGGCCGCGAGGGCCTGCGCCAGCACGCCCTGGGAGCCTTCCGTGGACCCTGCCCGGCGGGGGGCGTCGGCGGTGCGGCATTCGATGGCCAGGGCACCCTGCCCGGCGGCCGGCAGCATGATGTCCGTCTCGAGGTATTCGCTGACCGCGTCGAGCCGGCCGATCCGGTGCAGTCCAGCGGCTGCGAGCACGACGGCGTCGAGGTCGTTTGACTTGCCGTCAACGACGGCATCGTTCGTGTTGCCCGACAGCCCGGGGACGCGTCCCAGCCGGGTGTCCACGTTGCCGCGGATGTCGCGGATGTCCAGGTCCGGGCGCACGGCACGGAGCTGGGCCGCGCGGCGCGGGGAGCCGGTGCCGACGCTCGCGCCTCTCGGCAGGTCGGCGAGCTTCAGCCCGTCGCGGGCGCACAGCACGTCCCGGACGTCGACGCGTTGGGGTGTGGCCGCGAGGCTCAGGCCGAGGGCCGGACCGGTCGGGAGGTCCTTGAGCGAATGCACGGCGATGTCGCAGGTGTCCTGCAACAGGGCGTCGCGGAGCGCGGCGACGAAGACGCCGGTACCGCCCATCTGGGACAGCGAGCCTTTGAGGACGTCGCCGTCGGTCCGGATATGGACCAGCTCCACGGGGAACCCGCCGACGGCGGCCAGCTGGTCCGCGGTCTGCTGGGTCTGGGTCAGGGCGAGTTTGCTGGCGCGCGTGCCGATCCGGACGCTCATGCGGTCCCCTGGCCCGCCGCAGCAGCAGCCGCGGCTGCCCTTCCCGCCGCCGCGGGGGCGGCCGGGTAGGGATCGTGTCCGGTCCCGACGGTGGTGTCGGCTCCGGCGATGGTGGGTTTTTCGCCGCGGAAGTTAGCGCAGCAGCCGGGACGGCAGACGTCGTACCAGGGGCCGAGGTTGGTCAGGTGCGGCCGCTCGGCAATATTGTTCGCGACGGTCCGCTCGCAGATGAGGTCCACAAGCCCGGCGACAAACTTGCGGTGCGTTCCGGGCGTGGGGACACGGGTTGCGGCCAGTTCCAGCCGGGCGCAGGTCTCAAGCGCCTCGGTGTCCAGGTCCCAGACCACTTCCATGTGGTCGCTGACAAAGCCCAGCGGCACAATCACGATGCCCTTGACGCCCTGGCCCGCGAGCTCCTCGATGGCGTCGTTGATGTCCGGTTCGAGCCACGGCACGTGCGGGGCGCCGGAGCGGGACTGGTAGACGAGGGACCAGGGTGCGGTCAGGCCGGTCGCGTCTTCCACCCGGCGGATGATCTCGGTACCGGAGGCCAGGTGTTGTGCGGCGTAGGCGGAGTCTTCCTCAAAAGTGCGCGGCTCGCCCTCGGACCGGCCGGCGGCCTCGGCGTCGCGGGTCGGGATGGAGTGCGTCGCGAACAGGATGTGCACGGGGGCGTCCGGGGTGCCGGCCGCGGCCAGCTGGGCACGGACGTCGGCGAGGCCGGCCCCGGTTCCCTCGATGAAGGGTTCCACGAACCCGGGGTGGTCGAAGTACTGGCGCACCTTGTCGACCTCGAGCTTGCCGTCGAGCCCGGTTTCGGTCAGCGCCATGCCGATGTCCTCGCGGTACTGGCGGCAGCTGGAGTAACAGGAGTAGGCACTCGTGGTGAGCATGAGCACCTTGCGGTGGCCGGCGTCGTAGATCTCCTGCAGGGTCTGCGGGATGTACGGGTCCCAGTTGCGGTTGCCCCAGAACACCGGCAGCGCGATGCCGCGGGCTGCAAGTTCGGCCTCGAGGCCGGCCTTGAGCTGACGGTTCTGTCCGTTGATGGGGCTGATGCCGCCGTTGGCGCGGTAGTGGTGCGAGACCTCTTCGAGCCGTTCGTCGGGGATGCCGCGGCCGCGGGTGACGTTGCGGAGGAACGGGATGACGTCCTCCTGGCCTTCGGGTCCGCCGAACGAGGCGAGGAGCACGGCGTCGTACTCCTTGGGGGCCATCCGGCCGGCCTCGGTGACGGTGTTCACGGCGGTTACCGGGGCGGCGGATTCCTGCGGATCGAGCGGGCTCATGCCAGGACCTCGGCAATCTCGGCGGCGGTGACGCGGCGGCCGGTGTAGAAGGGGATTTCCTCGCGGACGTGGTGCCGGGCTTCGGTGGCGCGCAGGTGGCGCATCAGGTCCACGAGGTCCACGAGCTCGGGGGCTTCCAGTCCGAGGATCCATTCCCAGTCGCCGAGGGCGAAGGAGGAGACGGTGTTGGAGATGACCTGGGGGAAGTCGCGGCCCAGCATGCCGTGGTCGCGGAGCATGGCGCCGCGCTCGGCGTCCGGGAGCAGGTACCACTCGTAGGAGCGGACGAAGGGGTAGACGCAGAGCCATTCCGCCGGTTCCACGCCGCGGGAGAACGCCGGGGTATGGTTCTTGGCGAACTCGGCCTCCCGGTGCACGCCCATGGCGGACCAGACGATCTCGGTGCCGGCGAACAGCTTGCTGCGCCGGATGTCCCGCACTGCCCGCTGCAGGGCTTCCGGCCGGGGACCGTGCAACCAGACCATGATGTCCGCGTCGGCCCGCATCGCCGAGACGTCGTAGCTGCCGCGGTGGACAACTCCGTCGTCGGCGAGGCTCTTCATCAGGGCCTCGAAGTCCTCAGCGGCATCGGCGCCGCGCAGGATGTCCGCTGACCGCTTGAATACGGTCCAAAGGGTGAAGAACTGCTCAGTTGAATCTTCGGGCGCCGATGCCCCGGCGACTGATTCTCCGGGGGCTGACATTCCGGTTTTAGTGACAGATTCGGCAGAAGTGTGGCTCATGCATACCAGTCTGCCTCCTCTCCCCAGCTAAGTCGAAAAAAAGCACTTCTACAATGCGTAGAAGTGCTTTATTTCACATGCGGGGCGCGGGAGGTGGGAGGCGGGTCCGCGGGAGGCGAGTCCGTGGGAGGCGGGTCTGCGTGAGGGGCGCGTCCGCGGGGGCGGGTCCTGTCAGCTCCGGCGCATCCGGAGGACCGCGGCGCCGGCGCCGAGCGAGAGCGCCACCAGGCCGATGCCCCAGCCGACCAGCGGGGACAGGCCGGCCGGTTCCAACGTCGAGGTTGCCTCGAGGGAGGAGTTGCCGGAGTGGCCCTTGGCCGGAGCCGGTGCCTGGGTCCAGCCGGCTGTGTTTGAACCCGTTGGGGACGGGTGCGGTGTGGCCGACCTCGAGGCCGTCGCCTGCGCGCCGGCACCGTTGCCCGCGGCCGGCACAGAGGTGCCGGACTGTGGATCGGCGGCCGGGTCGGCGGCCGCGCTGCCCGGTGCCGGCCGGCCGGGGGCCTGCCCGGTGGGGGCAGACCCGGCGGATCCGCCTGCGGCGGGAGCTCCCGGAGCCGGGGCGGCGGGCGGAGTGGCGGGGTCCTGCGGCCCGGCGGGCGGCGCAACCTTCGCGGGCGGGGTGCTCGACGCCGGTGGGGTACTGGTGCGCGGGGCCGTGGGTTCGGGATCGCTGGGCTCGGGGTCGCTGGGCTCAGGGTCGCTGGGCTCGGGGTCGCTGGGTTCCGGGCTGCTGCCGCGCGACGGCGACGGGGAGGACTCGCCCGAGCCGGCGGACGGCGAGGGGCTCGGCGTCGTCGAGGAGCCCAGCAGGCTGTCCAGCACGTCGCCGAGGCCGAGGGTCAGCGAACCCTGCGCGGACGGTGCGGTGGACGCCGCCGCGGACAACCCTGCGGCCGCCTGCGAGGCAGGAGCCCCGACGGTGCCAGCCAGGACGGCCCCGAGCACGACCGCCGCCGCGCCGCTTCGAAGGCCCCGATGGCGGCCGGTCTTCGTTGTTGACACCTTGGACCTGAAAATAAACATGGTCATCGAGCCTAGCCGGAATCGACCAGCAGGAAAAACTTGCAAAAACCGCGAATTTCCGGCACGAAACCGCAGGGACCGGAGGGGTTCAGGGTGCCTTTGGAACCGCTGTGATTCGTGTGACTGAAGGTGTGTTTGGGACTCAGGAACCTCGTTCGGAACAGCCTAATTCAGGGTCACCAAATTCAGCGCACGCACATTGAGGCAACCACATTCAGCGCAGCCACATTCAGCGCAGCCGCGTTCAGGACAACAGGGCGCGGACCTGCTGCGGGGTGTCGGCCACGATCGCTGCCAGGCCATTGCCGGACAGCCAGCCACCCACCACGGCAAGCGTGCCGTCCGCGGCACAGACGCTCCGGACGGCCGCGATGCGCTGCCTGTGGCCCAGGGACGCAAACGGCAGCGCGCCGGCCCAGCGGACCACGTCCCAATCGGCCACGTCCCCGGCGCCGACTGGCACTGCCAGCAGGGCCGACGCATCAGCAAGGGCTGCGCGGAAAAGTTCATCGTCGGAGCGCGGCGCCGCGGCCAGTCCGCCGCCGCGGGACTCGGGCAATGCCCGGGGAGTAACAGCCCCTGGAGCTGCGCTCCGCCCGTAGGAGAGCCGGAGCACATGCCGTCCCGGGCCTGCCTGCTCCGCCAGCCACGCCCATTTGGCGGTGGCGTGCGTCAACGCCTTGGCCTGCACACCCGGGCTCTGCGGCGCAACAAGCACGCCGGTGCCGCGTGGCGCCGCGTCAAGGGCCGGGAGGTCCACTACGAGCGTGACAAGGCTGACGTCGGGTCCGGCATCGGGGCGGTGGCCGGCAAGTTCCGGCAGGGACTCCTCAAGCAGCCCGACGGCGGCGGGACCGTCGACCGCAATCGCGAGGAGCCCGGCGTCGAAAGTGGCCTGGTCCGTGGCCACGCGCCAGCCGTCGGCGGTGCGCCGCACTGACCGGGCCGCGGTGCCGGGCAGCAGGATGACTCCGCGCTGACGCAGATCGGCCAGCAGGGCGGCGACGAGGGTGTGCATGCCGCCGCGAAGGCCGGCGACGGCGGAACCGGCCTTCTGGAGCCCGCCGGCCTGGCCTGCTCCGGACGGTCCGGCTGGTCCGGGGGGGCCGCCCGTGGCGGCCGCCGCTCCCCTGCGCTGGGCCGCGACGGCGGCGGCCAGGGAACCATGCTGGCGGATGCCGGCCCGCAGACCGGGGGCCACCATGTCGACGTCGAGCACCGACGGGTCGGCCGAGTGCACGCCGCCGACCACCGGTGCGACGAGCCGGTCCAGGACCCGCCTGCCCATCCGCCGGCGGACCAGGGCTGACACGCTGGTTGCCCCGTCAGCGGTGCCCAGCGAGGCCGGCAGCACGGCGTCGACGGAGGCGCGGAGGGATCCCAGCAGGCCCAGCGACCGGCGGACTTCCGGGTCCCACGGGCTCGCCGGGATGCCCAGCACACCGGTCTTAGGCAGTTCCCGGGGGCCGTCAGGCAACTGGACCCAGGCCCCGCCGGGGTTCGGCGCGACGATCCCGCCGGCCAGCCCCAACTCCGCGGCGAGATCGGCTACGGCGGCGGTGCGGGTGGCGAAAGACTCCGCGCCGCTGTCCAGGGTCAGTCCGGCCACGACATGGCTGCCGACACAGCCGCCCCAGGCCTCGCCGGCCTCCAGGACGGTGGTGCTGACCCCGGCCCGGGCGAATTCCCGTGCCGCAAGCAGCCCGGAAATCCCGCCCCCGATCACGACGGCGGTGCCTTCCACGGGAGTCCCGGCGGTGCCTGCGTCCACGCCCCTACTCCGGAGCGATGGAGTGGATGAGTTCGACGACGCGCGTGAGCACCTCAGGGTCCGTCTCCGGCGGCACACCGTGGCCGAGGTTCAGGACGTGCCCGGGTGCCGCGGAGCCGGCGGCGATCACCTCTCGGACGTGGGCTTCGAGGACTTCCCACGGCGCCGAAAGCAGTGCCGGGTCGATGTTGCCCTGCAGCGGGACGGTGCCGCCGAGGCGGCGGTTGGCTTCGTCCAGCGGCAGCCGGTAGTCGACCCCCACGACGTCAACGCCGACGTCGCGCATCGCGACGAGCAGTTCCGAGGTGCCGGTGCCGAAGTGGATCAGGGGTGCGCCCAGGTGCCGGACATGGTCCAGGGCACGGGACGACGCCGGCGCAACGAAGCGCTGGTAGTCGGCAAGTCCCAGCGAACCGGCCCAGGAGTCGAAGAGCTGGCCGGCGGAGGCGCCGGCTTCCAGCTGTGCGCGGAGGAACATCCCCGAGGCATCGGCGGCCCAGTTGGCCAGGGCAGTCCAGGTTTCGGGGTCGGCGTGCATCATGGTGCGCGGGCCGAGATGGTCGCGGGAAGGCTTGCCTTCCACCATGTACGCGGCGAGGGTAAAGGGCGCACCGGCGAAGCCGATCAGCGGGGTGCTGCCGAGCTCGGCCACCGTGAGCCGGACGGCTTCGCGGATGGGCTCCAAGGCCTCCCAGGTCAGCTGCGGCAGGGCGGCAACGTCAGCGGCCGTGCGGACCGGTTTGTCCAGGACGGGTCCGACGCCGGGCACGATGTCCACTCCGACACCGGCCAGCTTGAGCGGGATGACAATGTCCGAGAAGAAGATGGCGGCATCGACATCGTGGCGGCGGACCGGCTGCAGGGTGATTTCTGAGGCCAGCTCGGGGCGCAGGCACGAGTCCAGCATCGCGACGCCCTCACGGACCTTGAGGTATTCGGGCAGTGAGCGGCCGGCCTGGCGCATGAACCAGACGGGACGACGGGAGGGCTTGCCGCCGCGGTAGGCGGTGATCAGCGGCGAATCCGCGGTGCGGCCGTCCATCAGCGGGTGGCCGGCGTCGAGGCCGCGGGCGGCGCCGTCTGTGGCGGCGCCGTCAATGGCTGCATTGCCGGCTGCGCCGTTGTCGGACGTACTGAATGTGGTCGTGCCGGCACGTGCCGCAGCGCTTGGAGTCATGACTTCGATTGTGCCCAAATTTGTGGCCAAAAGATAACGACAGCCTGTCACGCCGGCTCTGACACCGGCCCCGAGTGCCGGGTCGTGGCGGGAATCACAGGCCAGGGTGCCTGAGCCCACGCCCGGACAGTTGTTCTACACGGGCGCGAAAAAGCTATGATGGTGATGCTGTGGTTCTTTTTTCATTGGTGGCTACACACGCCGACATCGACCTCGAAACCGTTGCTCAGTTGAGCACCGGTGCTTCAGGGATCGCCACATCCGCCCTCGCCGGATCGCCGGCCGTGGCGGGTGCCGTTGTCCTTGCCACCTGCAACCGCCTTGAAATCTACGGCGAAGCCCCCCATCCGGACGCCGTCGCCGCGGCCCGGGCGGCCCTCATCACCCACATCAGCGGCGCCAGCGGACTCAACGATCAGCTCGTCTCCCGCGCCTTCAGCACCCGCACCGGCGCCGAGGTCAGCCAGCACCTCTTCTCGGTCAGCTCCGGGCTGGACTCCGCCGTGGTGGGCGAACGGGAAATTGCCGGGCAGGTGCGCCGCGCCTTGATCACGGCCCAACACGAGGGCACTGCCAGCTCCGGCCTGGTCCGGCTGTTCCAGGCCGCGTCCAAGACCGCGAAGGACGTCGGTGCCCAGACGGCGTTGGGTTCGCGCGGGCTCTCCATCGTCTCCGTGGCCCTTGACCTCGCCACGGACCTGTCGGAAAACCCGGACTGGTCCGCCAAGAAAGCCGTCGTCTTCGGGACCGGCGCCTACGCCGGTGCCACCATGTCCCTGCTGCGGGAACGTGGCTGCACCGATGTCTTTGTCTATTCCTCCTCCGGCCGCGCCGCCGGCTTCGTCGCCACCCGGGGCGGCACGGCACTGAACGAGGACACGCTTCCGGGCGCAGTTGCCGCCGCCAACGTCATGATCGGCTGCAGCGGCTCCGACAGCCGGGTCGAAGCGGACGAACTCGCCCGGATCCGGGCGAACTCGCCCCAGCCGCTGATCGCGATCGATCTCGCTTTGACCCATGACTTCGACCCGGCGGTCGGCGACCTCGACGGCGTTGAACTGCTTACGCTGGAATCGGTCCGGCTGGCCGCACCGCAGGAACAGGCCGAGTCGCTCGAACAGGCCAGCAGCATCGTGGCCGGGGCGGCCAGCGCCTTTGAGCAGGAGCGCGAGGCCAGGAGCGTCGACTCGGCGATCGTCGCCTTGCGCCGCCACACGATGAACGTCCTGGATGCGGAAATGGAAAAGGTCCGGGCCCGGCACGGCTGCACGGCCGCCGCCGAAGAAGTCGAATTTGCCCTGCGCCGCATGGTGAAACAGCTTCTCCACGTCCCCACCGTCAGGGCCCGCGAACTGGCCTCCAACGGACAGCAGGACGCCTACATTGCCGGTCTTGAGGCGCTGTACGGCATCACGGTGGAGCCTACCGCCGGCGCAACGGTTGCAGGTGCCGCCGGTTCCGGGGCCGCGTGCCCCGTGGACCACAACGCCGCTGTCCACAACCCCGGTGTCCATAACCCCGGCGACCCGAGCCCCGCAGCGGGCGACATCCGCGAAACCGCGTAGCTGCCCCGCGCCTCCCCGCACCGCGGCTTATCCCTGGATTATCCGGGGAAAGCGTTGATCCCGGTCATTTCGGCCGACACCTGCCACAGCCGTGTGGCCGCCTCCCGGTCCACCGCGTGGGCATCCACTCCCCTGATCCTGGCTTCGGGCGATCCCGGCACCGTGGCTTCGGCGATGTCGCAGTCCTCGCAGTAGACGCCGCCCATTCCTTCGAGCGCCGGCGCCGTCGCGGCCCAGACCGAGGTGGCGGCGCCCTGCGCGGGTGTCTTGAACCGCGGGTCGAGTTTGCCGTGCTCGTCCATCCAGCCCGCGGCGATCATTTCCTCCCGCGGCAGGTGCCGTTGCAGCTCCGTCATGATCCCGCCGGGATGTACTGCGAAGGCGCGCACGCCAAAGTTCCGGCCCAGGGCATCGAGCTGGACGGCGAAGAGCGCGTTCGCCGTCTTGGCCTGGCCGTAGGCACGCCACTTGTCGTAGCCGGCGTCGAAATTGATGTCATCGAAGCGAATGGCCGAGAGCTTGTGGCCGGTCGAGGACAGCGAGACCACGCGGGCTCCCTGCGCCGCGGCAAGCGCCGGCCACAGCAGGTTGGTCAAGGCAAAATGGCCCAGGTGGTTCGTGGCGAACTGTGATTCCCAGCCGGGTCCCACCCTTTGCTCCGGACTTGCCATGATGGCGGCGTTGTTGATGAGGATGTCCAGGCTGCGGCTTGAGCCCGGCGCCGCGCCAGGTGCCGTTCCGGTCGCCGGGCCGGCCAGGAAGCCGGCGGCGAACGCCTTCACACTGGCCAGGTCCGCAAGGTCCAGCTCGGCGACGCTGACGCCGCCGCCAGCCGTTGCCGGCGTCAGCCCCGCCGCGGCCAGGACGTCGCGGGCATGCTCGGGCCGCCGGGCCGGCACCACGACAGTGGCGCCAGCGGAGGCCAGCGCCCGCACGGTCTCCAGGCCCAGCCCCGAGTAGCCGCCCGTGACAATAGCGGTCTTCCCGGTCAGGTCGATGCCGGCAATGACGTCGGCCGCCGTCGAATCCCGGCCGAACCCGGAGCCAATCTTGCGCTGGGACGTCACTGTATTTTCCTGGCTCACGGCATTTTCCTGGCTCACGGCGTCTTCCTCTTTCACGACATCTTCCTCGCTCATGACCAAGCCTTTCGTTTTAGGGCGCCGCTCGGCGGAGCGTGTTGTGCGGTATCGCGGCCTTGCTGGCCATATGGCCCGCCAAGGCTCAGTACACCGGTTTCCCGGGCTCCACGTCCCTTACCCAGGCGAGAATGCCGCCTTCGAGGTGGCTGACGCGCCCGTACCCGGCGGCGCGGGCCGCGGACAGGACGGCGGCGGATCGTGTTCCGGCCTTGCAGTGGAAGACAATTTCGGCATCCTGGGGCAGTTCCTGCCACGCCTCGCCGGCAAGGATGCGGCTTTGCGGGATCAGCTCCGAGCCCTCAATGCGGACGATTTCGTATTCTCCCTGCTCCCGCACGTCCACGAGGTGGAAGTCCTTGAGGCCGGCCTTGCGGGAGGCCAGCATGGTGGCGAGCTGGGTCGCCGTCACGGTGTGCTCGGTACCGGCATCCGCCGTTGGAGTGATCCCGCAGAAGGCCTCGTAGTCGGTGAGTTCGGTGATTCGTGCTGCCGCCGGGTCCTTGGTCACCTTGATCTCGCGCCAGGTGCCGCCCAGCGCGTCATAGAGCGCCAGCCGGCCCAGCAGGGACCGGCCGACGCCGGTGATCAGTTTGACCGCCTCGGTCACCATCAGCGCTCCGACGGCGGCGCACAGCATGCCGAACACGCCGCCTTCGCCGCAGGACGGCACGGATCCGGGCGGCGGCGCCTCCGGGTAGAGGTCCCGGTAGGTGGGCCCGAACTGTTCCCAAAAGACGCTGACCTGGCCGTCGAAACGGAAAATCGATCCCCAAATGTAGGGCTTGCCGAGGATGGCGGCGGCGTCGTTGACGAGGTAGCGCGTGGCAAAGTTGTCGGCGCCGTCGAGGATCAGGTCGTAGCCGGCAAAGAGTTCCAGTGCGTTGGACGCGTCGAGCCGGACGTTGTGGAGCCGGACATCCACGAGCGGGTTCAGGGCCGTAATGGCGTCGCGAGCCGACTCGATTTTCGGCCGGCCCACATCCGCGACACCGTGGATGATCTGGCGTTGGAGGTTGCTGAGGTCGACGTCGTCGTCATCGACGATGCCAAGGGTGCCGACCCCCGCGGCGGCGAGGTAGAGCAGGGCCGGGGAGCCGAGGCCACCGGCACCGATCACCAGGACTTTCGCGTTCTTGAGGCGTCGCTGGCCGATCGCGCCGATCTCCGGAATGATCAGGTGCCGCGAGTAGCGTTCCACCTCGTCCGGACTGAGGTCCGCAGCCGGGTCGACCAGCGGTCCGGGCTGCGGACCCAGCTTCGTCTGGGGGGTTGCGGGGGCACCGGCGGCGGTGAACTTGGAAGCCATACTTCAATCTATGCCCGAAGATACCACCAGGTCATATTACCCGCGCGTAAGGTGTAATTGAGTGCAAGGTAGTTCAGTACAAAATGCAGACGATTGCCATTGCGCGCAATGGGGTGAATTAAGGGAAAGAAGGCCGACAGTGGTTCATCAGGCACCGTTGGAGCGGGACGAGTCCGGCAAGCCGACGGCAGTGCAGCCGCGGAGCGGGCAACGTTCGGCCCGCCTCCCCCGCGACGAACGCCGGGCGCAGCTGCTGGCGGCCGCGCAGGAAGTTTTCGTGGCGAACGGCTACCACGGTGCCGCCATGGACGAGATCGCCGAGACCGCCCACGTCAGCAAGCCGGTGTTGTACCAGCACTTCCCCTCCAAGCGGGACCTCTACCTGGCTCTGCTGGACAGCCACCTCAGCAAGCTGACCGACCTCCTGCTTGGCGCCCTGAACTCCACCACAGACAATGACGAGCGCGTCCAGGCCGTCATGCGCGCCTACTTCCGCTTCATCGCGCACGACGACCAGGCCCACAGGCTCGTCTTCGAGTCGGACCTGATTAACGATCCCGACGTCAGCGCGCGGCTGGAAACGTTCAACAAGACCTTCGCCGACGCCGTCGCGCACGTCATCGCCGAGGACACCAAACTGCCTGAGCTGGAGGCCCAGCTGCTGGGCCGCGGACTCGCTGGCATGGCCCACGTGAGCGCACGGTATTGGCTGGAAACGGACGGGAACCTGGATCTCGATGTAGCCAGTGACCTCATCTACCGTTTAGCTTGGCGCGGAATCTCCCGCTTCCCCAAAGAGACCTAGACTACAACTAGAGATTGACCTTAGACATTTTTTGGACGTTGATTGGCTGGGAGGCCTTGCTGTGGAAGTAAAGATTGGTATTCAAAACATTGGCCGCGAAATTGTCCTCGAATCGGCGCAGGATGCCGAAGCCGTCGCCAAGGTAGTTGGCGACGCGATCGCCAAGGGCAGCGAACTGCGGCTGACGGACGACAAAGGCCGCCTGGTGATCGTCCCCGCCAATGTTCTGGGCTACGTGGAAATCGGCGCAGAAGAGGCCCGCCGCGTCGGCTTCGGTGCCCTCTAGCCCCGTTCTTCCCACCACCGTTCCTTCATCGCAGTTTCTCCATCGTGAGGTGTCCTGAATGCTTTCCCTGATTGTGGTCGCCATGGTGACCGTGGCTGCGGGTTTCGTGGTGTGGGCCAACGACAAGCGCCACCAGAAGTACGGCGTCGCCGTCCCCGCGGGAGTTGCTGCATCCGTCGGTATGCTCAGCTGGATCATCTTCATTGCGGCCGGATTCGGCTACCAGCCGGGCCTGACCTGGATCCCGTGGATTCTGCCGATGGTCCTGGGCACTGCGGCCTCGATCGCGGCCGTGGTGTACCTCGGCAAGGCCCGGACGCGGCAGGACACCGAGCGGCTCACCAGCATCCTGAAGCTCTAGCTCTTTATCCCCGCGCAGCTGTTTTCCGCGCGCAACCGTGACCACGCACCCAACGGGGTGCGTGGTCACAGTTCGTTTGGGGTTCGGCCGGGTGCACCGCACCGGAGTCACTCCGAGGCGGAACCGTGCCCATCACTTTTGTCGGAGCCCTCAAATAGACTCGAGCCATGGAAGCCGTCAGGGATTTCATCAGGGATCTCACCGCCTGCGAGGACGAGGCGCAGGGCACGGACCGGGGTGCAGCCCCGGTCGGGCAATCCGGTCTGGACGCCGCCCTGACCGCGCTGCGGGCTGTGGGTTCGACGGCGGTGGAGGATGCGGGGTCGTGGGGATTCCGGGCCGCGTCGGACTTCGCCGGCAGCGTGGAGGAAGTCTCCCGCGCGGTGGAGTATCTGCAGCTCGTCGCGGCCGCCGCCGTGGACCGGACCAGGAAGCAGTCCGCAGCCGCGGCCACGGGGGTCGCGGCGGGGGCGGTCACCGCGTGGACCACCGGCTGGCGTGAGAGCCCCGCCGGGTGGCAGACCGGCGCACCCGGAACCGTGGAACCCGCCGGCACTTCCTTGGCCTCGGATCCTTCCGGCACGTCCTTGTCCTTGGTTCCCTCCGGCACGTCTGTTGCGGCTGCTCCCGCCGGAACCCCCGGAACGGGTGAGTCGGCGGTGCCGGAATCGGTGCTGGATGACGGGTACCGGAACACGGTGGAGTTCCTGCGGGCGCGGCTGCGGATCGGCGCCGCGGAGGCCAGGCGCCGGCTCGGCCTGGCCGACACGCTGCTGCCCCGGCAGGGACTCGCCGGCCGGTC
>NZ_JBFUAR010000030.1:0-40444 GCF_056406175.1 Arthrobacter sp. P1_D12
GTGTGCGGCATCTCGGTGATCAGGGCGTTGGCCAGGCCGAGGAGCCGGCCGCCCCTGGCCGGGGATTCGCGCCGGGCCAGGGCGATCTGCGCGCCGATCCCGGCGCCGAGCTTCTCGGCCGGGACCCCGAGCCGGGCTTGTTCGCGGCGTTGGAGCAGGTCGAAGGCCACGGCGAGTCGGGCCTGTTCCGCGGAAGCGGCGGACTTCCAGTCCTCCAGTTCCCGGATCCGGTCAATGATCCCGGCACTGTCCGTGGCCATGCTCACGGAACCCATCGGTCCGGCGGCCGCGCCGCTCCAGGCGCAACCAAAGCCGCCGTCGCCGTGTCCTGCCGGAACCACTTCGGGCCCTTCATTGCCGTCCATGAATTAAGTGTCCCTGCGGGCTATGACATTTATGGCCCTCCGCAACCGTTCCACCGCCTCGGAAGCCATCGGCGACCTTCCAGGGCCCAAAGTCACTCCCGAGACGCTGCCCAGGAAAACGTCGAGCTGAAGACGCGTCCGTAACGCGTCGAGCGCAGAGTGCAACTCGTCAAGCCGTCGGTACTGTTCGATCGCTCCGTCGGGATCCTCGGCCTGACGCACGTCCCGGAGCACGCGGGCGCAAAATGCGAGCAAATCCCGGCCGCCGTCGTCACCGCGCCCGGCGCGGCCGAAGCCGCCGTCGCCGTCTCCCGCCGGAACCACTTCGGACCCCTGATTGCCGTCCATGAATCCAGTCTCCTTCGGGGATCGGACATTAATTAGGGGTAACCAGAAGGAGGCCGCGAGGTTAGCGGGATTGGTGGGATGCGCTGGCGGTTGTGGAGGTGCGGCCGCGAGTTCCCGGCGTCCGAGGACCCCCCACCCGAGCGCCCCGCCCCTGTCTCAAACACGGGCACGGGTCCATCATGGGAGGGGGCGTTAGCTCTGCGCCCCAGGCGGAACCGGGCGGAGGATTGTCCATGAACCAGAGGGAATCTATAGGGACGAGGATCAGCTCGCTGCCTTCGGACCGCCGCTCGTTACTTAAAGCGGTCGGCGTCGGCGCCGCGGGGATAGCGGGCATGCCGCTGCTGGCCGCCTGCACTGCCCAAAGTGCCCCCGCCGGTGCCGGAAGCAGTGCCTCTGGCGCCTCCGGTACGCCGTCGGCGTCTGTGCTTCCGGCGCCGGAACCGCAGGTCGAACCGCTCCTGGACCAACAGGAGGTCAACGCCGCCTTGGCAAAGCTGGACGGGATGGTCCAGGGCGTGATGGAGAGTACCGGTGTTCCGGGAGTCGCCGTGGCCGTGGTCTACCAGGACCAAATGGTGTACGCCAAGGGCTTCGGCGTACGGGAATCGGGCCGGCCGGAGACAGTGGACACGGATACCGTTTTTCAATTGGCCTCGGTCTCCAAACCCTTGGCCTCCACGGTGGCGGCCGTGGCCGTGGGCCGCAAGGCCATCTCCTGGACGGAACCGGTGATCAACCACACCCCCGGCTTTGCCCTGAAAGACCTCTACGTCACGCGGAACGCCACGGCGGCGGACCTGTTGTCACATCAAGGCGGCCTCAGTACGGGGGCGGGCGATCTGTTGGAAGACCTCGGATTCGACCAGCCCTATATTCTCAGCCACCTCAACCAGCAGCCGCTGGACTCTTTCCGGTCGAGCTACAACTACAGCAACTTCGGCTACACGGCTGGTGCACAGGCTGTCGCCGATGCCATGAACAAGCCCTGGGCAGACCTCGCCGAAGAAGTCTTGTTCAAGCCCCTGGGCATGTCATCCACGAGCTATCGCCACGCGGACTACCAAAAGGCGACGAACAAGGCTCTGATCCACGTCCCAGCCGGTAACAAGACCTGGGTTGCCAAATACACCCGGGATGCCGACGCCGAAGCACCCGCCGGCGGGGCCAGTTCCTCCGTGCGCGACCTGGCGCGCTGGATCCGCCTGCAGCTCGCCAACGGCAGCTTTGAGGGAAGCGAGGTCATCGATCCGGACGCGCTTGGTGTCACGCATGTCCCGCACGCCGTCTCGGGCCCACCGGCGACGCCGGGCGCCCGCACCCGCTTCTACGGCTTGGGCTGGAACGTCTCCTACGACGACCACGCCCGCCTCATGCTCGGGCACTCGGGGGCCTTCAACCTTGGTGCCGCGACCGCCGTCTCACTGCTCCCCGGCGAGCAGTTGGGCATTGTGGCCCTGACCAATGGCCGGCCGCAGGGCATCCCC
The DNA here is from genome assembly GCF_056406175.1 of Arthrobacter sp. P1_D12. Classification (NCBI taxonomy): domain Bacteria; kingdom Bacillati; phylum Actinomycetota; class Actinomycetes; order Micrococcales; family Micrococcaceae; genus Arthrobacter; species Arthrobacter sp. P1_D12. Next base: position 2,201 of record NZ_JBFUAR010000030.1, read on the forward strand.
GAAGCCATCTGCGCCGCATTCCTGGACACGGCCCAGAACGGCGCCCCGACAGTGGACTGGATCGGATTCACGTCGGGCGTCTTCCAGAAGATCGATGAGTCGGAGAAGCCAAAAGTTGACTATTCCAAGGCACCGGCCCAGGCCAAACCGGCGCAGGGCAACGATTTCTACATCGGCAGTTACGCGAACTCCTACTACGGCCCGCTCACCGTCGCAGTGGAGAACGGCGTGCTGACCCTTGAGCTGGGCCCGGCCGGCAGGACCACCAAGTTCCCGCTCACCCATTTCGACGGCGACACCTTCAGCTTTGAGTCAATCGGCGAGAACGCCAACGGTCTTGCCGGGGCAATCTTCGCCCCCGGCGCGGACGCGGCCCCCGGCGCGGACGCGGCCCCTGGTGCGGACGCCGCAGCCGGAGGCGGCACGGCTTCGAGCGTCAGGCTCGATTTCTACGATCAGACCGGGCTGGGCACCTTCACCCGCGGCTGAGCCCGGACTTCAGTGAGTGAGCTTCTTCCGTAAGCTTCAAAGGAACGCCACGAGCCCCGATCCAAGGAACCCATGCCCATCAACACACAATCGCTGAAACAGGACGGCTTCACCGGTTTCCGGCCGCTCCAGGACCTTGACATCAACCGGATCCCGCAGAAGCCCGGGATCTTCGCGGTACTGCGGCCAGAGGGCTTCCGGCCCCAGTTCCTGGCCAGGAGCACCGCCGGCATCTTCAAGAAGAAGAACCCCACCCTCAAGACGGACGCTCTCGACGCCGAATGGGTGGACGGTGCCGATGTTCTTTTCCTGGGCAAAGCCGGCCCCGGAAGCAAGGGCAACCGCGGACTGCGCCGGCAAATCCAGGAATTCGTCGACTTCGGCGAAGGCAAGCCGCCGGGCCACTGGGACGGGCGGCTCATCTGGCAGCTCGCCGTGCCCGGGTCCCTGATCATCGCGTGGAAAGAGTTGCCCGTTGAGCAACTCAACGCGGCCGAAGCTCGGTGCCATGCCGCATTCATCGAAGAATACGGCCGCCTGCCGTACGCCAACTTAGTCCAGGCGCGCGTCAAAGGTGCCTAGCCGCCGTACGTGAACCGTCCCGCCACTAACGTGGCGGCCACCGGCATGGCCGCAAACTCCGCATCCGACACGGTCACTGGGTCGCCGTCGAGCACTGCAATATCGGCGGGGTCCCCGACCCGGAGACGGCCGCGACCGCGGGTCGAGGCCGTGAGGGCCTCCTGCCGCGTGAGGGCCTGCTCGGCATGCCACGGCCCGCGGCCATCCAGCCGGGCCCGCGCCGTGGCAGCGGACATGGCAATCCACGGATCCAGGGGGGCCACCGGAGCGTCCGAGCCCAAGGCGAGAGTCGCCCCGGCGGCCAGCAATGAACGGAGCGGGAAGGACCGGTCCGTGCGCCCCGGCCAGTTCGCCTCGGCGGCGTCCCGGTCATCGAGGGCATGCGCAGGCTGGACGCTCGCGGTCACGCCCAACCGGCCGAAGCGGGCGAAATCCTCGCTCCGGACAAACTGGGCATGCTCCACCCGTCCGGCGAGGCCCGCCGCCTCAAACGCATCCAAGGCGACTTGGTTGGCCGCGTCGCCGATTGCGTGGACCGCCGGCACAAAACCCGCCTGCCGGGCCCGGACCAACAGGGCGAGCAGCTCCGCCTCGCTCACGGTCAGCAGCCCGTGGCCGCCGTTCGGATACGGGTCCACGCAATACGCTGTGCGGGTATTGAGCGAGCCGTCGATCAGCACTTTCAGGGGGCCCACGCTGAGCAGCCCGCCACTGCCGGCCACCGCCAAACCTGTCCGCAGCCCCTCTGCCACGGCCCGGTCCAGGTCCTGCGGATAGACCCCCGCTTCAACCCGCAGGGCAGCGAAGCCGCCGGAGATCCTCCGCAGCCAGGCGTCGCGGTTCCACGTCATCTCGAAGTCCACAATCCCGACCACGCCCCGCGCGGCCGCAGCCTGACCTGCCTGCCGCACCCACGGATCCACCACCGCGTCCGGCAGCTGGCCAAGCTCCCGGGTCAGGGCGAACGCCGGTTCTTCCCGGAGCAGGCCGCCCGCATCCACCGGCATTCCGTACTGTTGGGCCGCTGCGGAGTTGAGCCAGACACAGTGGAGGTCGTGGCTGATCAGCGCCGTAGGCCGGCCGCGCGTCACGCCGTCCAGGAGGTCCAGACTGGGCAGGTCATGCCAGATGGCATCGCGGAAACCGACGCCCACCAGCGTCTGGACGGGACCCGGAGCTCCGGCGCCGCTTCCGGTCCCGGTGCTAGTGTCCCCGGCGATGTGGGCCCCGACGACGGCGGCCGCCTCGCGCGCCGAGCCGGCACTGGAGAGGTCAAGCCGGTTGGAGGCCAGCGCCCACTGCGTCATATGAACGTGCTCATCCCACAGCCCAGGAATGGCGTAGCGGCCCTCCAGATCCACCACCCGGGTGGCAGCGGGGAGCGCACCCGAGCCCGGGCGCGACGGGATGATTGCCGACACGGCCCCGGCACGAAGATGAACGTCGAAGCATATTTCCTCCCCGGGGTGCCGCGCGGAGGCCAGCACGAGATCCGGGGGTCGGCAGGGATCGAGCGGATCAGACATAGGAACAGGCTAGGCGGGCGACGCCGCAGGACCCAACAGGCGCACACGGGACTTTCGCCCCTTACCTCTGCCACGAGCGCCCCCCAAGCTGAATGTGTGGGGAGGTTGCTGCACGGCCAGTTGGGGGGACGTGTCGAGCGAAGAACCACTTCACGTAAATACGGCACGGGTCTCACCGCGAATTGGGGAAGGAAATGGCGTTTGCACTTTCCGGCTTCAGCAGGAAAAGGCAGGAGACCACGGCCACATGAGTATCCATCACCATTCGGGGGACCCTAAACTCAAGGTGCTCATCCGCCTGAACGCCGACGCCGAAACAGCGCGGATCGACGTGCATGGTGTGGTGACCGTGGCCAACGTGCGGGCGCTGTACGTCGTTTGCCGCCGCGTCACAAGCAAGCTTCCCGGGTTTGAACTCGTGCTCGACCTCGCCCATGCCCGGGTGTCGGCCGCCGCGATCGAGGAACTCCGTGAGCGTGCCCGCGCCTCTTTGCTGTATTCGGGGATCGATGGCACGGAGACTCCGTGCCGTCTGCGCCTCGTGGACCCGCTGGTCATCCTCAAAACCAAGGAGCACGTATGAAAGCCCTCGTCTATGGCGGTCCCGGGGAGAAATCGTGGACCGAGGTCCCCGATCCCACCATCCAGAATCCCAGCGATGTGATCGTCAAAGTGGACACCACCACCATTTGTGGGACCGATCTGCACATCCTCAAAGGCGACGTCCCCGCGGTGGCCAAGGGCCGCATCCTGGGCCACGAAGGGGTCGGCACCATCACGGAGATCGGCCCCTCCGTGACCAGCCTCAAGGTCGGGGACCGCGTCATCATTTCATGCATCAAGTCCTGCGGGCACTGCGCCAACTGCAAGACCGGCCTGTACTCCCATTGCCTGGGGGAGGAGGGAACCTCCGGCATCGGCTGGGTTTTCGGACATCTGATCGACGGCACGCAGGCCGAGTTCGTCCGCGTCCCCTACGCAGAGAACTCCCTGCACCTCCTGCCTGAGGGAGTCAGCGACCAGCAGGCCGTCATGCTCTCCGACATCCTCCCCACCGGCTTTGAGATCGGCGTGCAGTACGGCCGGGTCAAGCCCGGCGACACGGTCGCCGTCATCGGCGCGGGCCCCGTGGGACTTGCCGCGATCTCCACCGCCGGCCTCTACGGCGCCGCCACGATCATCGCCGTCGACCTCGACGCGAACCGGCTCGAGAAATCCCGCGAATTCGGAGCCACCGATGTGGTCCTCTCATCCGATGCCGACTGGAAGGAGCAGCTCATGCTCCTGACCGACGGGCAGGGCGTGGACGTGGCGATCGAGGCCGTGGGCGTCCCGGCGACCTTCACGATGTGCACCGACATCGTGCGTCCTGGCGGCACCGTGGCCAACGTGGGCGTGCACGGCAAAGCCGTGGAACTGCACGTCGAAGACCTCTGGATCCGGAACATCAACATCAGCATGGGCCTGGTGAACACCAACACCACCCCCATGCTGCTCAAGCTCGTGGCACAGCAAAAGATCCCCGCGGACAGTTTCGCCACCCACCACTTCACCTTTGACGAGTTCATGGAGGCGTACGACACTTTTGCCCGCGCCGCGGAGACGAAGGCCCTCAAAGTCGTGATCACGGCATGAAAGCGCTCGTTGTCCTCCACTCCGGCGATGCCGGCGCGATCGACGAAGCCAAGCCGTTCGTGATCTCGCTCGGGCGGTAGCGGCCCGGGCCGCCAGCTTCCGGAAGCCACGCCCGGCCGGGCGTGGCAAACGGACCATCTGAAAGGACGGCGGCCATGAAAGCAGGCCGGATTGTCATGCTGGTGATCGGCTCGCTGTGCGCGCTGGTCGGTTTGGGACTGTTGGCGGGCGCCGGCTTTGCGGGCTGGGTCAACTACCAGCAACGTGACGGCAGGTACTTCATCACGCCGTCGGCGCCTTTCTCAGGCAATTCCTACGCGCTGACGACCCCCCGGCTGGACCTCATGACAGGCGGCGGCGTGGACGACGGCGTTCCGGTGGACATTGCGGGCAGCGTGCTGCTCCGCGGTTCCTCCACCGATCCCGGCAAGGAAATCTTCATTGGAATTGCCCCGCGGGCCGACGTCGCGACGTACCTGGCTGGTGTCCGGCGCACCGAAATCGTCGACGTCAGGTTCAACCCCTTCCGCGCGCGGTACCGCGAAGTGGCCGGCTCCCAGGTCCCGTCCAATCCGGCGCAGCAGACCTTCTGGGCCGCGACTGCCACAGGCCCGGGGGAACAGGAACTGACCTGGGACCTCCGCTCCGGATCCTGGGCAGTGGTGGTCATGAATGCCGACGCGACGTCTCCGGTGAGCGTGAATCTGCAGGCAGGGGCACGCACAGACCTGCTCCTGCCGGTGTTCATCGGCCTGCTGATCGGCGGACTCGTGATGCTGCTGATCGGCGTGCCGCTGATAGTGCTGGGCGCCGTTGGACTCGGCCGCGGCGGCCCGGGCCAAGGCGGGACGGGCAGCGGTGTCCCTCCCGGCCGCTTGCCGGCCCAGCCCGGCCAGCCGTATCCCGCGGGTCCCTACCCGCCCAGGGCCACCCCCGGCCAGCAGAACAGTGCGGCCCCGCCGGGTGCCGTTGCGGCCTACGCTGCTCCGCCGGGGACTCCGTATCCGGTGGCACCGGGTGCTACGACCGCATATGTGTACCCCGCCCGTCTCCACGGCTACCTCGACCCGAACCTGTCACGGTGGATGTGGCTCGTGAAGTGGTTCCTGGCCATCCCGCACTTCATCGTCCTGTTTATCCTCTGGTTCGCCTTCGGAGTGGTCACGATCGTGGCGTGGTTCGCGATCCTGTTCACGGCGCGCTACCCGCGCTCGCTGTTCAATTTCAGTGTCGGCGTGATCCGCTGGAACTGGCGTGTGGCCTTCTACGCCTTCAGCGCTATCGGCACGGATGTCTATCCCCCCTTCACCCTGGCCCGCACCGATTACCCGGCGGACTTCGACGTCGACTATCCCGAACGGCTGTCCCGCGGCCTGGTGCTGGTGAAATCCTGGCTGCTGGCCATTCCACATCTGCTGCTTATCAGCCTGCTGACGGGGACCGCGAGGACGTGGGAGTACCGGGACGGCGAGTGGGTGCAGCAAGGTGTGGGCATCTCCTTCCTGGGGCTGCTGGTCCTGATCGCCGGCGTGATCCTGTTGTTCACGGGCCAATACCGGCGGGGGCTCTTCGACCTCCTGCTTGGCCTGAACCGCTGGATCTACCGCGTTATCGCCTACGTTGCCCTCATGCGGGACGAATATCCGCCGTTCCACCTTGATATGGGTCCGGTCGATCCGGGCGAGCTGCCGGTGCCTGCATACGCCGGACCTGCGCTCGGAACCGGAGGACCCGCCGCCGGACCCGTCGGGCCTGGACCAGCCACCGGACCCGCGGTCGGGCCCGGACCTGCGGCCGGCCCCAGACCCTCCGCCGGACCAGCCACCGGGCCCGCGCCCGGAACCGGAGGACCAGCCACCGGACCCGGAGGGCTGCCCAGAAGCTAATGCCGCGCTGCGCCCGGTCCTCTTGCCACCCGCGCTCCGCAAGAACATAGTTGAGGGAATTCACGTACTCCGCGGCACTAGGCAGGCGACCATGGTGAACATCGGGATTCCGGAAAACGGCGTGCTTCACGGCAAGACCGCCCTGATCTACGGCGGCGGCGGGGCGGTCGGCGGGGCGGTGGCAAGGGCTTTCGCGGCCGACGGCGCCACGGTGCACATTGCCGGAAGGACGGAATCGCGGCTGGAAAAAGTAGCCAATGACATTCGCGAGGCAGGCGGCACAGCCGAAACTGCCGTCGTCGACGCCCTGGACGAAGAGCAGGTGGATGCCTTCGTAAACCGGGTGGCGAAGAAGAGCAAGAGGATTGATATCTCCTTCAACGTGATCTCATTCGGCGACGTCCAGCAGCCACTCATGGAGATTGATGTGGATGACTTCACCCAGCCCATCACCCTGGCCGCGCGGACGCACTTCCTGACCACCCGCGCGGCCGCCGCCTACATGGTCAAGCAACGCTCCGGCGTCGTGCTCATGTTCGGCGGCTCGGGCCCGCAGACGATCCCCGGCCTGGGCGGTTTCAAGGTGGCGCTCGACGCGATGGAAGGACTGCGCCGGCAATGGGCCCTGGAACTGGGAAAACACGGCATCAGGGTGGTCACCATGGTCACCGGCGGCATTATCGAAACCATCCCGTGGCAGGCCGAGGGCCGCGATGAGATCGTGGTGGAGATTGCCAGGGCCGCGCATTTGAACCGGACGGCCACGCTGGCGGACGTCGGTAACGTGGCCTCCTTCATCGTCTCGGACAAGGCGGCGGCCATCACGGACGCGACCGTCAACATCTCCGCCGGCGCGATCGTGGACTACTGACGCCGGTCAGGCCACCAGGTTGGCTGCGGCGACGTCCATGTGTTCGAGGACCGTCGTGCGGGCCAGTGTCGCGTTGCCGGTCTCGATCGCGGCGACGATGTCGTGGTGCCGGTCCACGCTCATGTTCTTGACGGCCCTCTCGATCCCGGCAAACATGATGGACATCCGAATGGAGCCCTCAAGCGACTCCCAGGAGTGCAGCAGGGTCTCGTTTCCGGTGAGCCTGCACAGTGTCCGGTGGAACTCCAGATCGGATTCAATCCGTTCCTCCAGGCTGGCCTCGGCGGCCGCGGCCATGGCATCGACGGCCGAGCGCAGGGATGTAATCACGGAGGCCCGGTCCGGCAACTCACACAGTGTCCGGACCGCAAGCGATTCGAGCGCAGCCCGGACAGCGAAGATGTCCCGGATTTCCTTGCCGTCCAGGTGCCGCACGGACAGCCTGCCGCGCGGTCCGGCGGACAGCAGTCCTTCTTGCTCCAACTGACGCAGAGCCTCGCGCAGTGTACCGCGGCTGATCTGGAGCATGTCGGAGAGTTCGGTCTCCACCAGATGCCGCCCTGGCTCCAGCTCTCCGCTGGTGATGGCCGTGCGCAGGGCGGATAGCGCCTGCTCGCGGAGGCTCTTCTTTTCCAGTCCGAGAAGCGGGGCTGTTGCTCCGGCCATCGTTAGTCCTCACGCTCAGCGGTCAACTGTCTGTCAGTGGTCAACTGTTTACAGTTCGTGTGTTAACAGTTGATGGTACGGCATGGGCAGGGCCGGCAACTGCCGGCCATGCCCATCCTCAGCCGAGTTCGGCGAGCACCTTGGCAACGACCCTCTGCACCGAGAGGCCGTAGCGTTCGTGCAGGGTGGGCAGCGCGCCCGCGTCCAGGAATTCGTCCGGCAGCGCTACCGGCACCACCCGTTTACCCAGCCCCGCGGTGACCACGGCCGAAGCCACGGTCTCGAACAACCCGCCCACCACACTGTGGTTCTCCAGCGTGACCGCGAGGCGGTCGGTGTTCAGCTCGGCGAGGACCGTCGCGGCGTCGAACGGCTTGATGGTGGGGGCGTGGACGACGGCGACATCCACGTGGTGCGCAGCCAGCGCCTCGGCCGCCTGAAGGGCCCGCATGGTCATCAGCCCGCTGGAGACGAAGACGACGTCACGGCCGCCACGCAGGACTTTCGCCTTGCCGAGTTCGAACGTGTAGTCGTACTCGTCCAGCACGGTGGGGACGTTGCCGCGCAGCAGTCGTAGGTACGTGGGGCCCTCACTGGCGGCCAGTTGGGGGACGGCCTGCTCGATGTCCAGCGAGTCGCACGGGTCCACGATGGTCAGATTGGGCATGCCGCGGAAGATCGCCATGTCCTCGGTCGCCTGGTGGCTTGGACCGTACCCGGTGGTCAGCCCCGGGAGCCCGCCGACGATATTGACGTTGAGGTTTGGCTCGGCGGCATCCAGGCACAGGAAATCGTAGGCGCGCCGGGCAGCGAACACCGAATACGTCGAGGCGAACGGGACCATGCCGGTCTCAGCCAGGCCGGCCGCGGCGCCGAAGAGCAGCTGTTCGGCCATGCCCATCTGGAAGAAGCGTTCCGGGAAGGCCTGGGCGAAAATGTGCATGTCCGTGTACTTGCCCAGGTCCGCGGTCAGTCCCACGATCTTGTCGTTCTCCTGCGCGGCCTTGACCAGGGCGTGCCCGAACGGCGCGGACGCGGTCTTCTGGCCCGGGTCCGCGAAGGAGGCGATCATGGCAGAGGTCTTCAGTTTCGGTGTTGTTGCGGTACTCATCGTGCGGCCTTTCCTTCGAAACCTGCGGTCAGCTGCTCGCGGCAGAGCTGCCATTCGTGTTCTTCGATGCGCATGAAGTGGGCTTTTTCGCGGTCCTCGAGCAGCGGCACGCCGCGGCCCACCTTCGTGTCACACAGGATCACGGAGGGACGTCCGACGGCGGCGGCCTGGGCGGCCGCGTTGTCGAACGCGGCCAGCAGCGCGCCGACGTCGTTCCCGTTCACGCGCTGGGCGTACCAGCCAAACGCCTGCCACTTTTCGGTGACGGGCTCGGTGCGCAGCACGGTGTCGGTCTTGCCGTCGGCCTGTAGGGCGTTGATGTCCACCATGGCGGTGAGGTTGCCGAGGCGGTGGTGGTGGGCGCCCATCGCGGCCTCCCACGTGGAGCCCTCGTCAAGTTCGCCGTCGGAGAGGAAGTTATAGACCCGGGAACCCGAACCCTGGTAGCGCAGGCCGAGGGCGGCGCCGACGGCGATGGAGAGCCCGTGGCCGAGGGAGCCGCCGGAAATCTCCATGCCGGGGGTGTAGGTGGACATCCCGGACATCGGCAGCCGGGAGTCGTCCGAGCCGTAGGTCTCCAGTTCCTTGACGGGGATGATTCCGGCCTCGGCGAGGGCCGCGTAGTGGCCGATTGCGTAGTGGCCGGTGGAGAGCAGGAACCGGTCGCGGTCCTCCCACTCAGGATCGTCGGCGCGGAAACGGAGCTGGTCCGCGTAGACCGCGGCAAGCATGTCGGCCGCGCCGAGGGCCTGGCCAACGTAGCCTTGGCCTTGGACTTCGCCCATGTTCAGGGCATGGTGGCGGATCCGGTAGGCGGCCCCTTCGACCCGTGCCAGGCGTTCTGCCTCGGCGTCGGAGGCGTTGCCTCGGGTGGTTATTTCCTGTGTTGAAACCACGATTCTTCCTTTCAGATATGACGTGGCGAGCTGCTGCGGGAGGCCTTCGACGGCTTCCGGGCGGTGCGTATCTACGCGCTCACGTGGGTGGGGGTGCTTTTGGTAGCCTGATTCGCGAATTCCCGTTCGCGCTTGCCCCAGGTTTCACGGGTGGCGACGGCGGCCCACAGGCCGATGGCGGCGTAGGTGCCGAAGAGCAGTGCCGGTCCCATCCAGCCGAAGCTGACGAAGAGCAATGTGGTGATGAACGGGGTGAACCCTGAGACCATGGCCGAGATCTGGTAGGCCAGCGAGGCGCCGGAGGCGCGGGTCTTGGCCTGGAACAGCTCCGGGAACCACGGGCCCTGGGCGCCGGCCAGGGAGTTCTGGCAGACGGCGTAGGAGATCACGAGGGTGGCGATGATGAAGATGAACAGTCCGGTGTTGACCAGCAGGAACATCGGCACCGCGAAGGCCACGGCGAAGGCGCAGGACCAGATATATAGCGGGCGCCGGCCGATCCTGTCCGTCAGCCGTGCCCAGGCCTGGGTGGCGAAGATGCCGATTGCGGAGGCGATGCACAAGGCCACGAGCGTCTGCGACTTGTCGGCCAGGTGCTGGCTGTTCAGGTAGGAAATCATGTAAGTGATGGACACGGCGTAGCCGGCGGTCTCGGCGATGCGCAGGCCGATGCCCTTGACGATGTTGCGCCAGTCGGTCTTCAGGACCTCCTTGATGGGCGACTTGACGATGTCGCCGCTGTCCTTGACCTCGTCGAAGACGGGGGATTCGGGGACCTTGGAGCGGATGATCAGTCCGACGACGACCAGCACGATGCTCGCCAGGAAGGGAATGCGCCAGGCGAGTTCGCCGCCGAGCTGGACGCTGAAGAGGAACACGAGGTTGGCCAGCAGCAGCCCGACCGGGAAGCCGGCCTGGACCATGCCGGTGTACTTTCCCTTCGATTTCCAGGGTGCGTGTTCGTAGCTCATGAGGATGGCGCCGCCCCACTCCGCGCCGAAGGCCAGACCCTGGACGATGCGGACAAACACCAGCAGAGCCGGAGCCAGCAGACCCACCTGGGCGTAGGTGGGGAGCAGGCCTATGACGAAAGTGGCGATGCCCATGAGGATCAGGGAGGCCACCAGGACCGGCTTGCGGCCGACCTTGTCCCCAAGGTGCCCGCCAATGATGCCGCCGATCGGGCGCGCCGCGAATCCGACACCCAGGGTGGCGAAGGCAGCCAGGGTTCCGGTCACAGGATCGCCGGTGGGGAAGAAGGCCGTACCGAAGTACAGGGCAGCCGCTGTGCCGAAGCCGATGAAGTCATAGGTTTCGATGACGGCGCCGACGCTGGAGCCGATCGCGACCCGTTTCGCTTCCCTGGTGCCGTGCACCGGGCCCCGCATGGTGAGAGCTTCGTTGCTCATGTCAATCCCTTTCGAAGAGAGCTGCCGACGCTTCCGCACCGACACTGTCGACTGTTAACAGATGATACGCCAGTGTGACCCGCGCCATAAGCAATGTCAACAGTCAACTTCAAAGGTTGACTGTTGACAGTCGAATTCTATAGTGTGGTCCGTATCACCACCGCCTCCGGGCGCAACCAGAGGAACAACGACGATGTTCAATTCCCGACTCGGCTGCTCGTCCATCAGCTTCCGCCACCAGAGCCTGGCAGAGGCCCTGCGCACCATCGAGGGCCTCGGCTTCGATGAACTGGATCTCGGTGCGCTACCCGGAGTGTGCGACCACGTTCCCTACGACCTCGACGCCGATGCCGTCGCCGCCGTCACGGCCGGGGTGGTTACCTCCGGGCTGCGGGTCCGGTCGGTCAACGGGGACATCGGGGACCTGAACGCCTTGCTCGACGCCGACGCACAGGCAGCACGGAACCGGCACCTTGACGCGCTGCTCAGCTTGGCAGCCGGCACGGGCGCCAAGGCGCTGGTCCTGCCCTGCGGCGCCCTCGGCCGCGACCCGGTCCGCAGCCTCGACGAGGACCTGGACACCATTGCCGCGCAACTCACCGCCGCCAAGCGGCGGGCCGACGTGTTCGGCGTCGAGCTCTGGACCGAGTCCCTGCACTTCCTGCGGTTCTGCTGGAACCTCGAGCGCGCGGAATTGCTGGCCGGGCGGCTGGCCGGTTCCGGGGTCGGGATCGTCATGGACTTCAGCCATATCGTGGCCGCCGGCGAGGATCCGTTGGACTACCTCAGGCGCCATCAGGGCCGCATCGCCCATGTTCACTTGCGCGATGCCGTGCCGGGGAACATCAACCTCAGCATCGGCAACGGCCAGGCCGATTTCGCCGCCGGCCTGGAGGCCCTCGCGGCCGACGGCTACACCGGCCACTTCTCCCTGGAGCTGGAGACCCGGGACGTGACCCACGGGGAGCGCCCCGCGGCGGCCGCCAAGGCCGCGAGCTTCATCACAGACCTCATCTGACTTGCCACACCAACGAACAACCCAAGGAGCATCATGAGCACCATCCAGCGCACCGCCGTCCTCACCGGGGCAACCTCGGACCGGGGCATCGGCATCACCACCGCACGCCGCTACGCCAGCCAGGGCTGGGCCGTGGTGATCCTGGACCTGGACGGCGAGAAGTCCGCCAAGGTCGCAGCGGAGATCGGCAACGAGTTCACCGTTCCCGCCTTTGGCTACGAGGTCGACGTCGCCAGCGAGGACTCCGTGGCAGCCGCGTACAACGCCGTGGCCGCCGAAGTCCGCTCCGGCAGCCTTCCCGCCGTCGGGGCCCTCGCCAACATCGCCGGCATCACCTCTCCGGTGCCGTTCCTCGAGACCACCCTGGAGCTCTGGAACAAGGTCATGGCCGTGAACGCGACGGGAACCTACCTTGTCACCCGCGCCTTCCTGCCGGACATGATCGCCAGCGGCTGGGGCCGGATCGTGAACATGTCCTCCGTCTCTGCCCAGCGCGGCGGCGGCGTCTTCGGCAAGGTGCCCTATTCCGCGGCCAAGGCGGCCATCCTGGGCTTCACCAAGGCCCTGGCCCGCGAAATCGGCAGCACCGGCGTGACCGTCAACGCCATCACCCCCGGCGCCGTGGACACGAATATCCGCGTGGGCAGCACCGAAGAGCAGGAAGCGGCCATCAACGCCGGAATTCCGCTGGGGCGCAACGCCAGCACCGAGGAAATCGCGGCCGTCATCACCTTCCTGTCCTCCGAGGAGTCCGCCTACCTCACCGGAACCACCATCGATATCAACGGCGGAAGCCACATCCACTAGCAGTCCCGCCGTTGAGAAGACCGCGAGCAGCTGAAAGAGCCCACGATGACCAGAATATTTAACAACCCGTCCGATTTCGCCGAGGAAGCCCTCGCCGGCTTCTGCGACGTCCATGCGAACCTGGTGCGCCAGGTGCCCGGCGGCGCCGTCCGCCGGCACCGGCCCCGCCAACCGAAGGTGGCCGTGCTGGCCGGCGGCGGCTCGGGGCACTACCCGGCCTTCGCCGGGCTGATCGGCGCTGGACTGGCCGACGGCGCCGTCGTCGGGAATATCTTTACTTCGCCGTCGGCCCAGCAGGCGTACTCCGTGGCCAAGGCAGCGGATTCCGGGGCCGGGGTGGTCTTCACCTATGGCAATTACGCGGGCGACGTCATGAACTTCGGCATGGCCAGCGAACGGCTCGCCGCCGAGGGGATCGAAGTGGAGAACGTCCTGGTTACCGACGACGTCGCCAGCGCGCCGCCGTCGGAGTCGGAAAAACGGCGCGGCATTGCCGGTGATTTCACGGTCTTCAAGATCATGGGCGCGGCCGCCGAAGCCGGCGCCGACCTCGCCGAGGTGGTGCGCCTGGGCCGGAAGGCCAACGACCTGACCCGCACCATCGGCAGTGCCTTCCACGGCTGCACCTTCCCCGGCGCCGAGGCGCCGCTGTTCACCCTCGAGGACCGGCAGATGGGCCTCGGCCTGGGCATTCACGGCGAACCCGGCCTGTTCGACACGGATCTGACGCCCGCGAAGGAGCTGGGCCAGGAGTTCGTGTCCCGGCTGCTGGCCGAGACGCCGCATGGTGCGGGAGACCGCATCGCCGTCATTCTCAATGGACTCGGTTCCACTAAGCACGAAGAACTCTTCGTCCTCTGGCTCAGCGTCGCACCGCTGCTTCGCGCCGCCGGCTACACACTGGTGATGCCGGAAGTCGGCGAACTGGTCACAAGCCTGGATATGGCCGGTGTGTCCCTGACCGTGACGTGGCTCGATGACGAACTCGAGCCGCTCTGGACCGCTCCCGCCGAGACCCCCGCCTACCGGCGCGGGAATGCCGCGCTCCCCGGCGGCGAGGCGGACGAGACGACCCCGGCCGAGGACACCGAGGCGCCGGAAGCCTTCGCCGCGGCAGAAGCTTCACGCGACTATGCACAGCAGTGCGTTGCCGCCCTGGCGGCAGCCCGCGAGGCCATCCACGACGCCGAGAAGTTCCTTGGCGACCTCGATGCCATTGCCGGTGACGGAGACCACGGCCGGGGCATGGTCCGCGGGATTGATGCAGCAAGTGCCGCTGCGGCAGGCGCTGCGTCCCGCGGTGCCGGTGCCGGGGCCGCCCTGGGCGCCGCCGGCGATGCGTGGGCGGACAACGCCGGCGGCACCTCCGGGGTGCTGTGGGGCGCCGGCCTGCGGGCCTTTGGCGAGGCGCTCGGCAACCACCACGCACCCAGTGCAACCGAACTTGCGGCAGCGGTGGCAGCCTTTGCCGCCCGGATCACCGAGCTCGGCAAGGCCGACGTCGGCGACAAGACCATGGTGGACGCGCTGGTCCCGTTTGCCGAGACCTTCAGCCGGCTCACCAGCGCAGGGGCCGGGGCGGATGCCGGGTGGGCGGAAGCTGCGCGGGAGGCTGCCTCCGCGGCCCAGGCCACCGCGGCCCTGCGCCCGCTGAAGGGCCGGGCGCGGCCCCTGGCGGAAAAGAGCGTGGGCACACCCGACCCCGGAGCCACGTCCCTGGCGATGGTGTTCACTGTGTTCGGTCCGCACCTTGCCGGTGTGCGGCAGGCTGCAGGGGCACGCCCGTGAGCCCGGGAGCAGGGATCCGGCTCATTGTGGGTGCGGACGAAGCCGGAGTGGACTACAAAGACCAGATCCTGGCGGACCTCCGGACGGACGCGCGGGTGGCCGAGGTCATCGATATCGGCGTCAACCGCGGCGACGCCCCGGAGGAGTTCGCCAAGCCCTACCCGTACGTGGGCATCGCCGCGGGCGAATTGATCCGGGACGGGCAGGCGGACCGGGCCATCCTGTTCTGCGGCACGGGGATCGGGGTCGCCATTGCCGCCAACAAGGTGGACGGCATCCGGGCCGCGACCGCCCATGACTCCTTTAGCGTGGAGCGGTCCGTACTCTCCAACGACTGCCAGGTCCTCACGATGGGCCAGCGCGTGGTGGGACTGGAACTGGCACGGCGGCTCGCGCGGGAGTGGATCGGCTACACCTTCGATCCCTCGTCCGCCTCGGCGGACAAGGTCAAGGTGCTGACCGGCTACGAGGGATGCTGAGGCCTGCCCCGGGCCGCCCGGCCAGGCACGGGCCCGGCGTCTTCCAAGAAATGGTATCTATCATGGGCCCGTGCCGCCCCTTGATGTAGTCCTCACCGCCTGGCAGATCGACTGGGCCGCCGCCGCCCTGATCGGCGGCTCGGCGTTGCTGTATGCGCTGGGCCTGAGGGCCGCGGCGGCGCGCGGGCACCGCCATCCCGTGTGGCGGACGCTGGCGTTCTATCTTCTGGGCCTTGGGTCCCTGACAGTGCTGACGTGCGGGTTCCCTGGCGTCTACAGCGCGCAGCTCCGGTGGGCCTTCACGCTCAAGATTTCCCTGCTGCTCTTCGTGGTGCCGCTGCTGATCGGCCTGGGAAAACCCATCTCCCTCGCCCGTGCGGCCCTGCCGCCGCGCGGCGTCGGCCGGCTGAACAGGGCGCTCGCCCACAGTGCGGTGCGGTTGGCCGGCAACTCCATGGCCGCCCCGCTCCTGGGCCTTGCCCTCTTCTCCACTTTCCTGACTCCGGCGTTCTACACCCTCCGCACAGCCGCTTGGGCCGAGGCGCTCCTGACGGTCGGGGTCCCGCTGCTTGGCATGATGATGGCCCTGCCGATCATCGAGGACGCGGACTTCCGCCGCTCCAGCGCGTTCTTCATCATGGAGTTCGTGTTTGTTTTCATCGAGTTGCTGGTCGATGCCGTGCCCGGGATCCTGCTGCGCCTCAACGGCCAGGTGCTGGATCACGTCGCATCGACGCCGTCTGCGCTGGGCTGGTTCCCCAACGCCCTGCGTGACCAGCAGCTGGCGGGGGACGTCCTGTGGTTCATCTGCGAAATTGTCGACTTGCCCCTGATCATCCTGATGTTCATCCGCCTCTCCCGCAGCGACAAACGCGAGGCCCGCGGCTTTGACGAGCTCACGGATTCCCAGCTCGAGGAACTGAATGCGGAGCACCTGCGGCGCGGCCGCTAAGTCCCCGCGCCCCGGGTGGGGCGCTATGCCACGCTGACCTTGATCCGCTGCACCACATTGTTACCCATGCCCTGGTAGTTCCATTCCGGTTCCAGCGGCTGGACCGCGCCACTGGCATCCGTGGCACGGCAGGAGAGCTCGTGTTCGCCCGGATCGGCCACCCACGGCATCGACCACGCACACCACGCGAACGGCGCAGCCGGGGGCTCCAGATGGGCCGCGGCCCACTTTCCGTCGATCCCGACGTCGACGCGCTGCACGGCGCCCTGCCCGGACCAGGCCCGGCCGGTGAGCATCACCGGTCCCGGGGGCAGGATCCGGCTCCGGGTGAAGAAATCCGGGACACCCGGGGGCATCATGAGCGAGCGGACCTTGATCCAGGTGACCGGGATTCCGGGATCCTCGGCATCCTGCTGGTAGCGGTACGCCACCGCCTGCTGGAAACCGTCATAGGGCTTGGTCAGAACCTTGATCGAGGTCAGCCACTTCACGCTCGCCATGCCGTACCAGCCCGGCACCACAAGCCGCAGCGGATAGCCGTGCTGCGGCGGCAGGTCCGCGCCGTTCATCCGGTAGGCGAGCACGACGTCGGGACGCAGGGCCTCCTCGATCGGCAGGCTGCGCGCGAACTGCTGGGCGACGCCGCCCTGGCTGCCGGCGTCGGCCCCGGTGAAGAGCACCTCCACGGCGTCGTCCTCCACTCCGGCCCGCGTCAGCAGGTAGGCGAGCGGGACACCGGTCCACACGGCGGTCCCCACGCCCTCGAGTACCCACGGCTGGCTCAGCGGGCGGGGCCGCAGGAGGGACCGGCCGTTGCCGGCGCACTCCAAGGTGACCGGGAGGGTGATGCTCGGTGCCCGGAGCAACGCCCGCAGGCTCAGTTCGAAGGACCGCTGCACGGCGCCGCCGATCCACAGATGCCAGTGCTCGGCGTCGATGAACGGGATGTCGAAGTGCGTGAGCACGTAGTGCAGTCCGGGCGGTGTGGTGTCGCTCCGCAGGGCCTCGAGCGGCATGGAATGGTTCCGCACGGCGAGCTGGAGTTCCTCCGCCGTCAGCGGGCCGTGGCTCGGTTCGCCGGGATGCGCCCGGGGTTGTCCGGCCTGCCGGCGCGGACTTTTCAGGACAGAAGAGTGTCTGGACATTTGCTTTGGCATGGCATGCCGCGATTCTTTCCGGACCAGCCCGGTCCCGGTCCTGTGAAGGACCCGCCGGTTTAGTAGGTATCACCTGGTCTCAGGTCTACGCCGCAGCCCGGAAACCGTCAACACCGGGACGCACCGGTCCCGCCCCTTCCGGTCCAGGGGCTACAGCGTGTGCGCCTCGGCCAGGAACTGCGCCAGGCTCAGCGGTTCCCGGCCCGTCAGCTCATGCACCGCCGACGTCGGACCGGCGAGTTCGCCGGCGGCGATGGCCGTGTAGGTGCTCACCCAGGCGTCCACCTGCCATGGCGGGGCGCCGTAGGAGGCGCGGGACCCGTAGGCCTCCGCCAGGGTCTCGTTGTGGAAGGTGATGGCCCGGTCGGTTCCGGCGGTCAGGAGTTCGGCGGCGCGGGCCAGCGAGATGTCTTCCGGGCCGGTCAGGTCATAGGTCCGTCCCACATGCAGGGACGGGTCCCGCAGCACGGTGACGGCCGATCGGGCAATGTCTGACCGCGCCACGGCAGCCATGACGCCGTCTCCGGCGGGGCCGCGGATCACGCCGTCCTCGCCGGCCAGCAGCGGCAGGAAGTCCAGGTAGAAGTTGTCCCGCAGGAACGTGTAGTCCATGCCGGAGGCCTTGATGCGCTCCTCCGTCGCGAAGTGGTCCCGGCCCAGCGTGAACGTGGAGTCCGGCGCCGCGCCGAAGAACGAGGTGTACACGATGTGCTGGACGCCCGCTGCGGCCGCGGCATCGACGAAGGCATAGTGCTGCTGCAGCCGGTCCTCGGCCTCGGCTGCGGAGACCATGAACAACGTTTTCGCCCCGGAAAGCGCCGTCTTCGTCCGCTCCGGCTCGGCGTAGGTGGTGACGAAGGGGACGGCGCCTTCGAGCTCAGGTGCCCGGGCAGCGTCCCGCACCAGGAGCCGTTGCTGGCTGCCGGCCTGGGACAGCTGCCTGGCCACCAGGGCGCCCAGCTGGCCGGTGGACCCGGTGACGGCAAGCTCGGGAGCGTTGGTCATGGCCTAGGCCTCGCGGGAGGCGGGCGACTTGGTCTGCGCGGGGTCGCGTTCGGCCAGTGAGCCGATGACGGCGTCGATCTTGTCCATGATCACCGCGTCCAGCTTCACGCCGGCTGCCGCGACGTTCTTCTCGATCTGCTCCGGCCGGGACGCGCCCATGATCGCGGAGGCCACGTTCTTGTTCTGCAGCACCCAGGCGATGCTGAGCTGCGCCATGGTCAGCCCGGCCTCCTCCGCGATCGGCTTGAGCTGCTGGACGCCGGTGAGGACCTCGTCGGACATCCAGCGCTCGATCATCCGCGAGCCGCCCTTGGAGTCCGTGGCGCGGCTGCCCTCAGGGGCAGGCTTGCCGGGGTGGTACTTGCCGCTCAGCACGCCCTGGGCAATCGGGGACCAGACAATCTGGGACAGGCCCAGTTCTTCCGACGCCGGAATCACCTCGGCCTCGATCACCCTCCACAGCATGGAGTACTGAGGCTGGTTGGAGATCAGTTGGAAGCCCAGTTCCTTGGCGAGGGCATGGCCGTCGCGGATCTGGTTGGCCGTCCACTCGCTGACCCCGATGTACAGGGCCTTGCCCTGCCGCACGATGTCCGCGAAGGCCTGCATGGTCTCTTCCAGCGGCGTCTCGTAGTCGTAGCGGTGGGCCTGGTAGAGGTCCACGTAGTCGGTCTGCAGCCGGGTGAGGGAGCCGTTGATGGATTCCATGATGTGCTTGCGGGACAGGCCAAGATCGTTGTGGCCCTTGGGCCCGGTGGGGCCGAAG
This sequence comes from Arthrobacter sp. P1_D12, assembly GCF_056406175.1. Lineage (NCBI taxonomy): Bacteria > Bacillati > Actinomycetota > Actinomycetes > Micrococcales > Micrococcaceae > Arthrobacter > Arthrobacter sp. P1_D12. The sequence continues at coordinate 21,244 of NZ_JBFUAR010000030.1, forward strand.
ACCTTCGTGAAGATTTCCAGCGATTCGCGGCGCTCGTCCTTCAAGGCTGCTCCGAGGACCGTCTCCGCCGCTGTGTTGGCGTACACGTCGGCCGTGTCGAAGGTGCTGATACCGGCGTCGAGCGCGGCCCGGACGCACTGGGTGGCGACGTCGTTCTCCACTTGGGAGCCATGGGTCAGCCAGTTGCCAAACGTGATTTCTGAAATCTTGAAGCCGCTGTTTCCGAGGTATCTGAATTCCATGGGTTCCAACGTAGCGGACTTGCCTGCCCGGGGTAAGGGCTCAGCCGGCCTTGCGTTCCTGGACCGGCTGTTTGGCCTTCCCGGCCGGCGGAGTGCCACGCAGCGCCACGAGCGATCCGGTGTCCAGCAGGGACTTCGCTGCGGGCATGGGCGGCTTTTTGAACGCCCGCGGGACGGCGCCAAGTGTTCCATTGGTGTCTGTGGCCGACTGCACGAGGGCAGAGACTTCCGTGATGTCCTGTGCCGGTGCCAGGGGGTCGGGCAGGTCCCGGACGGTGACCCGGACGGCGGGTCCGGCCTCGGCCCTGGCCCTCGCGGCGGCGCGGGCATCTGCCCGGGCCACGGCGGCCGCCCACCCCGGGGACAGCGCGGGTTCCTTTTTGGCTGCATTCCGGGCGGGGCGTGCGGGCTTCACGGCCTTGGCCGGCCGGTGCGGCGCCGGCTCTTCCGCAGCCCCATTTTCCCGTGATACCGGGGTTCCGCGGACGAGCCCGGCGACGGCCAGGACAACGACTGCCGCCAGCCGGCCGATCCCTGCGAGCACGAGGGTGGCGGCGAAGACCAGGAAGAGGCCGAGGAACATGAAGAACGCCACGCCGAGGGTCCCGAAAAAAGTCAGGTTCAGCGCAATGGTCGTTGGATCTTCCATGTCACCTCTCCTTGCCGGCCTGCTTCAGCGTGGTCCCTGCCGCAAGCACGCGGCGGGCAGGAGCCCCCTTAACAATACGTACTTTTCGCTGGCCCCGTGCCGCCCGCGGCAGTCGTGGCGAATATGTGTCAAAGCCGTTATCCGCGGGGCGGGGCACGGGCCCCGCCGGCCGGGCGTCTATAGTCGGAGACAGCCTCGCCGGCGTCGTCCGGCCCGCCGGAAGGACATCTTGTGACGCACGCCGCAGCAGCCGATTCCGAGCCCGCCGGAGCATCCGGCACGGACCGGTCCGTGAGTATTCCGGAAGCGGCATATTCCGCGTCGTATGAGGGGAACTGCCCGTGCCTGTCGGGCGAGGCGTATGTGCACTGCTGCGGCCGGTTCCATCGCGGGGACGCCGAGGCGCCAACGGCGGAGCAGCTCATGCGCTCCCGGTACAGCGCCTTCGTGGTCCGGGACGCGGGGTACCTGCTCCGGACCTGGCACCCGGACACTCGGCCCGCTGAGCTGGAGTTTGACTCCGGCATGCAGTGGCGACGCCTGGACATCCTCTCCACCAGCCGCGGCGGCCCGCTTGACAGCGAAGGCACGGTGGAATTCGCGGCACACTACCGGCACGAGGGCGAACGGGGCTTGCACCGCGAAAGCAGCCGCTTTGTGCGGGTGGACCGGCGCTGGTACTACGTAGATGGCGTCGTTGCCGGCTGAGCCTTCCGGGGCTGACGCCGTTGCGGCTAGGGGCGCCCGGCTGAGTTGTCTCCGGCTGAGTTGTCCCTGACGGTCTGGTTCTCAACCGTTGCTGCCGGGCTGAAGCCGGCCCGGTCCACCCTGCGGTGGAAACGCATTCCCGCGAGGCCGCCCAGCACTGCGCCCACCAAAGCCACCGCGGCCACGACGATCGCCGCGATGATGCTCAGGGTGTTCAATTCGCCCTCGTTGATCGGGATCCGCGGGAAGCTGTTCAGGCTGGCCAGGATGTTGAAGCGCTGCCCGGCGACCAGGCCCAGCACGGCGACGACGATCGCGGCGATCAGGGCCCAGATCCAGACCATGAAGCCCTGCCTGGCGCCGTTGAAGCGGGCCATCCGCCCGGCGACGTATCCGCCGCAGTAGTAGGCGCCCAGGAGGATCACGAGCAGCACGATGATGCCTGTCAGCCCGACCGTCTGGTTGCTGGAGGCCTGGTCGACGGCGTCATTCACATCGGTGTTGGTGGCCAGTCCGACGGCGGTACCGCCGGCAGCGACCAGCGCGGTGAGCAGCACGGCCGTGCCCGTGGCCGTCAGCCAGCCGAAGAATGCCGAGCCGACTTTGATGCCGCCGAACTCTTCCTTCTCGCGGGCCACGACCGTCTCGCGCGTGGGGATCTCGTCCACGACGGTGTCGTGAACAGTTTCGCGGACCGGTGCGTCGCGGACGGGGTCGTCGTGGCGGACTGCTGTCACCGGACGGGTTGTGGCGTCGTCCTGCGCGGCGTGGCGTGTTGTCTTGTCGTCGGGGCCTGCGGTGCTGCTCATGAGGGCTGCTCACTTTCGCTGAATGACCGGGCACCCTGGAGGTGCCGGTCTGGCGTCAACCTAACCACGGCGGAATCCGGTTAGCAAGGATGCTTACTATCCGTGGCGGCGGCCCGTCAGCGGTACTTGCGGTGCAAGTCCTCCCGGACGGAGGCACGCCGGCTGGCGTCCGCGATCCACGGACCGGTCCCTTCGGACTGGTCGAGGATCCCGGCCTCCAGCCAGGTGTAGTCCCCGGCCAGTGTCTTGCGGGCCAGGGCATGGTCGGCGTCGTCGGTGTTCCGCCACAGCCGGTCGAAATATTCGTCGACGCGAACGCGGGCCTGTTCGCAGTACGCCTCGGCGAGTTCGTACGCGGAAGCGCCGCGTTCCGGCTGCGTCCGCAGCAGCATCTCGGCGCGCGAACAGCAGGCGGCCATGGCAAACAGCTCCGCACCGATGTCCACGATCCGGCCCAGGAACGCCTGCTTGTGCTCAAGTTTGGCCTGCCACCGGCCCATCCCGTAGAAGGTCTGCCGGGCCAGGCGCCGGGAGGAACGCTCCACGTAGCGCAGCTGTTTCGCGAGCCGGCCGAAGTCGCTGTAGGAGCGCGGGTCCATGCCGGCGCCGGCCACGAGTTTGGGCAGCCACTTCGCGTAGAAGCCGGAGGCTCCGACGGCGGCCTTCGCCTTGTCGGAGAGGCGGGCGTCCTCCGAGGCGAGGTCTCCCGCGGCCGCCAGGTGCGCGTCCACGGCTTCACGGGCGATCAGCAGCCTCATGATTTCCGAGGATCCCTCGAAGATCCGGTTGATTCTCATGTCGCGGAGCTGCTGTTCCGCGGCGACGGCGCGCTCGCCGCGGGCTTCGAGGGAGTCCGCCGTTTCAAAGCCCCGGCCGCCGCGGATCTGCACGAGCTCGTCCGCGATGAGGCAGCTGATCTCCGTGGACCACAGCTTGGCCAGGGCCGCCTCGATCCGGATGTCTTTCTGCCCGGCGTCGGCCATTTCCGCGGAGAGTTCAAACACGGCGTCCAGGGCGAAGGCGCTGGCGGCGATGAAGGCGATTTTCTTGCCCACTGCCTCATGCTGGCCGATCGGCCGGCCCCACTGGGTGCGGGCGTCGGACCATTCGCGGGCGATCTTCAGGCTCCACCGGCCGGTGGCGACGCACAGCGCGGGGATGGAGAGCCGGCCCGTGTTCAGCGTGGTGAGGGCGATCTTCAGGCCCTGGCCTTCCCGGCCCAGCCGGTTGGCGGCCGGGACCCTGACCTGGTGGAAGCGGGTGACCCCGTTTTCGATCCCGCGGAGCCCCATGAAGGTGTTGCGGTTTTCCACGGTAATGCCGGGGGTGTCCATTTCGACCACGAACGCGCTGATGCCGCCTTTGTGGGCGGTCCCGTCCGCATCGGTGTGCGGCGGCACGAGGGCCATGACCACGACGAGCTCGGCGATAACACCGTTGGTGGTCCAGAGCTTGACGCCGTCCAGGAGGTACGACTCGCCGTCGCCGGAGAGGACGGCAGTGCTGCCCATCCGGGCGGGGTCGCTGCCGACGTCGGGCTCGGTGAGCAGGAAAGCGGTGACGGCGCCGGCGGCGCAGCGGGGCAGGTATTCACGCTTCTGGGCCGGAGTGCCAAAGACCTTGACGGGCTCCGGGACGCCGATCGACTGGTGCGCGGAGAGCAGGGCGCCGAGGCTTGGGTGCACCGAGCCCAGCAGGGCCAGGGCGCGGCCGTAATACACGAGCGTGAGGCCCAGACCGCCGTATTCGCGGGGAATCTTCATTCCGAACACACCGAGCTCCGCGAGCCCCTTGAGATAGTCGTCCGGGATCCGGTCGTCGCGTTCGATGGTGCGCCCGGACATCGTGCGGCAGTAGGCGGCCAGCCGGGCCATGAACGCCTCGCCGCGTTCGACGTCGTCGGCGGGAGCCTCGGGCCACGGGTGAATCAGCGACAAATCGAAGCTGCCAAGGTAGAGGCCCTTCGCGAAGCTGGGCTGGGTCCAGCTGGTTTCGCGGGCGGCCTCGGCAATGGCGCGGGCGTCGGCGGCCGTCGCGTCGGGGCCGACGTGCTCAGGGGCCCCGGCGGCCGCCGGAATTGGAATGCCTGATGTTGGAGAATCTGACGCTGGAGTACCGGGTGTGGTGGCGGGGTCTTCGATGGCGGAGCTCACGGGGCATCTCCTCTAACCGGGTGACCGGCTTGAGCCCTGGATCCGCCGCGGGTGGAGGACCCTTCAGCTGTCCCGCAATACTACTCGCGGGTAAGTGCCTGTGCCAGGGGAGGCCTGGCCCGGAAAGTCGGACCGGAAGTCCGTGCCGAAGTCGACCTGGAAATCGGCGGGCATCTCCACCGTTGAGGCGTGGTGGACCAGCCGGTCCCAACCGTGGTTGATGCCGTGGACCAGGCCCACCAGCGCGCCGGCCACGAGGTACCAGGCGAGCCGGCCGACACCGACCAAAACCATGGCCGCGAACGCGGACATCATCATGAAGGCGCCGATCATCACGGCAAACACGAGGGTTCCAATGACCACCATCGTGCCGGTTTCCACTGCGCTTAGGTCGAACTGCATTCTTCCCCCTGCACCATTGCTCCGGTTGAACCAGTAGCCCGAGCGTAGGGTGCCGTGGGCGTGCTGAACTAGGGTCCTTTGGACATTGGCGGCCTCTTGATACGGGATCGAAATGCTACCGGGGCGTAGGTCACGGCGGTGTTGCGGCCCCCTCACCGATCGCGGGGGTCGCACCTCTTGTCAGTGCCGGGAGGCTGCCCGGTGTCAGTCTTCGTCGTGTTCAGGGGCGCTCTGGCTCATGACCTGGAAGTCCGCGCCGAGGGCGACTTCGACCTGGGACCCGTCGTTGAGGCGTACCTCGACCTCGTAGGCCGCGCCGGAGTCGTCATCCCGCTCCACTTCGGTGACGCTGCCCTGGCCCACCTTCGCCAACGCGGCCTGGGTTGCCATGGCACGGTCGGCGTCACTGAGCGCCGGTCCATCGGAATCGTCACCGATCTCAAAGTTCCCGATCCTGGCGGTGAGGGTGCCCGCACTTCCGGACCAGACATCCCTGGCCTGGGTGGCCCCGACCGCAATTGACGCTCCCCCCAGCACCACCGCTGCAGAGGCCGCCCCGGTGATCCAGATCATTCTCTTGCGCATGATCGTCTCCCTTCGGCTGGTCATTCCAGTGTGCGCCGACATAGGGGAGCAGACAACGATAAATGCGGACGGGGCCCTGCGTTAACCTTGTAGCTGGCAGTTTTTCGAATCCGCTGCCCCGCAACGCCACCCCAATCCATCCCCTGGCAGCCGAAGGAGAGCGCGTGTCCCGTTCCGCCGTGTCATCAGCCGACGCCATCAGCACCCGGCTCCGGGACCTTGAGCTCCTTACCAAGGGACCTGCCTGGGCGCTGACGCGTTCGGCGCCTTGGGTGATCGCCGTGCTACAGGCTTCCTTCACCCGCACGCGCGCGCAGCTGCCGCTGGAACAGTTCCACGCCGACGTCGACGCCTTCCTCGAGCAGCTTCGTCGGCAGGCCCCCGGCACGGGAGAGCAGCACGGCGGCTCGGCCAACGGCACACTTTCCGGAAAGAAATACGCGGACGAATGGACCCGCAAGAACTTCCTGACCCGCCGGAACCAGTCGGGCCAGATCGTTTACGAAGTCACGGAGCCTGCTGCCCGCGTCCTGGCTTTCCTGGACAGCCTCTCCAGTGAGCGGTCCACGCTGAACGGCTCCCGGCTCGGCACACTGCTGGGCGACGTCGAGAAGCTCGCCAACGAGACCAATCCGGACCAGAGCGCACGCATTGAATCCCTCGAAGAGGAGATCGACGAGCGCCGCCAGCTGATGGAAGACATCAGCTCCGGCGATTTCGACGGGCTGCTCGACGACGACGAGGCCGTGGAGGCGGCAGGCAACATCCTCGATCTTGCGGCCAGCCTGCCCGCGGACTACAAGAAGATGCGTGACCGGATCGAAGAGCTCGTGGGGGAGCTGCGCAACCAGATCATCGAGGAATCGCTCAGCAAGGGCGCCACCATGGCCCAGGTGCTCGAGGCCGACAAGCGGCTGCGGCAGAGCCCCGAAGGCCGGACGTTCCGCTCCTTCACCGCGTTCCTGGAGGACCCGCAACAGCAGTTGAGGTTCCGGTCGGCGATCGGCGAAGTCCTGAGCCGGCAGTTCGCGGACGAGCTCAGCCACGATGAACGCGAGACGCTGAAGAACCTTGTGGCGGAACTCCGCACCCAGCACAGCCAGATCCAGCGGATCTACGGCAAGCTCAGCGAGAGCCTCAACACCTACGTCCAAAGTGACGACTTCCGGCAGTCGGTCCGGCTCCGGAAGGTCCTGCGCGAGGCTGAGCAGGCGATCCGCACCCTGCCGTACGAGCGCGAACGGCCCGGCCTTGTCCGCGGCCCGGTGCTGTTCAGCGCCGGTTTCGAGTCCCTGGCCATGGTCAAGCTCTTCGACCCTGACGAATTCGCGGCTCCACCCAAGCTGGCCGACCCCATCGCGTTCTCCGACTCGGACCGGGCGCGCTCGCCCCGGACCGCCAAGGCCAAGCCGGAGGCCATCCGCGCCGCGCTCGCGGGGGCCTCAACCCTCACCGAGGCCTGGGCGCAGCTGCCGGCAGAGGAACGCCACATCAACTCCATCCGGGCCCTGTTGTCGCAGACCCTCCATGAAGGCGCCGGCTTCGACCGGGGGACCTGGGGACCCATCGAATTCGAACAAATCGACGGCACCACCCGCACCGCTTACCTGCCCGTCGTCACGCTCGCGAAGGATTGACCATGACTGAAGAGACTGTGACCGAGACCCTGACCGAGACCCTGACCGAGACCGCGACCGAGGCTGTGACCGAGACCGCGGCGGCGGACCTGCAGTCCGCGCCCGAGTCTTTGCCCGCGGACAGCGATGGCGCCCACGTCCGCAGCGACCCCTTCACCGTCACCCCCCGGGACACGTTCGTCGACGGCGCCGCGCTCTTCCCGGGCGACACCGGCGTGCTGCCCATGAAGGTGCGGCAGGCGCTCGTGAAGCTGCTCAAAGGCCCCTACATCGACGGCGGCCGCGACGAAAAACTGTGGACCACGCTCCTGGACAACCGGCTGATCCTGCGCAGCCGCCTCTCCGAACTCTTCCTGACGCTGCAACTGGACCACGAGCGCAAGGTCGCCGTCCTGCGCCCGGTTGACCCCGAGGCGATCGGCGGCAGTACGCGGTCCAGTATCCTGCGCCAGCAGCGTGCCCTGAGTCGGGTCGAGACCATCGTCCTGCTCCGCCTGCGCCTGCTCCTGGACCGGCACGTCACCGCCCAGACGGACCCGACGATCACGCGCGAGGAAATCGCCGAACTCGTCGCCCACTACCAGCCCACCGGCCAGCAGGACGCCCTGCGCGATGCCGACGTCGTCAATCGCGCTATCACCAAGCTCCTGGCCCGTCAGCTCCTGCTCGCCACGGGCCTGGACGAGGTCTACACCATCTCCAACGCCCTCCCGCTGGCCCTGCCGTTCGAAAACATCGGCGACATCCCGGCCCAAATCGAAGCCCTGGTGGCAGCCAGCACAGACCAGTCGGGAACGGAGCCGCTCCTGGAGCTCGACACCGACACCTCGGCAAACGCGGAGGACGACCCGGACGACGACGCCGATGCCGCCACCGTCGTCGCCCGACGCAACCACGAACACGGAGACCAACAAGTGAGCATCGCAACCATGCTGCCGATGGGCGAGCTCACCAACCCCGGCCAGATGCGCCTGGCCCTGGTCCAGGTGGTCAACTGGGGCACATTCCATGGCGCCCACACGATGCACGTGGACCGCAACGGCACGCTGCTGACCGGCAATTCGGGCGTCGGAAAGTCCACGCTGTTCGATGCCATGCTTCGGGTCTTCGACGCCCGTCCCCGCTCCAACGAAGCGGCGGCACAGCGGGCAGGCGGCGCCGTCGAGGACAAGCGCACCACGTTCACGTACATGCGCGGCAAGGTAGGCGACAAGGCCGTGGGGGAGGGCTCGGCGAGTGCGTTCCAGCGCCCCGGCGCGACCTGGTCCGCCGTCGCGCTGACGTTCGACAACGCGGCCGGCACGCGGGTGACGGTTTCGGCGCTTTTCGACCTGCCCAAGAACGGCACGGAATCCAGCGTCGGCCGGTACTACGTGATCGACAACAAGCCGCTGGACCTCGCGGCGATCGAGGGCATCGCGGAGAAGCGGTTCACCAAGTCGGCGCTGGACGCGATCTTCCCGGACGCCCAGATCTTCGACGTCCACAAGGCCTTCGCCGAACGATTCCGCCGTCTCCTCGGCATCAACTCGGATCAGGCCCTTCCGCTGCTGCGCGTCATCCAGGCCGGCAAGGGACTCGGCGGCAGCGTCAACACCTTCTTCCGCGACCAGGTCCTCGATGCCCCTGCCACGCTGGCCGCGGCGGATGACGTCGTCGAGGAATTCAGCAACCTCATGTCCATCCGGCAGCGCCTCGAGGACGTCCGGCAGCAGCGCGACCAGCTGGCCCCCGTCCCCGGGCTGAACAAGGAATACGCGCAGGCGCTCCTGGACGCGAACCGGCTGCGGGACCTAACAGGTGAGGAATTCGAGGCCTACAAGCAGCAGCTCGCGGTCACAATCCACGAGAAGACCCTGGCCCGGCTGAAGGAGCTGGCCCAGGCGAAGGCCACGGGCCTGGCCGCCGAACGCGCTGTCCGTGACGGCTTCGCCAAGGAACTGCGCCAGCTGGAGGGCGAGTACAACAACCAGGGCGGCAACGCGATTTCCGCGATCGAGCAGTCCCTGGAGAACGCCCGGGTGGGACTCAAGCTCCGGCAGGAAGTCGAGGCATCGACCCGCAAGGCGCTGACCGACGCCGGGCTGGAACTGCAGTGGTCGGCCGCCGGCTGGGATCAGGCCCACGAGCACGCCGCGGCACGCTCGGCTGAGCTCCAGGACGATTCCGAAGCGCTCAAGGAACTGCGCTTTGAGGCCTTTGATGGCCACGCCACCCGGAAGCGTGAACTCGCCGCGGCCCAGCAGGAGCTCGTCTCGCTGAAGACGCGCAAATCGTTGCTGCCGCCGTCGAGCATTGAAAACCGGAGCGCCATTGCCGCTGCCACGGGCGTGCCCGAGGAGCAGATGCCCTTCGGCGGCGAGCTGATCGACCTTGCCGAAGGCCAGGAACACTGGCGCCCGGCTGCTGAGCGCGCGCTGCGGAGCCTGGCCACTACGCTGCTGGTCCCGGGCGAGCACTTCGCGGCAGTCACCCGTTACCTCAACGACCATTCCGTGCGCGGAGCGCTGCGTGCCGTGGACGTCTCCCGGCCCCTGGCCGGCGGTGCGCTGGCCGTCGAGGACGTGGCCGATCGCGACCTGCTGACCAAGCTCAGTTTCCTCACCGATGCCGGGCTGCCCGCCGGGCCACACGCCCAGGCGCTTGCGCAGTCCAGCGCCTGGCTCCGCGAACGGATTGCCCTCGACTTCGCCTACCCGTGTGTGGAAAACCCGGACGAGCTCGCCGGCCTGGACAAGGGCCTGAGCCTGGGCGGTGTGGTCAAGCGCAACCGCCACACGGTGGAAAAGGATGACCGCTTCACGTCCCGCCAGGACTACGTCCTCGGGTTCGACAATGCCGCCAAGCTCGAACTGGTGGCGGCCCAGGTTGAGGACCTGCAGCAGGAGCTGGCCAAAGCCGCCGAGCTGGCGCAAAGCCGGGAAGAGTCGCACCAGGGCATGACCCGGCAGCTTGAAGCCTTGCGCCGGGTGGCCGAGGACCACCGGCCCTGGGAACAGGTCTCGGCTGCCGTGGCCGGCGAGGAGCTCGCCCGGATCGAGCAGCGCCTCAAGGACGCCCTCGCCGCACAGGCCGACCTCGAACCGCTTCGCGCCAGCATCGAAGCCGCGCGGCACAAGCACCAGTCCAGCACCGAATCCGCGGCCGTGCTGCAAAGCGAGTACAAGGCCCTCGATGCGCGCATGACCGCCGCTGGTGCGCTGCTCGATGCCGCACGCACCCGGCTGGCGCAGGCACCGCCGTCGGACGCCGGCGTCGCCGCGCTGGAACCGTACTTCACCGGCTTCGGTGACGTCCTGGAGATGCACGAACTAGACAACCTCGCCAACCAGGTCCGCACCAGGCTCCTGGCCGAACTGCACGTCGCCGAGTCCCGCGGGCAGGCCACCTCGGAGCGCCTCACCCGCATTTTCGAGGGCTTCGTCCGGGAGTGGGGCACGGCGATTTCCGCGGACCACGGCACCTCGATCGGCGCCGCGGGGGAGTTCGAATCCCGCTACCACGCGATTGTCAGCGACGGGCTGCCCGCCCAGGAGGCCGAGTTCCGGCAGTTCTTCAACCAGCGGACGCACGAATCCTTTTCCACCCTGCTGCACCTGCTCGACGAGGAGCGCCGCGCCATCACGAGCCGCATCCTGCCGCTGAACGGGATCCTGTCCGAGGTCAACTTCCACGAGGGCAGCTTCCTGGAACTCGACATCAAGCAGACGCTGCCGGCGACGGCGAAGCAGTTCAAGGACGCCATCCAGAACGCGCTCAAGGTCCGGCACACCCGGCCCGGCAAGACCGTTACTGCAGCGTCCGCTGCTACGTCCGCTGCAACGTCCGCTGCAACGTCCGCCGCTGCGTCCGGGGCGGAGAGGGACGACGACGCCGAGCTCACCACCCGCTATAAGTCACTCGAAACGCTCGTGAAGCGGCTCGGCTCGCAGACCCCAGAGGACCGCCGCTGGCGGGCCGAAGTGCTGGACGTCCGCGGCCACCTGTTCATCCAGTGCAAGGAACACCGCGAAGTCCAGGGTGCCGGTTCCAAGGGCGCCGGTGCCAAGGGGGCGGCGAAGGGCGCGAAGAAGACCGAGGTCTACATGCACGCGGACACCGGCTCCATGTCCGGTGGCGAGCGGCAGCGCTTCACCGCGTTCATCATGGCGGCGGCGCTGAGCTACCAGCTGGGCATCGCCGAGCAGGGGTTCACCACGTACGGCACTGTCATGATGGACGAGGCGTTCGTGCTCGCCTCGGAGGAATTCGCCGGCGCGGGCATCAAGGCGCTGCATGAGTTCGGCTTCCAGCTCCTGCTGGCCGCGCCGGAGAACGTCATCGACCTCTCCCGGCACCTCGGCTCGGTGACGGAGATCCTCCGGGACAAGCGCACCAACCGTTCCGGCGTCCTGACGGCTCCGGTGATTGCCGCACGTCCGGGCACGGAGGGCACCTGGCGCTCCGAGGCGAACCCCGTGGACATCGTCCTGCGCTGACCGCGCTCCATTCCAGGGCGACGCGGGCACCGTCAAGGAGCTGCGCCGGTACCTTGTGCGAGACGTGGGGATCGACCGGAACCAGGTCGCGTTCAGGGGGTACTGGCGGCAGGGGAAAGCCCGGGCACCAAGCGACGCTCCCGCAGGTCCTGCGGTTCTCGCCCCGACGCTCCCGCAGGTCCTGCCCGACTTGCGGCCGCAACCGCTGCTTTGTGCGGTCTTGGGGGTGGGTCACCTTCGGTGCGTCCCACCTGTCATAAACGAGACTCGTCAGTTGCGACGCGGGGCCGGTCACCTTGGGTTAACTCTCCCTTTCCCTGGCAGCTTTTTGCGGGGGTTAGTTTGGACGGATGGGTTCAGTTCCTTTGCTTCCGGATCGAGGCGGGCGGCGGGTCTTTGTTGCCTTGGGGGATTCCTTCACCGAGGGTGTGGGGGACTACGATTCCCGCTTCCCCAATGGCGTGCGGGGCTGGGCAGACCGGGTTGCGGAGAAGCTGGCCAAGGCGCAGCCGGGGTGGGAGTACGCCAATTTGGCCATCCGCAGCAAACGGCTGCGCCACATAGCCGGCGAACAGCTCGGTCCCGCAGTGGCCATGGAGCCGACCCTCGTCACGCTCTACGCGGGCGGCAACGACATCCTGGATTTCGGCACGGACATCGGGGCCCTCATGCGGGACTACGAGTCCCTGGTGGCTGCGCTCGCAGACACGGGGGCAACGCTGGTGCTCTTCACCGGCTTCGACGTCAAGGTCTCCGCGCTGCTGGAGCCGCTGAAGAAACGTAACGCCTTCTATAACCGGCGCGTCCGCGAGATCGCCGGCCGCTACGGCGCGGTGCTGGTGGACTACTGGTGCTTCGACGCCTTCCATGACCCGCGGATGTGGGATTCGGACCGGCTGCATATGTCCAAGGCAGGCCACAAATACCTCGCCTCACAGGTCCTGGACCACCTCGGCGTGCCGCACAAGATCAAACCCAGGGAATGGGAACCGCCCGTGAAACCGGGCCTGCGGGAGTGGGAACGCCGGCAGCGCCGCTGGGTCCGCGACTGGGTATTGCCATTGTTCGGGCGGAAGCTCCGGGGCGTAACCCTCGGCGATCAGCTCCGGCCGCGCTGGCCCGAACCCGTGCGGGTCCCGCGCAAGGGCGGCCTGAAGAAACTGCTGCACGACCAGCGCGCCATCGGCCAGTCCGGCGCCGGGTAGCCGCCGGGACTCAGCTGTCCAGCAGGTTTTCGTAGCCCGGAGCCACCCTGTTGGCGTGGAATTCCATGACCTCGAATTCAGCCACACCATTGACGTAGAACGGGTCCTTGGCCAGTGCGGCGTCAAGGCTGGCCCGGTCCGCGTTCGAGAGCAACAGACCGCCGGTGCGGGGGATTTTGCGCCCCGCGACCATGAAGACGCCGTCGTCGAAGGCTGCCTGCAGCCACGTCACGTGCGCCGGAAGATGGAACTCCACAATGTCCTCGGGGACTTTGTATGTCAGGGAGACTACGTACATGCGGCCAGCCTACCGGTAGCTGGCCACGGACAGGCGGGAAGTTTTCCGGAATTGCCTCGGCTGAAGTTGAATCGTCAAGCTTCCAGTCTCCTAGAATGTAGCCATGACCGAACCCCGCTGGCTCAACGCCGACGAACGCCGGGCCTGGCTTGCCCAGCTCAGCATCAACACCATGCTGCCGGCCGCCCTGGACACCCAGCTCCACGCCGCGGGCAAGCTTTCCCTGTTCGACTACAACGTGCTGGCGATGCTTTCCGAGGCCGAAGGGCGCTTCCTGCCCATGAGTGAGCTCGCCGCGCGCACCAGCGCCTCCCTGTCCCGGCTCTCGCATGTGGTCACCAAGCTGCAGAACCGCGGCTGGCTGGAGCGCAGGCCGCACCCCGGCGACGCCCGCGTGACCACGGCCCACCTGACCGATGCCGGGATGCAGACGATTGTGAAACTCGCCCCGGGGCATGTTGAGGCGGTCCGCTCACTGTTCCTCGACGCCCTGAGCCCCGAGGACGTCGCGGACCTGGCCCGGATCGGCGAAAAGATCGTGGCCCGACTCGACGACGACCACTGGATCCTGCGCGACATCTAAGCGCGACAGCCGAAGGCGCCGCAGTCCGACGTCGGACATCCCCGTCTTTGTTGCTCACGGCAACTGCTGGCAGACTGGATCCATGGATTTCACGTCCCGCTATGTAGCCCTTGGAGACTCTTTTACGGAAGGCGTCGGCGACGACGACCCTACCCGGCCCAACGGCGTCCGGGGCTGGGCGGACCGGGTGGCAGAGGGGCTTGGCGCCGCCGATCCCGGCTTCGGGTACGCGAATCTTGCCATCCGCGGCCGGAAACTCCGCCAGATCCTGGCCGAACAGGTCGATGCCGCCGTCGCCCTCGATCCCACCCTGGTCAGCATCTACGCTGGCGCCAACGACATCCTCCGGCCCAAGGTCGACATCGATGACCTGCTGGCCGAATACGATGCCGGGATCCGCAAGCTCACGGCCACCGGCGCCACCGTGGTGATGTTCACCGGCTTCGACGCGCGGGGCTCCAAGATTTTCGGCACCATGCGCGGCCGTACGGCCATCTACAACGAACTGGTTCGCGGCATCGCCGGGGACCACGGGGCCCTGCTGGTCGACTACTGGCGTTTCAGCGAGTACTACGACTGGGGCATGTGGGCCACAGACCGGATGCACATGTCTGCCGCCGGCCACGCGAACATGGCCAAGCGCGTCCTCACGGTGCTGGCACACGAGCACTCGATTGACGTCCCGCCCATGACGCCGGTTCCCGAGCTGAGCCGGGTGGACGCCCTCCGAGCGAATGCCCGGTGGGTCCGCGAATTCGCCGGCCCGTGGGTTGTCCGGCGCGTCACCGGCAAGTCGTCCGGCGACGGCCTGGAGCCGAAGTACGGCCAGCTGACCCACCTCTAGAACGGCACCCTAGGCGCGGAACCCACGCGTCGCGAGCAGCTCCCCGTTGCGGCGGACCGCGAGGACGTCGATCTCCCAACCGTCCGTGGCCCGGTGCAGCATCGCGGTCCCGCCGGCCACGATCGCCGTCGCGAGCACATCGGCGGTGACAATGTCCGTCGCGGCCACGGAAACCTGGGCGAACCCGGCGCCGGAGGAGCCCGCTGCCCGGCTTCCGGTTCCCGCAGCCCAGATGTGGTCACCGCGCTCCGCCGAGCCCGACGTCGCAAGGGCGCACCGGGTGCCAGGCCCGCCCAGCTCGTAGGCGGCAAGCAGCGCTGAGCGGTCCATCGGGTCAACGACGCCGGCCGCCCACGCGGTTCCGCTGCCCGGCACGGGCGAGCCCATCACCAGTACGTCGCCGCCGGCATTCAGGCACCAGTCGGTGATCCCGCGGCTGCGCAATGCCTCACCGGCCTGCCCGATCGCGTAGCCCTTGATAAGCCCCGAAAGGTCCAGCACGCCGTCGGGCCGTTCCGGGGAGAACGCGCCCTCCGTCCTGAGCCGCCAGCTGAGCGCCTCCGCGTAGCGGTCCCGCATCGCGGCGGATGAGTCCCGCAGGGAAAGCTCCCCGCGCGCCAGCCGGCTAGCCTCGGAGTCGGGACGGTACAGGCTGAACGTTTCGTCCAACCCGGCAAAGACGCGCTCGACGGCGGCGCTTGCGGCGTCGAGCCCGCCCTCCCCGCCCGCAGTTCCCGGAACGGCCCCCGCTGGAACGGTCAGGCTGATGACGGTGCCCATCGAGCCAAACGTCCTGGCCTGCAGGGCAGAGCCGCCCAGCTCAGAGGTTGGCTGCATCGAGGGCCGCCTGCAGGGAGTTCAAGTACGCATCGGAAGTCACCGTGGCACCACTGATGGTCTGCACGTCCGCGGACTGGGCCTGGAGCACCTCGTCGCGCAGGAGCGGGGCCGCCCGGTTGCTGATCTGCACGGACTTGCGTTCAGCATCGGTCAGCTGGAGCGCCGTGACGTCGGTGATCTTCCCGGCCTGCACGGTGATCTGCACCTGGACGGAGCCGAAGCGGGTCTGGACGACCGAGCCAGGGTACGTCCCTACGGCCTTGGCCGAGGCCCCTGTGGTGCCCGCCCCCGACGCGCCGGACGAAGCTGTTGAGTCGGACGTCCCGCTGGAGCTGGACGTTCCGCTTGAGCCGGACGAACCCGTGGCCCCCGTGGTCCCGGCCGCCGCGCTTGCGACGGAGCTGCCGGTATCGGCTACATGGGCGCCGGACTGCCAGCCGGCGATGAGGATGCCGGCGGAGGCCAGGGCGGCTGAAACTGCTGCGCGGGTTCTCACCAGTCGAACCTTTCGTAGTGGATTTGGTCTTCCCTGACGCCAGCTGCGCGGGCGTCTTCAAGCACGTTGTGTGCCCAGGCGGAGGGGCCGCAGACATACACATCGGCGTCGGCGATCTTCGGGTCATAACTGGCAAGCCGGTGGCCGGCACGGGCCGCGTGCTCCGGAAGCCAGGTCTGGATGCCGGCCGGGCGGGAGCCGGTCAAGTGGAAGAGCGTGGCGCCGCGGCGCCGGCAGAGATCGAGGATCTCCTCGCCCAGGTAGAGCTCGGATTCACTGTGGCCGCGGAGAATGACAGTGGCGTTGCCGGGCTGGAATGGCGTGCTCTCCAGCAGGGCACGAACCGGCGTGATGCCAATTCCGGCTCCCACCATGACCATATGGTTGCGGCTCCGCGCGGACGTGCTGAACAGTCCGTACGGTCCCTCCACTGCCACTTTGGTGCCGGGCTTCAGCGACGCCAGCTGGGATGACCCCTTGCCCAGGTTGCGGACAGTGATCCTCAGCGTGCCCTGGCCGGCGGCGTCGAAGTGGACGGGTTCGGCGGACAGGCTGAACGGATGCGGATGCCACCACAGGCCCGGAGCCAGGAACCGCCAGATAAAGAACCGGCCGCCACTGCCCGCCAGTTCGTCCAGTCGAAGGCCGGACATTTCAATGCTGACCACTCCGGGGGCCACCCGCACCACACGCTTGACGGTCAACTGGTGCCTGAATGTTGCCGCCACAGGCTGGACCACCCGGTAGTAGAGGAGTGCGGCGCCGGTCGCGATGCAGAGGGCCAGCCAGTACCAGCGCTGCCAGGTTCCCTCGGCAAAGAGACCGCCCACACTGAACTGGTGGGGGAGCGAGGTCAGGACGGCCGCGTACGTCAGGAGGTGGACGGCGTACCAGAATTCGTAAGGGAACCGACGTCGGACGGCCACCAGGGAGGTGATGACGACGGCGATGAACAGGAGCACGGAAATGTAGGCCAGCCACATGTCAGGCACAAGGACCCAGAGGGCAACCGACTCGCTGACGGGGTCCAGCCCTTCCGCCATGCCGTAGCCGATCGCAATGAGGACTCCGTGCGCCAGCAGCAGATACAGGGCCGGTTTGCCCAGCTTGCGGTGCAACTCAAGGGCACGGTCGTGGCCGACTGTCTGGTCGATGAGTGGGATTCGGGCCGCCAGCAGCAGCATGAGAAGCACCAGGTCCATGCCGGCGAGGCCGGCCACAATCCCCAGCGCGGTGAAGGAACCGGCTGGAGTCGAGAAGCCGGCCATTCCGCCGTCGGCCAGCCACAAGGCGGCCGCGCCGGCCAGCGACGCCCAGAAAAGGACCGTCAGCAGATCCGCTCTTAGCAACCGCCGGCGGTACTGCGCCCTGAAGGGGTTCACAGCGCCATCGGAGCTGCGGCGAATCCCGGGACGGTTCGTCAGAAGTTGTGTGTTCATGGATCCAGAATTGCCCCGCTGCCTTTCATTTCCCTGTGAAAAGCCTTCGTCGGGCATATGACCTGGGACGGCACCGGCCCCACGCCTGCACTGGCTGTGGGGCACTGCCCCATACACCATTCAGCGACGGATTGGTCTTTAAATCGCCGAACTCGTAGACTTGGTAGGCGCTAGGTGGCGCGGAGCGTGCGCAATTGCTCCGGTTGGCAGGACCCGTCTGAAAAATCGACGGTCCTGGAGGCCGGTAGTTAGGGGCTCAAGTTGCGCGCATTCCTGTATTCGCCCAGCATCCCGGCACTTCGCAATGACGGTCCAACAGACCGCCGGCGCCAGGTGCCCGTGGCCCACAATCTTCGCCGCAGTGAGGAACCAGACGGTTTGTGCCGTCTGCCTGAATCCCGCGGACAACGACGGTTGGGGGAGGGAGCCGGATGCGGACGCCGCCCAACGCACGGTCAACGGGAACTCCGTTAGCCGTTTCATATATTTTTTGAGGAGAGTCGTCATGGCAGCACACTGCCAGGTGACCGGAGCCGAGCCGGGCTTTGGACACAGCATTTCGCACTCGCACCGTCGCAACAAGCGCCGGTTCGACCCGAACATCCAGAAGAAGCGCTACTGGGTTCCGTCCCTGCGCCGCAATGTCACCCTGCAGGTCTCTGCGCGTGGCATCAAGACCATCGACGTACGCGGCATTGACGTAGTCGTCGCCGCCATCCTGGCACGAGGAGTGAAGCTCTAATGGCAAAGGATAAGGACGTACGTCCGATCATCAAGCTGAAGTCGACCGCGGGCACGGGCTACACCTACGTGACGCGCAAGAACCGTCGTAACGACCCGGACCGTCTGGTCCTGAAGAAGTACGACCCCAAAATCCGCCAGCACGTCGAATTCCGAGAGGAGCGCTAAACACATGGCTAAGAAGTCAATGATCGCTAAGAACGAACAGCGTAAAGTCATCGTCGAGCGTTACGCTGCAAAGCGCCTCGAACTGAAGAAGGCTCTGGTTGATCCCAACTCAACCGACGAAGTACGCGAAGCTGCCCGCCTCGGCCTGCAGAAGCTGCCCCGCAACGCCTCACCGGTACGTCTGCGTAACCGCGACATCATCGATGGCCGTCCGCGCGGTACCTTCCAGAAGTTCGGCATCTCCCGTGTTCGCTTCCGCGACATGGCTCACCGCGGTGAGCTCCCGGGCATCACGAAGTCTTCCTGGTAATTCAGTACACCTGAAGCCAGTGGCTTGAAGAAGGGCCGGCAACCATTTGGTTGCCGGCCCTTCTCGCGTTTAAGGCCTTGGCAGTTCACGCCCCCCACTGTTCCGTGCCGCGGTGACGCACCACACAGTGCGGGTTTACGGCGCCGGCGGGCCTGGTTGGGTGGTTTTGGGTTGTGGTGGCGGGGTTTTTGGGTGGTGGGGTGGGTGTGGGGGGTGGAGTTGCGGTGGGGGCGTGGTGGGTGTATTGTTTTCTAAGTCGCCGCGAGGGAGACCAGCGGAAATGCTGGGAACCGGAGGCGGCCAATCCCCTAAATTTCAAGACCGGATCTGGTCGGCGTTTTGTGCGCTCCGGGTTCGGGTGGGGCGGGTTGGATGGTTTGCGGGTCGCGGAAACGCTGATTTGCAAAGCGGTCCGGACTCGGGTAAGTTTGAAAAGTTGCTCCGGAGCGATCCTTGACTGAATGTTTGGTTGTGGTGGTGCCGGGTGTGTCTGTTGTTTGAGAACTCAATAGTGTGCCAAGTTTGTTGATACCAATTTATTGTATTGAATTGGTTGAATTTGCCGGGCCCGCCACCCCGTGGTGTGGTCTGGTGTTTTTAGCTGGTTTCAAATT
>NZ_JBFUAR010000031.1:0-97712 GCF_056406175.1 Arthrobacter sp. P1_D12
CCGGCGTCCTTCATCCACCGCGCGGTCTCCAGGACCGCCGCGACCCCGCTGCCGTTGTCGTTGATCCCGGGCCCCTCCCGCACGGAGTCCAGGTGCCCGCCCACCACCACCGTGTTCCCGGCGTCCCCTGCGGTGTCGGCCAGGATGTTGAAGCTCTCCACCTGCTTGCGGTTCCTGCCCTCGCCGCGGAAGCTGAAGGTCTGCCGGACCGGGGTGTACCCCGCGGCACGCAGCTGCTCCTCGACATAGCGCGCGGACGCCTCATACCCGGAGGTCCCCGAGGCCCGGTTGCCACCATTGTCATCAGCAATCCGCTGCAACGCCTCCAGATGGCCCACCATGCCCCGGCCGCTGAACTCCGCCAGCAACGCCCTCGGATCCACACCACCGGCAGGATTCAGCCGCGAGGCAGTGCAGCCAGAGAGCACAAGACTGATTGCGAGCAAGATGGCTGCGGCCGCAGCCGTTCCGGGCCTTTTCATCATGTGGACATCCTCCATCCCCCGAAGATAACGCCCAGACCGTTCCAGAGGAAGACTTTGCCCGGGTGGCAACGGCTCCCGTCCCTCATTGTGGTGGCCTCCGGCCCGCCCCCGCACAGCCGGGGGAATATTTGGCCGTGGAGGGCGTTGTACCGGTCGATAGATGCAAATGCATGTAAATCGGTTATAGTAGGAACAGCTCCCGGAAGTCTCCGGCCACGGAAAGGCACATCA
This sequence comes from Arthrobacter sp. P1_D12, assembly GCF_056406175.1. Classification (NCBI taxonomy): domain Bacteria; kingdom Bacillati; phylum Actinomycetota; class Actinomycetes; order Micrococcales; family Micrococcaceae; genus Arthrobacter; species Arthrobacter sp. P1_D12. The sequence goes on from NZ_JBFUAR010000031.1 coordinate 717, forward strand.
TGCAGATCGGCGTATTCAGCGTCAGCGATATCACCACCGACCCCACCACGGGCCGCACCCCGACGGAGCACGAACGCATCAAGGCGTCCGTGGCGATCGCCAAAAAGGTAGAGGAAATCGGTATGGATGTCTACGCCATCGGCGAGCACCACAACCGGCCCTTCTTCTCCTCCTCCCCCACCACCACCCTGGCCTACATCGCCGCCCAGACGGAGCGCATCATCCTGTCCACGGCCACCACGCTGATCACCACGAATGACCCGGTGAAGATCGCCGAGGATTTCGCCATGCTCCAGCACCTCGCGGACGGACGCGTGGACCTGGTCCTGGGCCGCGGCAACACCGCCCCGGTCTACCCCTGGTTCGGCAAGAACATCCAGGACGGGATCGAACTCGCGATCGAGAACTACTCCCTGCTGCGCCGCCTCTGGGACGAGGACACCGTCAACTGGTCCGGCAAGCACCGCACCCCGTTGCAGAACTTCACCTCCACCCCCCGCCCGCTGGACGGCGTCGCCCCCTTCGTGTGGCACGGCTCGATCCGCACGCCACAGATCGCCGAAGTGGCGGCGTACTACGGTGACGGCTTCTTCGCCAACAACATCTTCTGGCCCAAGGAGCACTACCAGCAGCTGATCGGCCTCTACCGCGAACGCTACGAGCACTACGGCCACGGCAAGGCAGACCAGGCGATCGTGGGCCTCGGCGGCCAGTTCTTCATGCGGAAGAACTCCCAGGACGCCGTCAAGGAGTTCCGTCCCTACTTCGACAACGCCCCGGTCTACGGCCACGGCCCCTCGCTGGAAGACTTCACGTCCCAGACCCCGTTGACCGTCGGCAGCCCGCAGGAAGTGATCGAAAAGACCCTGACGTTCAGGGAGTACTTCGGCGACTACCAGCGCCAGCTCTTCCTGATCGACCACGCCGGCCTGCCGCTGAAGACCGTCCTGGAACAGCTGGACCTGTTCGGCGAGGAGGTACTGCCGGTGCTGCGCAAGGAATATGCCGCGCTCAAGCCGGCACACGTTCCCGAACCGCCGACGCACGCCGGCCGGGTTGCCGCCGCGCTGGCAGCGGGCACCGTCGACGCCGCCGCGGCGGAGACCACCATTCAGGGCTCCTGATGCCCGCCAAGACTACCGAATCGCCGGTACGCCTGGCCGCGGAAACCTGGGAATCCCTGTTCCGGGCCCAGGTGGCGGTGATGCGCAAGCTGCAGGCGGCGCCGGCATTCAAAGCCCTGGCGCTCAATGAGTACGACGTCCTGTTTACGCTCTCCCGCTGCCCCTCCGGGTGGCTGCGCCTGAACGAGCTCAACGACAACGTGCTGCTGAGCCAGTCCAGCCTGAGCCGACTGGTGGAGCGGCTCGAAAAGCGTGGGCTCGTTGAACGGACTCCGGCCCCGGAGGACGGCCGCGGGATCCTCATCCGGCTCACCGATGCCGGACGGGACCTGCAGAAGCAGATCGGCCGGGAACACGTGCGCGACATCGCCGCCCTCGTGGGCCCGGCCCTCTCCGCCGCCGAACAGCAGGAGCTGCTGCGGCTGACCGAGAAGCTCCGCGCCGCTGTCACCGTGCGCTAAGACCGTGCGGCCGTGACCTGAGGCCGCCCGGCCGTGCGCTGCCTAGTGGATCAAGACGAGCTGCGCCGGGTCTTCCTGCGGCAGGTTATCGACGACGGCGGTGACGCTGAGTTCCTTCAGGGACAGGCTGCCGCCCACGGTGGACAGGAAGGCGGTGTCCGAGGAATCGCGTCCTGCCGTGATCCGCAGCATGCTCTCCCGTGGCGCCAGCCCCGTGGGGTCGATGACGTGCCAGGCGCCGTTGATGTGCGCCTCGGCCACGGCGTGGAAGTCCATCGGGGTCAGTCCCGGGGCGTAGACGGCGGCCAGCCGGGCCGGGACGTTCTTGGAACGCAGCAGGGCAATGGCGAGGTGGGCAAAGTCCCGGCAGACGCCGCGGCGGTGCAGCAGTGTTTCGACCGCGCCGTCGGTCCCCCGCGAGGATCCGCTGACGTAGCGCAGCTCGTTGAAAACCCAGTCCCGGACGGCGTGGAGCAGCTCCTCGCCCTGGAGCCCGCCGAATTCGGCGTAGGCGGTGGGCAACAGCCGGTCCGATTCCGCGTAGCGGCTGGGCCGGACATAGCGGATCAGTTCCATGAGCCCGGGTTCCTCGGGCAGCGCGAAGCCGGTGACGGTGGCCGAATACTCAACCAGGACGTCGGTGGGTTCGGCGAATTCCATGTAGTGGAAGCGGCCGCCGTGATGGTCCGAGAGCTCGGTCAGCGGCACGTCCCCGCCTCCCGCGGTCACCCTGAGCGATTCGTCAATCGAGTCGTAGCCGGCGTTCCGGGCCACGGCCACGGCGAGAGCCACCTTGGTTTCGGCAACGGTCTTGAAGGCCAGGCGGGCGGCTACGGCGCGTTCCATGTATCTCTGTCTCCGGGATGTGGGATTGAGGTGGGTGCAGGAGAAGCCGCCGTCAACGGCCCGGGGATGTGCGGGGCGGGCGGGACTAGTTTTTGATCTTCAGAGACATTAGCATCCGCTGGACGTTCGCGAATTCGGACCCCTCGTTGACGTACTTGGCCGCCTGGTCGAGAGTGTCGAACGCCTTGGCGGGGGCAACCTTCTGGTCCGGCGCCAACGCCTTGAGCACTGTCAGGTCCCCAAACGAATAGTCCCCCTTGCCGGCCGGGCCACGGACCAGGTTCTGCAACGCGCAGCTCTTGCCGCCGGCGCCGCCCACCACGTTGGTGATGCCGTAGGAGCCGAAGTACTTGTAGCCCTGGATCACCCGGAACACCACGTGCGGGTCAATGGTTCCCCCGCCGCCGGCGTGCGGCAGGTCAACCGGCACGCTGCTGACCACGACGTAGTTGCGGGCGGCGTCGTCCGGGCAGGCAGCGGCCGGCTGCGGGGGCAGGCCGGTCTGCAAGGTGGCCAGGTAGGCGCCGCCGGCGTCCTTGACGGTGATCTTCAGCGCCCCGGGCAGAGCACCGGCGTCGGGAGCTACGGACTGGACAATCCAGTCCTGCGGCACCTCAAAACTGACGGACTTTGCCGGGTCGGTAAAGACCTTCCAGGCCGCTGCGCTCGAGCCCGGGGTGGGGGAAGCGCTGGCCGAGGCGGCGGCACTAGTGGTGGCTGACGGCGTCGCACTCTCACTCGCACCGGCACTCGCACTGTCCGCCGCGCTGCTGCCCGCGGTCCAGACCGGCGTCCCCTTGCCGTCGCTGCTGCAGCCCGAAAGGGCTGCCACCGCGACCGCGAGCGCCGCGCCGGTGCGCAGCACAGCGCCCCGGATTCCTGCGGTGCCTGCTGAAGAAGGGGCCGTCCCAGTCATGGTGCCAGCGTAGCCGGGGCGCCGCATGACTCAGAGCTCCCGCATCAGTGTTTCGTAGAACCGGACCCCCTGCTCCAGCGTCTCCAGCCCGACCTTTTCGTCAACGGCGTGGATCGAGCCGCGGGCCCGGACGTCCATGAAGAAGGGCGCGAAGCGGTACACGGCACCGCAGATCCCGGTGAAACGGCGCGAGTCGGTGCCGCCCATCATGATGTAGGGGGTGATGATCGCCTCGGGGAAGACCTGCCCGATGCAGTCCGCCAGCAGGTCCCACTGGGCCCCCGAGGACGGCGACACCGGAGACGGGTCGTTGCCCTCCACGACGCGCAGCCCGACTTTCGGGTCGCGGATGATTTTCCGCAGCAGTGCCATGGTGCCATCGACCCTCTCCCCCACCGCCACCCTGATGTTGGCGTTGGCCTTCGCCCTGGCGGCGAGGACGTTGGCCCCGGAGCTGCCTTCGAGCGTGGTGATGGCGACGGTGGTTCGGGTCATGGCGTTGGTCTCGCTGCCGAGCCGGCCGAAGAGCCAGGTGATCGGCGGCCGGAGCAGTGCCACGTTCGCGAACACGGCCCGCAGCGGTGGCGGGGTGTGCGGGCCGAAGCGGCGCAGCATCTCGGCGGTCACCTCCGGCAGCGACTGCGGGAACGGGCTGCGCTCGATCCGGGTGATGGCGCGGGCCAGCCGCGCTGTCGCCCCCATCCGCGGCGGCGTGGAGGCGTGTCCGCCCGGGTCCCGGGTCAGCAGCTCCACATCCAGGATTCCCTTTTCGGCCACGCCGACGACGGCGGCCGGCCGGCTCACCCCCGGGAAGGCGCCGCCCGCGACGGCACCGCCCTCGTCCAGGACGAGCCAGGGCGCCACGCCGCGGCCGGCCAGCAGGTCGGCGGCGGCCGCCGCGCTGTTGCCGGCCGTCTCCTCGTTGTTGCCGAACGAGAAGTAGAGGTCGTGCGCGGGCGCATACCCGCCAGCAGCAGGCTCTCGGCCGCTTCCAGGATGGCCACGAGCTGGCCCTTGTCATCGAGCGTCCCGCGGCCCCAGAGGAACGTGCCGTCGTTGTGGCCGGAGAACGGCGGGTGTGTCCACTCCCCCGGGTCGTCTGCCGGGACGACGTCGTAGTGTGCCATCAGCACCGATGCCCGGTGCGCGGCCGCCGGGTCCTCCGCTGGTGCGGCGCCGGGCCAGCGGTACAGGAGGGCGTGGCCGTTGACCCGCTCCAGTTCCAGGGCAGCATGGACCGCCGGATACAACCGGGGCAGCGCCGCGATGAAGGCCTCGAACTCGGCTGTTTCCACCCCGGCCCCGGCCGCGGAGGACCCCTCGGCCCGGCTGGACACGGTCCGGTACGTCACGAGCTCCGCCAGCGACGCCGCCGCGCGCCCGGCGCCCGGCGGGTGTCCGGGGCCGCCCGGTGTTCCGCCGGGGCTCTTGAGGGTATTGCCGGCGGCAGCGTTCTGCAGGGGGTTGCGCATGCGCGAAAGTCTACGGCCGGAGAGTCCGCCGGAACGGGCTATTCGGCGCGCGGGTCCGGCCCCGGAATCCGGGGCACAATTCGACGCACAAATTTCGGCCTCGGGAAAGCGGATACGCTGGGGGCATGGCCGAACAGAGCATTGACGGAACGCACTTTGGGGATCTGGGCGACGTGGCAGGCATGTCGGCCCTCGATATCGCGGACTGGCGGCTGCGGACCTTTGCCCTTTACGCCACCACGCGGAAGATTGCCGCGGACAGCCCGGCCGAGGCGCATTCCTACTGGCGCCAGGAGCGGGACCGCATGTTCGGCACCCACCCGGCGTCCGCGCTGACGGCCGAGGCCAAGGCCACCTTCGGCGGCCTGAAGACGGCAGACTACGATCCGATCTATCGTTTCCACGTCCCGCTGACCCCCGAGGGCGCCGGGCGGGAGATGAACGTAGAGACCGGGACCGACGGCCTGGTCCGGTTTGTGCGGCTGGGCACCTTCGACCTGCCCGAGATGGGACAGCTCGCGGTCTGGAAGCTCAGGGGCTACGGCGGGGGCATCTTCGTGCCGTTCCGTGACGCCACCGCCGGCCAGCCCGGCGGCAGCTACGGCGCCGGACGCTACCTCCTGGACACCATCAAGGGAGCTTTCCACGGCGTGCGGGGCTCCGGGCCCGACGCCGAATTCATCCTGGACTTCAATTTCGCCTACAACCCCTCGTGCGCCTACAACGAGGCGTGGGCATGTCCGCTGGCTGGCCCGGCAAACCGGCTGGCCGTGGACATCCCCGTGGGCGAGCTGTACTGAGCGGATGGAGTCCCAGCTCGAACAGCTTGACCCTGCCCCCGCCGTCGTCCTCGGGCCGAAGACCCGCCGGTACCGTGGAGTCCTCCGTTACCCCGTGGTCCGGCAGCTCATCCGGTTCACCGGCGTCGGCATTGTCTGCACCCTGACCTCCCTGGCCCTGTACGCCCTCTCCCGGCCCTGGCTTGGGGCACAGCCGGCCAACGCGGCGGCCCTGATCCTGACGTCGTTCATGAATACCGCCCTCAACCGGCGCCTGACGTTCAAGATCACCGAACGCCGCCGGATGAAGCGCGACCACCTCAACGGCCTGATCGTAATCCTCGTCGCGCTGCTGATCACCGGCGGCAGCCTCGCCGTCCTGCACTGGGTCAACCCGGACGCCACCGTGGCCGAGGAGCTGTGGACCACCACCCTCTCCGGTTTCGCCGCCACCGCCGTGCGGTTCACGATGCTGCGGCACTGGATCTTCCGCCGCGCCCGCCACCGCTGACGTCGCCCACGGCCCCCACCCCGGGTTGAGCTAGCAGTTCAAGCCGCCATGGAGGCGGCCCGATAGGGACATGTAGTCACAGCTCAACCGGTGGAGGGGGTGCCGAGGGAGCGGACGCCGGCGACGGCGGTGCGGACCGCGGCCGCCGCCTCCTGCAACTGCGCTGCCGTCACGGTCGAGTCGAAGCTGAACCGCACCGCCGTCTGGGCGATCTCGGGCCCGATGCCCAGGGCCAGCAGCACGGTTGAGGGCGCATCCGAGCCGGCGGCACACGCGGAACCGCTGGAGCAGATGATGCCCTGGCGTTCGAGCTCCAGCAGCACGGACTCGCCGCTCGTGCCCGGGAAGCAGAAGGAGGCCACCGAGGGCAGCCGCTCGGTGGGGTGGCCGGTGAGCAGCGCGCCGGGAACACCGGCCAGCACGGCGTCAATGAACCCGTCGCGGAGGGCAGCGACGCGCCCGGCCGGTTCCCGCGGCAGTGCCAGGGCCGTCGCCAGCGCCACGGCGCCGGCGACGTTTTCCGTGCCCGACCGGCGGCCCCGCTCCTGCCCGCCGCCGTGGACCAGCGGTTCAAGCCGGACCCGGCCGCGCACAAACAGCGCACCGCTGCCCTTGGGCGCGCCCAGCTTGTGGCCGGAAATACTCAGCGCGTCCACGCCCAGTGCGCCGGTGTCCAGCGGCAGCCAGCCGGCGGCCTGGACGGCGTCGGTGTGGAACGGGACTCCGTGCGCCCGGGCCAGCGCCGCGAGCCGGGCGATGGGCTGGACCGTGCCGACCTCGTTGTTGGCGTACATGATGCTGACCAGGGCCGTGCCGGGCTGCAGCACGGCGGCGAGGGCCTCTTCGCTCACCTGCCCGAAGCGGTCCACGGGGATCACGTCGACGGCGAAGCCGTGGACCCGTTCGAGGTACCGGGCGGATTCTTCCACCGCAGGATGCTCGACGGCGCTGATCGCCACCCGGTCCAGCCGCGGATCGGCGGCGCGCCGGGCAAGGGCGATGCCCTTGACGGCGAGGTTGTCCGCTTCCGTGCCGCCGGAGGTGAAGACGACTTCCCCGGGGCGGCAGCCGAGGGCCTTGGCGGTTGCGGCGCGGGCCCCCGCGAGCGCCGCGGCAGCCGCCTCACCCAGGGAGTGATGGCTTGACGGGTTGCCGAATTCGCCCGTGAGGTACGGCCACATGGCCTCCAGCACCTCGCGGCGGACCGGGGTGGTGGCTGCGGCGTCGAGGAAGATCATGGTGCGCCTCAGCCGGCCGCCGGACCGTCGCCGGAGTCGACGGCCGGCTCGACGTCAAGCTCGATGTCCAGGCCGAGGTCCAGGGCCGTGACACTGTGTGTCAGGGCGCCGATCGAGATGACGTCCACCCCGGTGGCCGCGATGTCCGCCACGGTGGCGAGGTTGACGTTGCCGCTGGCCTCGACGCGGGCCCGGCCGCCCACCAGCCCGACGCCGGCCGCGAGCTCGGCCAGGGAGAAGTTGTCCAGCATGATGGTGTCCACCCCGGCGGCAAGGACGGGCTCGATCTGCTCCATGGTGTCCACCTCCACCTCGAAGTGTGTCGTGTGGCCGAGCTGGGCCTTGGCGCCGCGCAACACTGCGGTCAGCTTCGCCGGATCGCCGCCGGTGAGAACGGCCAAGTGGTTGTCCTTGGCCAGGACTGCGTCGGAGAGGCTGAAGCGGTGGTTGGCGCCGCCGCCGCACCGCACGGCGTAGCGTTCGAGCACCCGCAGCCCCGGCGTCGTCTTGCGGGTATCGGTGATCCGGGCCCCGGTGCCGGCCACGAGCGCCACGAACTCGGCCGTTTTGGTGGCGATGGCGCACATCCGCTGGACCAGGTTCAGGGCGACGCGTTCGGCCAGCAGCACGGCGCGGGCGTTCCCGGTCACGCGGGCCAGGGCGGTTCCGGCGGCGAAGGCCTCGCCGTCGTTGACCAGCAGTTCGACGACGGCGCCCGGGTCGGTCAGCTTCATCGCCGCAGCGAAGACCTCCCCTCCGCTCAGCACGCCGGGAACGCGCGCATTGAGCACCGCCGTCGCCCGCGCCTGCGCGGGGATGAGCACCTGCGAGGTGATGTCCCCGGACGGGGCGTCCTCCTGCAGCGCCGTGCGAAGGACTGCCAGGACGGCGGCCCCGGGCAGGCTCCCGGCGAGCGCCGCGGCGCGGGAGGGCAGGGTTTCCGGGGCGGCGGTTGCGTGGGCAGTGGTGGTCACGAGGAAATCCTTTGCTTGGGACGAGATGCGGAGGCATGCCGGGGGCCGGACATACCGGCCGTCGATGTGGAGCGTGCGGGGCCAACCAGCACCGCGGAGTGCACGGCGCCGGCCGTGCTGTCTGCCCGGTAGTGGGCGCCGACCGAGTGGGTACGCTTCCTTGCCGCGGCCACGAGGAGTTCCGCAGCCAGCAGCAGGTTCCGGTCCTCGTGGGCACTCTGGCTGCGCCAGACACTGTGCCAGACACTGTGCCCGGCGCGGACTCCTGATTCAAAGTCGCCGGCTTCGACGTCAGCCGCTTCAAGATCGACGGCTTCAAAGTCGGCGGACCACTGCGCCAGCTGGGTCGCTGCGGCGTCGAGGTCGGCGCCCGTGCGGGTGACTCCCGCAGCCGCTGTCATGAGCTTTCCCAGGGCGGCGCGGCTGAATGGACCTTCGGCGGCACCGGTGGCGCCTGTCTTTGGGGTAACGGCTGCCGCGGGCCGGACATGGCTGCCGGGATGGACATCCTCGCGTGCCGGCGAGAGCCAGGCCGTGTCCGGTACGGGTGCGTGCAGGAAGTCCTCGACCGCACGGCGGCCAAACACGAGGCCCTCCAGCAGCGAGTTGCTCGCCAGCCGGTTTGCCCCCTGCGCCCCGGTGCGGGCGACCTCGCCGGCGGCGTACAGGCCGGGAACGGACGTGCGGCCCCGCAGGTCGGTGCACACGCCGCCCATCCAGTAGTGCGCTGCCGGGGAGACGGGGACCGTTTCTGTGGTCCAGTCGTAGCCGGCGGCGAGGGTGGCCGCCGTGATGGTTGGGAACCGCCGGGCCAGGAAGCCCGCGCCCCGCTCTGCCTCGATGCCGCGGGCGTCCAGGTAGACCGGGCTGTCCGGCGCGGCCCCGGTGGCGGCCAGGTGCAGGGCGATGCTGCGGGAGACGACGTCGCGGGGGGCCAGTTCGGCGTCGGGGTGGTAGTCGGGCATGAAGCGGTATCCCGCGGAGTCCAGCAGCACCGCGCCCTCGCCACGGACCGCTTCGGAGATGAGCAGGGCCGGCGGCCCGCCTGGAATCTCCTCGGCGGCAAGGGTGGTGGGGTGGAACTGGAAGAACTCGAGGTCCCGCACCGCGGCGCCGGCACGCCAGGCCAGGGCCAGGCCGTCGGCGGTGGCGACGGCGGGGTTGCTGGTGCGGGCAAAGAGCCGACCCGCCCCGCCGGTGGTGAGCAGGACGGCGTCGGCGGCCAGCGACTGGGGCCGTCCGGCGGCCAGGTAGGCCACTCCGGTGACCCGGGCCGGCGTCGGGGGCGTGCTGCCGGGCTGTGACAGTTCGTCCGGCAGCGCTTCAGCCAGGTCGTCCGGTCCGGTCAGGAGCCCGGTAACGAACGCGCTGGTCTCCACCCGGAGCCGGCCGTGGCCGGCGCGGTCCAGGACGGCGCGTTCGAGGACGGCGGCGACGAGCCCGCGGGCGATGCAGGCGCCCGTCGCGTCCCCGCCGGCGTGCAGGATGCGCGGCGCCGAGTGTGCCGCTTCCAGGCCCAGGGCCGGTCCGCCGCCGGGAGCTGCGTCGAAATGCACGCCGTAGCGGCCCAGGCCAGCGATGTCCCGGACGGCCTCTGTACACAGGACCCGGACTGCCTCGGGGTCGTTGAGCCCGGCACCGGCGGCGAGCGTGTCCGCGATGTGCGCTGCCACGGAGTCCCCGGGGGCGGCATCCTCCGGGGCCAGCACGGCCGAGATGCCGCCCTGGGCGTAGAACGTGTTGCTTTGCTCCAGCGTCCCCTTGCTCAGGAGGACCACCTCGATGTCACGGCCGCCGGTGGCGGCGTCGTCGGTGGCGAGCAGCGCGGCGTAGAGCCCCGCAATCCCGCTGCCGACGATCACGAGCCGCCTGGTCACGGCCGCGCCGCCAGCATGCGCTCCAGGGCCACCTTGGCCGGGGCGGCCACGTCTTCGTCCACGGTGATGCGGTTCAGCACCTCGCCGCGGACCAGCGCTTCCAGGACCCAGGCGAGGTAGCCGGGGTGGATGCGGTACATCGTGGAGCAGGGGCAGATCACCGGGTCCAGGCAGAAGATGGTGTGCTGCGGGTATTCCGCGGCGAGCCGGTTCACCATGTTGATTTCGGTGCCGATCGCGAACGTGGTGGGTTCCGTGGCCGCGGCGATGGCCTTCTTGATGAAGTCGGTTGACCCGGCGGAATCGGCGGCATCCACCACCTCCATGGGGCATTCCGGGTGCACGATCACCTGCACGCCGGGGAACTCGGCGCGGGCCTTTTCGATCTGGCCCACGTTGAAGCGCTTGTGGACCGAGCAGAAGCCGTGCCAGAGGATTACCCGGGAATCGAGCAGGGCCTGTTCGTCGTTGCCGCCGAGGTCCCTGCGCGGGTTCCACATCGGCATCTGCTCCAGCGGCACCCCCATGGCCTTGGCGGTGTTGCGGCCCAGGTGCTGGTCGGGGAAGAACAGCACGCGCTGGCCGCGTTCGAAGGCCCATTCCAGCACCGTCGCGGCGTTCGAGGAGGTGCAGACGATCCCGCCGCGCTCGCCGCAGAAGCCCTTGAGGGCGGCGGAGGAGTTCATGTAGGTGACGGGAATGACCGGGACCCGGCCCTCGGCGTCGGGCTCGGTGCCGAAGACCTCCTCAAGCTGTTCCCAGCACTCGGTGACCGAGTCGATGTCCGCCATGTCGGCCATGGAGCAGCCCGCGGCCAGGTTGGGCAGGATCACGGCCTGGTCGGGGCGGGACAGGATGTCCGCCGTCTCGGCCATGAAGTGCACGCCGCAGAAGACGATGGCCTCCGCGTCGGGCCGGGTAAGGGCGGCGTTGGCGAGCTGGAACGAATCGCCCACGAAGTCGGCGTATTCGATCACTTCGTCGCGCTGGTAGAAGTGCCCCAGCACGACGGCGCGGTCCCCCAGTGCCGCTTTGGCGGCGCGGATCCGGGCGTCGAGTTCGGCGTCGGAAGCGAGCTTGTATTCTTCCGGGAGCTGGCCCTGCCGGGGAGTGGAGGCCGGTGCGACGTCGGCGGAGGAGGCTCCCGGCCCGTAGGCGGGCACTCCGGCGAGGGCCTCGGCGAGGTCGTAGTCCCAGGGCCCGCGGGCCAGCGCGGGGCTGCAGGTGGAGGCGGCCGCGCCCTGTGCCATGGTGGTGGCCTGCTCGCGCGTGATCAGCTGGATTGCCGTGTTGACGCTGCTCATGGTGTGCTCCTGTTGTCTGGGTCGAGGCCTGGGCGGCCGGTGAAGCGGTAGAGGCGGGGCGGGCGGTGCTTGCCGCCCTGCAGATAATGGTCGGTTTCTTCGATTTCCGGTGTGGCCTTGACCTGCCGGCGGAAGTTGGCGGGATCGAGTTCGCGGTCCAGGACGGCCTCGTAGACCTCCCGGACCTGGGCGAGGGTGAAGTACTCGCCCAGCAGGTGGTAGGCGATGGATCCGTAGGCCATCTTGTTGCGCAGACGCCACAGCGCGTAGTCGACGATCGAGTTGTGGTCGAAGGCCAGCTCGTCCAGCCTGTCGGCGCGGAACCAGCGCACGTTCTCCGATTCGTCGGCCAGCGCGGCCTCCGTGGGCTGGACGAGTGCCCAGTACACGATCGAGACGACGCGCTGGGTGGGCGAGCGGTGCAGCCCGCCAAAGGCGTAGAGCTGTTCGAGGTAGTTCGGGGCCAGGCCGGTGGTCTCGCGCAGGTTCCGCGAGGCGGCGTCCTGGAGTGACTCGGAGTGCGTGAGCGGGCCGCCCGGCAGGGCCCACAGGCCCTTGAACGGCTCGCGGATCCGGCGCACCAGCGGAATCCACAGTGTGGGCCGTCCGGACCTCTCGCTGGGGCGCAGCGCAAAGATCACCGTGGAGATGGCCAGCGACGGCGGCGCGGTCTGGCGCTCCGAGACGTTGGCTGCTGTGGTGTAAACGGTGGTTCACCCGCCCTCTGAGGTCCCGGGCGGGTCCAGCGGTGGACTGCCCGGCCGGATCCGGCCCGACCGCCGGATTAGTTATAGTCAAATTGACTAGAACTAATGATACGGCCGAGACGGCAGGGCGCAAAATGTTTCAGGTCACATGGGCGGGCACATTTGCGGAAACGGCCGCGGCGCCGGCGCTGCCGGGGTTCGGTCCGGGCTTGTCCGCGGGAGCCGGCAACGGTAACAATCGGGGCTATGGACGGAGAAGACATGGGCCCGGAGGCTATGGACGGAGAAGTTATGGACCCGGAGGGTAGGGACTCAAAGGGTAGGGACTCAGAGGCGGTCAGGGCCCGATACGCGGGAGCGGCCCAGGCATTCATGGAGCTCGCCGGGCAGGTACCGCACCAGGCGTGGGCGCGGCCGGCACTGGGCGAATGGGATGTCCGGGCGCTGACCGGCCACACGAGCCGCGCCCTGACAACCGTGGAAACCTACCTCGCCACCCCGGCCGCCGGGGCGCGGGTGCCGGGTCCAGTGGAATACTTCCTGGCCGTCCGGGGCGCCACCTCGCCCGCCGCGATTGCGCAGCGAGGCAGGGAAACCGGGGAGGCGCTGGGCGAGGACCCTGCAGCTGCCGTGCGGGAGCTTGTCCAACGCGTCACGGCCCTCGTCAGGAACACGCCGGACGATGCCCTGGTGGCCACCCCTGCCGGAGTAATGACGCTCATCGACTACCTGCCGACCCGGACCTTCGAGCTGGCCGTGCACACCCTGGATCTGGCGCGCGCCCTGGGCCTGCCGCCGCCCGCCGCCTTGGCCCCGGCGGTCGCGGCCTCCCTGGAGCTCGCCGGAGCCATCGGCTCCCGGCTGCCGTCCGCCGGTGATTTGCTGCTCTTGCTCACCGGCCGGACCGGCCTGCCCGAAAACCTGAGTGTCCTCTAGCCCGTGCCGGCGGCCGCGGCTTCCAGCAGCGGCAGGGTGCGGCCCTGGAAGTGCGTATTGAGCACGATCACGGAGGACGAGCGCAGGACCGATCTGGTGGCGATCATGGCATCGAGGACGCGCTGGAGGTCCGAATTGGAGCGGGCGGCTATCCGGGCCATGAGGTCCGAGCTCCCGGAGACGGTATGGATCTCGATCAGCTCGGGGATCCGCGCCAGGGCCTCCACGACGGCGTCGTGCCCGAGGTCCTGGTTGATCGTGAGGGAGCAGAAAGCCACGACGGGGTAGCCGAAGTGCGCCGGATCGGGCTGGGGCACCCATGAGCCAATCACGCCGGCGTCCTGCATCCGGTCCAGGCGCGACTGCACCGTGGCGCGGGCAACCTTCAGTACACGGGAGGCCTCCAGGACCGAGGCCCGGGGGGAATCCGTGAAAAATCGGACAATCTTTGCATCAAGCGGATCAACGTCCACTGATTCTTCCTTCCCAAGCGGGACCGGGCCGGACAAACAGCCACCGATGCCCCAATTCAGTTAGCAAACTGCCACCATGCTCTCACGGCGGAGGCGCCCCGGCGGCCGGGGGCAGGTCCCAAATCCGGTAAATTCAATAGGTCCCATAAGGACGAAAAGATCCAAACCACACGAAGGTTCGCCATGACGATGAAGTCCACCGCGACGCTACCCACCGCGGTTCCCGCCCCGAGCCTGGGGCACAGCATGAAACCACGCCAGCTGACAATGATGGGACTGGGCAGCGCGATCGGCGCCGGCCTGTTCCTCGGCTCGGGGGCAGGAATCCAGGCGGCGGGACCGGCCGTGCTGATCTCCTACCTCGTCGCAGGAACCCTGATCATCCTGGTGATGTGGGCGCTCGGGGAGATGGCCGCGGCCAATCCCAACAGCGGCGCCTTCTCCGTGTACACGCAAAAGGCCATGGGCAAGACCGCGGGCGCCACCGTCGGCTGGCTCTGGTGGCTCCAGCTCGTGGTGGTCATCGCGGCCGAGGCCCTCGGTGCGGCCGGGCTCCTGTTCACGGTGTGGCCGGTGATCCCCGTCTGGGCACTCTCCCTGATCTTCATGGCCCTGTTCACCGCCATCAACCTGGCGGGCGTGAAGAATTTCGGCGAGTTCGAATTCTGGTTCGCCATCCTCAAGGTGGCTGCCATCGTGATATTCCTGGCCATCGGCGGGGCCCTGCTGCTGGGCTTGCTGCCGGACGTCCCGTCCCCTGGCCTCAGCAACTTCACGTCCGGCTTCGCCCCGGCCGGCCTGGGCGGCATCGCAACCGCACTCTTCGTCGTCATCTTCGCCTTCGGCGGCACCGAGATTGTCAGCGTGGCCGCGGCCGAGACGGAAAACCCGGAGCGCAGCGTCGCCCAGGCGATCCGCACCGTCGTCTGGCGGATCCTCGTGTTCTACATCGGCTCGGTATTCGTCATCGCGGCCGTCCTTCCCTCGACCTCCGCGGCCCTGAAGTCCCCCTTCGCCGGCGTCCTCGACGTCGCCCGGATCCCCGGCGCCGGCGCCGCGATCACCCTGGTCGCCGTCATCGCGCTGCTCTCCGCCCTGAACGCCAACCTCTACGGCGCGTCCCGCATGGTGTACTCGCTCTCTGAGCGCGGCGAAGCCCCCAAGTTCCTCTCCAAGCTCAACACGGCCCGGGTCCCGGTCGTGGCGGTGAGCGTCTCCGTGGCCTTCGGCTTCCTGGCCGCCGTTCTCGAACTGCTCTTCCCGGACCAGATCCTGCCGGCGCTGTTCCAGCTGGTCGGTTCCACCTGCCTCGTGGTGTGGGGCTCGGCCCTGGTGTCCCAGCTGATCCTGCGCCGCCGGGCTGACCGCGACGGCACTGCGCTGCCGCTGCGGATGAAGGGCTTCCCGGGGCTGACGATCTTCGGGCTCGTGCTCCTGGCTCTGATCTTCGCCGTCGGCTTCAGCAGCCCGGAGAGCAGCAAGCAGCTGGTCAGCACCCTGGTACTGGTGGCCGGCATCGCGGTGGCGTGCTGGACCGGCGCCCGGATCACCCGGAACCGCAACGCCGCCGCCGGCGCGAAAGCCGACCAGGCGGAACAGCCCAGCCGCTAGACAAATTGCCAAGCTCACCGGCGCTCGGGGCGGCATAAGTGTGCAGTCTGGGCACCCCAGCCTAGGCTGATTGCCCACCCCGCCGCCGGTGACTAGGGTCACAGGCATGGACACACTTCTCCCCGTGGCTTCCGGCMGCGCTGCCGGGCCGCTCACAGCCGATGAACTCCGCGAGCTCTATTCGCTCATGGTGGCCGTCCGGCACCTCGACACCTCGGCCATCGCCTGGCAGCGGCAGGGCATCATCCCCGGCTACGCCCCCGAACTCGGCCAGGAAGCGGCCCAGGTGGGCAGTGGCTACGCCGTGGACACCACCCGGGACTTCGTCTTCCCCACCTACCGCGAAATGGGCGTTGCCCGGACCATGGGCCTGGACATGGTGGCCTACATGTCCACCCACAAGGCCACGTGGCACGGCGGCCTGTACAACCCGATGGAATCCCGGCTGGCCCCGATCCAGGCGGTCGTCGCCGGCTCCGTCCTGCACGCCGTCGGCTGGGCCCACGGCCAGACGCTGGACAAAAAGGACGGCGTCGCCCTGACCTACTTCGGCGACGGCGCCTCATCGCAGGGCGACGTGCACGAGGCGATGAACTTCGCCGCCGTGATGAAGGCGCCCGTGGTGTTCTTCGTCCAGAACAACGGCTGGGCCATCTCGGTCCCCACCGAACGGCAGGTGGCCGGCGGCTCCGTCGCGGCCCGCGCCGCGGGTTACGGCATGCCGGCGCTGAAGATCGACGGCGACGACGTCGTCGCGGTCCTCGAAGCGACCCGCCGCGCCTTCGCGCATGCCCGTTCCGGCAACGGCCCGGTGCTCATCGAGGCCATGACCTACCGCCGCGGCCCGCACTCCACGTCCGATGATCCGGGCCGCTACCGCTCCCTCGACGAGGAACGCGACGGCGCAGGCACCGACCCGCTCGAGCGGCTCCGGCAAAGGCTGCTGGCCGATGGAATCGCCGACGAGGCGTTCTTCGCCGAGGCGCTGGCCGCGGCCAAGGCCGAAGAGGAGCAGATCCGTACCGGCATCCAGGCCCTGGGCTCCCGGCCCGGCACCGAAATGTTTGACCTGGTCTTCCAGGAAACCACCCCTGCCCTGCAGGCCCAGGCCGCCAACTGGCGCGAGGAGTCCGAACATGTCTAACTCGATACTCGAAAGCGAAAGCGCCAGCGGCGAGAGCACTGCCGACAACACCGGCGACGACACTGTCACCAACCCGGCCGTAAGCGAGCCCGCCACCACGGTGATGTCGATGCAGCAGGCACTCAACCGCGCCCTCGACGAGGTCCTCGCGGAGAACCCCAAAGCCGTCGTCTTCGGCGAGGACTGCGGCCGGCTCGGCGGCGTCTTCCGCATCACCGACGGGCTGCAGGCCAGGCACGGCGCGCAGCGCGTCTTTGACACCCCGCTGGCGGAATCCGGCATCCTGGGCATGTCCGTGGGCCTCGCGATGGCCGGGTTCCACCCCATTCCCGAGGTCCAGTTCGACGGCTTCGCGTATCCGGCCATCAACCAGATCGTCTGCCAGATCGCCCGGATGAACTACCGCAGCCGGGGCACCATGCCGATGCCCATCACCCTGCGGGTGCCCAGCTTCGGCGGCATCCGCGCCCCCGAACACCACGGCGAAAGCCTGGAGGCGCTCTTCGCCCACGTACCGGGCCTGAAGGTGGTCTCGCCGTCGAACCCGCATGAGGCCTACCACCTGCTCAAGTACGCCGCCACGCGGCCGGACCCGGTGATCTTCATGGAGCCGAAGTCGCGGTACTGGCAGAAGGGTGAGGTGGACACCGCCAGGCACGACGCAGATGGCGGCTCCCCCACCGGCGCCAAGGTGATGCGCGAAGGCCGCCACCTCACCCTGGTCGCCTGGGGCGCCATGGTGGCCCGCTGCCTGCAGGTGGCGGAGCTCGCGGCCGAGGACGGGATCGACATCGAGGTCCTGGACCTGCGCTGGCTCAAGCCGATCGACGCCGAGGCCCTCGCCGCCTCCGTGCGCAAGACGCGCCGCGCCGTCGTCGTCCACGAGGCGCCGCTGACCTCCGGCCTCGGCGCCGAAGTGGCGCAGCTGATCACGCAAAGCTGCTTCGACACCCTCAGGGCGCCGGTGGAGCGCATTACCGGCTTCGACGTCCCGTACCCCTCGGGCGACCTGGAAGATGAATACATCCCGAACATTGACCGGATCCTCTTCGGCATCCAGCGAGTATTGGAGTACAAACGTGGCTGAAATTTCCTTCCCGCTCCCGGATCTCGGCGAGGGCCTGATCGAGGCCACCGTGCTGGAATGGCTGGTTTCCCCGGGCGAGCAGGTGGAACGCAACCAGCCGCTCGTGGAGGTCGAAACCACCAAGTCGGCCGTTGAATTGCCCAGCCCGCAGGCAGGTAAGGTAGTGCGTATCTACGGCGGGCCCGGCGACAAGATCAATGTCGGCGAGCCCCTGATTGTGTTTGAGGTGCCGGACAACACCGCCGGCATCGTGGGCACGGTCCCGAAGGAAGAGGCACCGAAGCGCCGGGTCCGCCTGAGCGCCGTACTTGATGAGGACTGAGAGCATGAGCGGCAGACACACCGGCGAGCAGCATTCGCACACCGTTGAGGGCACCGACCCCCAGCTGTACGTGCAGGTGCATGAGCCCCAGAACGACGCCGGGCTCCGTCCCGTCCTGCTGCTGCACGGCTTCTCCTCCTCCTCCAAGCTCAACTGGGAAGACAGCGGCTGGCTCACTGCGCTCCTGGAAGCCGGCCGGCGCGTCATCACCGTGGACCTGCCCGGCCACGGCCGCAGCGGCGCCCCGGAGGACATGGACTCCTACTCCCCCAGCCGGATCCGCGCGGACCTGCTGCAGATAGTGTTCGACGCCGGCGCGCGGCCGCTGCGCGACGGGGACCCGTCCAGCGGGCTCGACGTGATCGGCTATTCGCTGGGGTCCCGCCTCGCCTGGGAGTTCGGGGCCACACAGCACGAGCTGGTGCACCGGCTGGTCCTGGGCGGCCCGAACGTCGCCGACCCCCTGGCGGACTTCGACCTGATCGCCGCGCAGCGGTACCTGGCCGACGGCACGCCGATCGCGGACGAGTCGACCGCCGGGCTGCTGAAGATGGCCATGCTGCTGCCCAGCAACAACATCTTCGCGCTGCTGTCCCTGGTCGAGGCAATCAAGACCGAGCCGTACAACCCCGCCGAAGCGGTCCCCCACATGCCGATGCTCCTCGTGGCGGGGGAAAACGACGACCGGGCCGCCACCATGCCGGAGCTCGCCGCCCTGGGCGCCAAGGCCGGCGGCCTGGTCGAACAGCTCGTGCTGCCGGGCCGCAACCACACCAATGCCATCACCAGCCGCGCCTTCAAGCAGGGCGCCATCAGCTTCCTGGGCGTCTAAACCCACCGTACAAAAAGCAACGCGGGGTCACTTACGGCCCATCCGAATGATCTGGATGGGCGCGCAGTGAACCCGCGTTGCTCTTTAACCCAGAGGGGCACGGACCTTGCGGTCCGCGCCCCTCGTGCTTGCCTGGTTGCTAGTGCTTTGCGGCTTCGGCCGGCGCGTGGTGCGCGACGCCGAGCGGGCGGCCCTTCGTTTCACCGGTCAGCAGGACGCCGACGGCGGAGATGACGCAGAGGATCATGATGTAGATGCCGATGGAGCCGGTCCAGTGGGTGCCCTGCAGGAGGACTTCCGCGATGGTGGCCGCGAACGCGCCGCCGAGGATCGCACCGAAGGCGTAGCCGATCGAGATGCCCGAGTAGCGCACCTCCGGCGGGAACATCTCGGCGTACATGGCGGACATGGGGCCGTAGGACAGGCCCAGGCCGACCGTGAGGACGAACAGCGCGACGCCGTAGAGCAGGATGTTCTTGGTGTCGATCAGGGCGAACATCGGGATCATCCAGGCAAAGACAATGCCGTAGCCGATCAGGAAGGTCTTGACGCGGCCGATCTTGTCCGAGAGCCAGCCGCCGACCAGGGTGAAGATCAGCCAGCCGAAGGAGGCCAGCGTCGTGGCGAGCAGGATCTGCGGGGTGGGCATCTTCAGCGTCTTGGTGGCGTAGGAGATGAAGAAGGCAATCAGCAGGTAGCCGGCGGCGTTGTTGCCGATGAAGATCATCGTCGAGTAGAGGACGGCCTTCTTGTGCTTGCGGAGCAGCTCGCCCAGGGGCGCCTTGCTTTCTTCCTTGCGGTCCTGCATCTCCTTGAAGACGGGGCTCTCGGCGACAGCCCGGCGGATCAGGTAGCCGACGATGATCAGCACGATGGAGAGCAGGAACGGCACACGCCAGCCCCAGGACGCGAAGTCTTCCTTGGACATGGAGGTGTTGAGGAAGTACAGCAGGCCGGTCGCGAGGATCATGCCGACCGGGACGCCGATCTGCGGGTAGGCGCCGAACAGGCCGCGCTTGCTCTTCGGAGCGTGCTCCACGGCCATCAGGGCAGCGCCGCCCCATTCACCACCGGCGGAGAAGCCCTGGATGACGCGGAGCAGGATCAGGAGGATCGGGGCCCAGACGCCGATCTGCGCGTAGGTGGGCAGCATGCCGATCAGGGCCGTGGCGGCGCCCATCATGATCAGGGTGAAGACCAGCATGGCCTTGCGGCCGAGGCGGTCGCCCAGGTGGCCGGCGACGATCGCGCCGAGCGGGCGGAAGAGGAAGCTGATGCCGATCAGGGCGAAGGACAGGATCTGCGCCAGGCCCGGGTTGGAGTCGTTCAGCGGGGCGAGGAACAACGGCGAGAGCAGCGTTGCTGTCAGCTGGGCAAAAATGAAGAAGTCGTACCACTCGATGGTGGTGCCGACCAGGGTCCCGGCGAGGACCTTGCGTTCCTCATGTTTGCTGCTGGGACCCGCCTCAGAATCTACGGATGAAGTTACGGTCATTGGAACTCCGTTGCTGGGGGCAGAGGTACTGCCCGGGGTGGGTGCCGAAGTGGATAACTGATGCCTCGTTAATTACTGATCGAACGGTCAGTTAGTATCCTGAATACTACTATGAAAGATGTGATAAGGCACACACATTCCCGGAAAGTGTCTTCCGCGGGTCAGTCGGTGCGGTTGAGCAGCTCGCGGACCCTGGCCCGGACCGGCCCGCGGTCGTAGGTGTTGACCAGGGCGCCAGCCATGCGGACGGGGTCTCCGAAGAAGAAGTACTCGTAGAGCGACTGCCGTCCGGAGAACCCGGAGATCGAGGCATCGAAGGCCAGTTTGAACAGCCGGACCCGCTCCGGGCCGGTCAGGGTCTTGCCCTGCAGGTACAGCTCGATGTCCTCCCGGGCCTCGCTGTTGACGTCCGCCTCCCCCGGCAGGGCCATGAGGCCCGACGCCGAGAACTTCCGGATGATCTGCGGGAAGCGCTGGGCGATCTTCGGGTACCAGTTGCGGGCGGCGTTCAAGGTGGACCACTTCGGCAGCATGACGCCGGCGTCGTTGAGTCCGGCGTCGGCCTCGGACGCGCGGACCAGAGCCTTGCCGATTTCGACGTCGATAATCAGCTCTGCGATGTCCTCCTGGATGTGCTGGAATCCGTCGATGCCGATCGATTCGGCCAGTTCCGATGCCAGGCCCAGGTAGAACTCGCTCTTGGCGATCGTGCGGGTGACCACCTGGTGGGTCATGAGCGCGCCGGCCCCGGTCTCGGTGTAGAAACTGTTGCACAGCTGCGGGTGGCCCAGCATGAAGATGCGCTCGTTGGGCACGAAGACGTGGTCAAAAACCGCGACGGCGTCCATTTCCTCATAGCGGGAGGCCAGCGGCTCGTCGTGGGTGCTGCCGCCGTTGTACAGCGAGGTGCGGCAGAGGTAGCGCAGGCCAGGGGCGTCGTTGGGGATGGCGAACGCGTACGAGTAGGGGGCGTCCTCCGGGGTGCCCCGCAGGACCGTGGACGGAAACACGAGCAGTTCGTCGGCGATCGGGGCGATGGTGGCGAGCATGCGCGCGCCCTGGATGACGATCCCGTCCCCGCGCTCCTCCACGATCCGGGCCGAGAGCTGGCCGCCGAGCTGCTCCGAACCGGAAACGGACCGGTTGACCTGCGGCGGGATGAGGGTGTGGGTGGCGAGCACGTCGTTTTCCCGGGCCCACTCGTAGTAGTTGCGGATGTTCTCGCCGAACTTCGGATCCGCCTGCGCGAACCACTTCCCCGCCGTGCCCAGCGCGGTCAGCGCGGAGTTCATGTAGTCCCCGGAGCGGCCAAGGAAGCCGTTGGAGGACTCGGCCCAGGTGGAGATGGCGCGGCGCCGCCGCTGGAGGTCCTCGACGGTCTTCGGCACCAGGAAGGAGGCACTGACCAGGTCCCCGGTGCTGGGTGAGGCGTAAGTGAGCGCCTCCTGGTACTGCGGATCGTGCTGCATGTCGAAGAGCCTGCCGTAGGAGCGGGCCACATTGCGGAAGGCCGGGTGCTCGGCGATCTTCTCGCTGACCACCTCGCCGTCGATCACCACATGCGGGGTCATGGCATTGAGCTTGTCCAGGTACTGCCGTCCGGTGCGGATACCCATTGGTCGTCCTCCAGTCGTCGTTGAGCTGAATGGCCGGGAAGGAATGTGGCGCTAGAGCAAATCCTCCATGCCCAGCTGGCTTTCCGGGATGGTGGTGAAGGTGCTGTTGGCGAACGCCAGCGCATCGCCGTTGCGGTAGTTGAAGTCCACTACCTCGCCGATGTACAGGGTGTGGTCGCCGCCGTCGTACGCCGCCCAGGGCTTGCATTCGAAATAGGCGAGGACATTGGACAGCCGCGGCGCGGTCTTCCCCTCCACCCACAGCGGCTCGGGGCCGGGCCTGCCGGCGAAGTGCATGGCCAGGTACCGCTGCTCGGCGCCAAGGATGTTCACGGTGAAGGGCCGGCCGGCGAGCTCGTCGTGGGCCCTGGCCGTGCGGGCGATGCTCACCAGCACCAGCGGAGGGTCCATCGAGACCGAGGTGAAGGAGTTCACGGTGATGCCGTGGCGTTTCGTGGCCCCGTCGAAGGTCACGATCGCGACGCCGGTGGCAAACCTGCCGAGGCTGCCCCGGAAGTGGTTGGCCCGCGGTGCCGACAGGGGGCCCTGGGGGCCCCCG
Organism: Arthrobacter sp. P1_D12; assembly: GCF_056406175.1. Taxonomy (NCBI): domain Bacteria; kingdom Bacillati; phylum Actinomycetota; class Actinomycetes; order Micrococcales; family Micrococcaceae; genus Arthrobacter; species Arthrobacter sp. P1_D12. The sequence goes on from NZ_JBFUAR010000031.1 coordinate 23,001, forward strand.
GCGTGGCCGCGCGGCGTGGCAATCATCATTGATCCCTTGCGTTCGTTGCGTTTCCCGACCGTGGTGTGGGTGCGTTGGATCAGCCGTGTTCTCTAGTCGGGTTCTGTATTGTGTTCTATAATCGAACAAACAGTTCCCATATAGAACGCTAGCTGACCATGAGCCGGAACACAAGGGTAGCCCGGCGAGCCCGGCGTCCAGTAACCCCGCACCTAGGATGGACCCCATGACCCCGAATGCCGGCACCGCCCAGGCTTCCCCGTCCCAGACGCTGTCCCGCGGTATCAGGGCCCTGGAGATCCTCGCCGAGGCCCAGCAGCCGCTGACCATTGCCGAACTCGCCGACGCCTTGGGCGTCCACCGCTCCGTGGCCTACCGGATCCTGCGCACGCTCGAGGACCACTCGCTGCTGGTGCGGGACGACGGCGGCCGGGTCCAGCCCGGTCCGGGCCTCGCGGTCCTGGCCCGCGGGGTCTCCCGGAACCTGCAGTCGGCGGCGCTGCCGGAACTGACCCTGCTGGCCAACACCCTGACCATGAGCGCCTTCGTGGCGGTCTGGGACCGCGAGGAGTGCGTGACGCTGGTGACCGTGGATCCGCGGCACAGCGGCGCCGCGGTGGTGCAGCACCCGGGGTCGCGGCACCCCATCAGCGCAGGAGCGCCGGGCATTGCGATCCAGTCAGCCTTCCCGGAGCAGGAGTGGCGGGCCCTGGTCCCGGGCATCCCGTACCGGTCCGAGGCGGCCGAGGCCCGGCACCGCGGCTATGCCGCCAGCCATGACGAAGTGATCCCCGGTGTGTCCTCGATTGCGGTGCCGCTGCGTGTGCCGGGCGGGCGTCCGGCCGCCCTCGCCGTCGTCTATATCCGCGCCGCGCAGGATCCGGACGAGGTCGCCGCGGCCCTGACCGAGGCGGCGGGTCGCATCGAGGCACAGCTGGGCTGAGCCCGTCCCCGCCCCGCAGCGGCGCTGTCCCATCGGGGTCTATGCGGCCGCGGCCGTCATCTTCCCGCGCTGCCGCAGTACGACGGCGGCCGCTGTTCCGAGCAGGAACAGCGCCGTGGCGGCGCACACCGGAACCAGGAAGGCCGTCGAATACCCCAAGTTCTGCGCCAGCTGTCCGGCGATGGAGGATCCGAGCGCGGTGCCGGCCACAATGCCACTGGCCAGGGCCGTCATGACCGTGCCGAGCTTTCCGGCCGGGGCCACGAGGCCGCCGATCGCGAAGACAGTGACCATGAGCGGACCAACGGGCAGGCCCAGGACCAGCAGCACAAGGACCATGGGCAGCGCCGTCGAGGGCAGCAACAGCAGTGATGCGAAGCCGGCCATGAGGGCCGCGCAGGCAATCCAGCGGCTGTTCACCGTGAAGCGCCGGGGCCAGTACGCGACCGAGAGGGCGGCCGCGGCGGAGCTCAGTCCCATGACGGCGTAGAGCAGGCCCGCGAGTTCGGAGGTGGCGAAGCTGGCGGAGAAAGAGCTCAGCGCTGTCTGGGTGGAGCCGAAGAACGTGCCCATGCACACCATCGCCAGCACGGGGAGGGCGACGGCGGCGAAGGTTTTGACGCGCTGGGCTGCCGTGCGGGTTTCCCTGTGGTTGTCCCCCGCCGTTGTGGGCGCCGGGCCGGCCGCGTGTCCTGCGGCCGGACCGGCGGGCCGGCGCTTCGTTGTGCGGACCACCGCAAGGTGCGTGGGGTGGACGGCGAAGGCGGGTACGAGGACCACGGTCAGTGCCGCGGCGAGGGCCAGCGGCAGCCACGGCGCGAGCAGGCTGGCGAGGATTCCGACGAGTGCGGGGCCGAGCACGAAGGTGAGCTCGTCCGCGGTGCTCTCATAGGAAAGGGCGGTGTCCAGGTCGGCGGAGTTTCCGGCCGCACGGGTTCCGGAGCCGGACGCCCGGGACGTCAGCGCCATCCAGCGGACGCGGGCCAGCGGACCGACCTGCGGGCAGCTCACCCCGGCCACGAAGGCCGCGGCCAGCACGGGCACCGCCGCGGCAAGGTCGTGGACCCCGGGGATGAGGTAGGCCGTGAGGATCAGGGCAACGATGGCCACGGTGTTGGCGATGGCGGATACGAGCAGGACGCCGCGCTGGCCGAGCCGGTCAGCGAGGACGCCGAGGACGGGGGCACCGAGTGCGGAACCGATGCCGACGGCGCCGGCCGCGGCGCCGCCCACGGCGTACGAGCCTGTGACGGCGGTGACGAGTGTCAGGGCGCCGACTGTCAGCATGGCAAGCGGCAGGCGGGCGAAGAGCCCGAGGGGGATGAAGCTGCGGCCGGCGAGCAACGGCAGCTGCGCGTAGCGGCCGCCCTTTGCGGGCGCCGGGGCAGGCAGAGCGTCGGTCGAAATTGCGGGGGCCGGCTGCGCGTAGGTCGGCGGCAGTGGGGCGTCAAGAGTAGACACCAAAGACGTCGGTGAAGGGTTCATGGTTTCCGGGTTCGCTAAATACTGCGCATCGTCCCTCCTCCCGATGCGCGCGACCCGGTAACAGACCAATGATACCCGATCCCGGGGCGCCGGCCCTGGGACCAGTGCCCGGGACGGGACCCGGAGTGGGCCCCGGGACCGGTCCCAGAGGCGGCCCGGGGACCGGCTCAGGCCCGGGTGTCGGCTCAGGCCCAGGTGTCGTCGCTGATGTGCAGGGTGGAGCCGCTGCGGCCCTTGACCACCTGCAGCTGGGTGCCGATGCGCTGCTTCATTTCGGCGACGTGGCTCACGAGCCCCACCACCCGGCCGCCGTCGCGGAGGCTTTCGAGGGCGTCCATGACTTGTTCCAGCGCCTGTTCGTCGAGGCTGCCGAAGCCCTCGTCCACGAAAAGGGTCTCGATGTCCACGCCGCCGGACTCATGCTGCACGACGTCCGCCAGCCCAAGGGCCAGCGCCAGTGAGGCCATGAAGGACTCGCCGCCGGAGAGGGTGGCGGTGTCCCGGCGCTGGCCGGTCCACTCGTCCACGACCTCCAGGCCAAGGCCGGACTTCGCGCCGCGTGCTGCCTTGGCGTCGGTGTGCTGCAGCGTGTAGCGGCCATCGCTCATACCGATCAGGCGTTCGGAGGCAGCGACGGCCACCTGTTCGAGCCGGGCGGCGAGGACGTAGCTGTTCAGGCTCATGCGGTAGGTGTTGTCTCCGCCGCCCTTGGCCGCGTCGGCGACCGCGGTGAGCATTGCGGCCCGGTCCCGCGGTTCCCTGCCGGCGGCAGCGAGGTCCGCATAGTCACCGGCAATGCGCCCGAGTATCCGGAGCGAGTTTTCCGCCAGCCCGGCCGCAAGCACAGCTTCCCGGGCTTTGCGTTCAGCCGCCGCCGCTTCCGTCCTGAGCTCCTCGAGGGCGGCGTCGCTGACGATGTCCCCGGCGGCCCGCTCGGCTGCCGCCAGGGCCAGGTCCTCTCCGGCGAACAGTTCCTGGATCCTGGCGGCCTCGTCCTGTCCGGCCCGGATGGCCGTTTCGAGGCTTGTCGCCACCGGCGCTGGCAACAGCGCTTCCCGCGCCGCGGCTTCGGTGCTGAAACCGGCTCCGGGAAGGGCCTCTTCAAGGTTCCGGCGCGCCTCCGCGGTGCGGGCGGCGGCCTGTTCGTGGGCCGAGTGTGCGGCGTCGGCGTGCTCCAGGACCGCCGTGGTTGCCGTCAGGGCGGCGATCCGCTGTTCGAGGGTCGCGTGGCCGGCACGCAGCTTGTCCAGGGTGGCTTCGAGGGCCTGTGCCTGTTCGTCGATTTCGGCGATCGTCGATTGCGTCTGCGCGATGCCGGAGGCGGCGTCGGCCTGCGCCCGCTCTGCGTCGGCGATCTCCGCTTCGAATTCTGCCATCCGGGCCCGGCTGGCAGCAAGGTCCGTGGCAGCGCGGACCGCGTCATCAGCCCGTTCCCGGGCCAAGGCTGCCTCCTCACGGGCTTCCCCGGCAGGTGTGTTGCCGCCCTGGGCGGCCAGGACGGCGACGTTCTGTTGGGCCTCGGCGAGCTCACGGACTAGGGCGGCGACGGCTCCTTCTGCCGTGTCGCTGGCCAGTTGCGCGGCTTTCTCGGCCTCGGCGACGGCCAGGGCGGAGGCTGCCGCGGGGGCAGGTGCCGGGTGTTCAGGGCTGCCGCAGACAGGACATGGGACGCCGGCCAGGAGCTGGGTGGCGAGCTCGGCGGCGGCGTTGGTGAGCCGTTGCTCACGGAGGTCCAGCCAGTGCTGCCTCCGGTCCTGGTACGTGCTGAGGGCAGCGGCGTGCTGTCCGGCGGTTGCCGCGCACCCGGCCTCGGCGGCGAGGAAGCGGCCAACGATGGTCACGAGTTCGTCCGCTGCCGTGGCCTCCTTGGTGCGCAACTGGACTTCCGCGGCCAGCTCCTCGAGGGGGCGGATGCCGGCGGACAAGGCCGCCGACTCAGTGCGCAGGGTGTCCAGTGCGGCGGCACCGGCCAGCCGTCCATTTTCCAGCTCCTGCAGTTGCAGGCGCAGCCGGCTGCCGCGCTGGGTCAGCCCGAGGAACCGGGCTTCGTCGGGCAGGCGTTCGGTGAGCACGGCGTGCAGGGACCGCAGCCGGGCGAGGGTTCCGCGGACGGCCGCGCTGTCCAACATGACGGATTTACCCGCCCGGACGGGGGCGGCATCGTCGTCGTCGGCGGTGGGGACGCCGGCGTCGAGGACGTCCTGCCCGGCGAGCTCCGGGTCTGTGGCGGCCGCGGACCGGAGCTGCCGAGCCGCCTCCAGCAGGGCCGTTCCTGCCCGGTCCTCGGCTGCCGCGGCGCTTTCGACCGCCTGCAACTGGCCGCCGAGCATTTCGGCCTGGCGGTGCAGGCCCAGTGTGACGGCCTTGCCCGCCAGGACGGGGGCGGCGGCGTCGGCGTCGATCCGCCGCTGTTCCGCGGCGGCGAGTTTGGCGTGGCGGTTGGCCCGCGCGTTCGCCGCCTCCAACAGGGACGCCTGATCGTCGGCCTGCTTCTCAGCTCCCGCGGCAGCGCTGCGCCGGCCCTCCGCGGCGGCTGCCGCGGCGGCGTCGAGCCAGGCCAACAGGGCATCGGGCTCGTCCCGGCCGGGGGCGCCGTCGGGGTCGAGTTCGAGCGCCGCTGTTTCGGACTCCGCCTGTGCCAGCAGCAGGTCCAGCTTCGCGTTGAGGTTGGCGACCTCGGCCTTGGCGGTCTGCGCCTGCCGGGACAGTTCCTGTTCCACGGCTTCAAAGCGCTGGGTGCCGAACAGGCTCTGCAGCAACTCCAGACGGTCGGACGCCTTGGAGCGCAGGAACGCCGCGAAGTCCCCCTGCGGCAACATGACCACGCGCGTGAACTGGTCCCGGTTCATGCCCAGGACGTCAGTGATCTCGGCGCCGGCCTCATCATTCCGGCCCGATTTCTCCACCCACGCACCGTCGATGCGTTCGCGCAGCAGCGTGTTGGCCTGCTGGACCGTGAAGCCGTTCCGGCCCCGGGCGCTCGGCTTGTCCCACGCGGGCGAGCGGGAGACTTCGAAGTGCCGGCCCTTGGCCGAGAATTCGCAGGTGACGCGCGGCTCGGCGGCGGCCTCCGCGTGGTCGCTGCGCAGCCGCTTTCCGTCCTGGCGGGCCCCGGGAACCGATCCGTAGAGGGCGAAGCAGATGGCGTCCAGGACGCTGGTCTTGCCCGCGCCGGTGGCGCCGTTCAGCAGGAAGAGCCCGTGTGCGCTCAGGCGGTCGAAGTCGATCCGCTCCGTGCCCGCAAACGGGCCGAACGCGGAAATCTCCAGGCGGTGGATCCTCACAGGGACGCTCCTTCCAGGCGCACGGCGTCGAGCGCCTCGGCGAGGACTGCGGCTTCGGCGTCGGAAGCCGGCCTGCCCCGGACGTGCTCGAGGAATCCGCAGCAGACGGAGAGGTCGTCCTCGGCTTCAGCCAGCCGGCTGCTGTAGCTGGCTTTGGGCGCCGCGCCGGGACCATCGGGATCGAAGCCGAGCACGAGGGTGTCGGGGAACCGTGCCCGCAGGCGGTCCATCGCCTGGGCCGGGCGGGCCTCGTCAGTCAGCGTGATCTGGCAATACGCAGTCTCGGCCCACGCGAAGTCCTCCGACTCCAGGAGCTCATCCAGCTTCCCGCGGAGCACGGCGAGGGTCCGGGGCGCGTCCCACAGCACCTCGCGCACGCCGCCGATCCCCTCGGCGTCGACCTCCACGAGCCAGCTGCCCTTCCTGTGCTTCGCCTCCGAGAACGAATACGCGAGCGGCGAGCCGGAGTAGCGCACTGCCGGCGAGAGCTCCTGCCTGCCGTGCAGGTGGCCCAGTGCGGTGTAGCCAAAGCCGTCGAAGAGATCCAGCGGGACCGCGCCGACGCCGCCGATGCTCAGATCCCGTTCGCTGTCGGAGCTGATGCCGCCGCTGGCGAAGGTGTGCGCCAGCACCACCGAATGGACGGTCCGGGTCTGACTCCGCTGCCGCACGTCGGCACGGATCCGTTCGGTGGCGGCGCGGGTGACCTCGAAGTGGCTCGCGGTCTCGACGCCCAGCTGCTCGGCGACCAGCCGGGGCTCCAGCCAGGGGATCCCGTAGATGGCGAGCACCGGCGCTGCCTCATTCCCGGCATCGTCCCCGAGCGGAAAGAGAACGGGAACGTCCAGTTCATTCAGCCGTGTGCGCAAATGCACTCCCCCGCGCTCGAGCAGCCGCGACGCGAACCCCAGCCTGATAGCGGAGTCGTGGTTGCCGCTGGTCAACACAACTTCGGCGCCGGCCCCGGTGAGACGCACCAGGGCGTCATCCAGCAGGCCGACGACGTCGACGCCCGGCAGTGCGCGGTCATAGACGTCCCCGGCGATGAGGACGACGTCGACGCTCTCATCCCGGACAAAGGCCACAAGCTGGTCGATGAAGGCGCGCTGGGCATCCAGCATGCCGATGCCGTGGAAGGACCGGCCCAAGTGCCAGTCGGAGGTGTGCAATAACCGCATATTCCTACGGTATCGGCTGCCACCGACACTCTTGCGCCACCACCCCGGAGGTGTGACGGAGGTTAAAAGTGGTCAGCTGTGGCTACTTCCCGCCCTTGCGGTCGAAGAAGCTGCGCGCCTCGTCGTTGCCGGCGGGGGCGGCCGAGGCAGAAGCGGTGGTGGCGGTGACGCCGGCCAGCCCAGCGTCATCGAAGCCGGCGCCATCCACATCGGCTTCCGTAAGCTTTCGGGCGGGCTTTCCGTCGGACTGGGCGGTGGGCTGGTCGGTGACCGCGGCGGTGGCCGGGTCACTGGTCCGGGCCGACTGGACGAAGCCGCGGAATACCAGCCCGGCGATGGCCGCACCGACCACCGGTGCCACCCAGAAGAGCCACAGCTGCCCGAGCGCGTCCGGGCCGCTGAAGATGGCCGAAGCCGTTGCCCGGGCCGGGTTGAACGGCACATTGCCGAGGGCCTGGCCCAACTGCAGGAGCATCGCCGTCGTCAGGCCGACTGCGAAGGGCGCAGCCGCCCTGGACGGATTCCGGCGGGCGGTCGTGGCAAGGAAGATGGCCACGAGCAGTGCCGTGCCGAGGACCTCCACGAGCAGGACGCCTGCCATGGGCACCTGGATGATCGAGTGCTCGCCGAATCCGGCGGCCACGGTGGCGAATGCGCCCTGGGAGTCGTTGATGGTCGGCACGGTGCGCAGCACGCCGTACAGGGCGACGGCCCCGAGCACGGCGCCCACCAGCTGCGCGCCGATGTAGGCGGCGGCGTCGGCCAACCGGATCCGGCCGGCGATGGCGTTGCCCACGGTGACGGCGGGGTTAAAGTGGCCGCCGGAGACGTAGCCGACGGCGAGCATCGCCGCCGTCAGGGCCAGGCCGGCGGCCAGGGCGGCGGGCAGCGGGCTCGACTGCGGAATGGTGAAGAGCGGCACACCCAGGCCCGCAACCACGACGATCAGGGTCCCCAGGGCCTCGGCGGAGAGCCGGGCGACGAGCCCGGGCCGGGCCGGGACGTCGCTGGCGGCCGGTGGCTGGACGTCAACGGAGTCGGGGGCTGGCACAAGCAGGGTCATGGTCAGGATTCCTTTGCTGGCGGCGCGCCCAGGGCTGCAGTTGCGGCGTCGCTGGACCGCCGCCGGGTTCGTGGTCCGGGGCGGCCTCGGCCGCCTGGAGAATGGGTCCGCCAGCAGTCTGCCAGCGCAATCTGGATGTTGGCTGGATTCCGGCTGGGTGCCCGTTCCGGCCCGCCGCTCAGTGCCCCAGGGCCACGGCGGCCACGGCGCTGGCGGCCAGGACCACGACGGCGGCGGCGGCCCAGCGCAGCAACGGCGCCGGCGGCGCAGCGTTGGACCGCCGGAGCTCGCGCCCGCGGACCAGCACGCACACACCCAGGACCAGCGTCGCGGCCATAGCGGCCAGCGCGCAGAGGCCAAGGAAATCAACAGGACCCACGGCGCCGCCCCGGGATCCTGCGAGCGCCCAGCTGCGCCAGACCAGCAGGTCCGCCACGATGAGGGCCAGCAACGTCCGGCGCCAGGCCAGGGAGGTCCGCTCGGGCTGCAGCCCGGGGTCCCTGGCCGCAGCCGGTTTCATCTCGCCACCAGGATCAGGACCGCGAACACCAGGGCCGCAGCCGCGACGCCGATGGTCATCACCAGCATCACTGCGGAGAACGGCAACTCCCTGTTGTTCCGCATGGCAGCCTCCATGAGACCCCACCGGTGATAGGACAGGGCGGCCAGGCCCGCGCCCAGGAACGCGAGGATGACGCACAACACGATCCGCACGGGGCCGGGCGCGATCTCCGGGGCCAGCTGGTCGATCGCCAGGGCTCCGGCAATCAGGGCCAGGGACGTGCGGATCCAGGCCAGGAACGTCCGCTCGTTGGCCAGGGAGAACCTGTAGTCGGGGGTGGTCCCGGTCTTCCGCCACGCTGGTTCGCGCATTCGTTTCCTCCGCTGCCCGGCGGTACGGCGCCGGCGGTTGCCTCGTCTGACCGCTGGACGGGTCCTACCAGCACCCTACCGGCCTTCCGCATCCGCCGCCGCCCGGCCCCCAGGCGGCGGCGCTAAGTCCCCGGCCGCCGGCGGCATTGCGGGGTGCGGTGCAGCGCCGGGTAAATTTGAGGGCATGAGCACCGAGCCCGGGACCAGCCCCGCACCCGCCCCAACACCCGGCCAGCCGCACTCGCCTGCCCACGGCTCGCGCATCCACGGCTGCCTGCTGGGCGGCGCGCTCGGAGATTCGCTGGGCTACGCCGTCGAGTTCGACAGCATTTCCGCCATCCGCGCCCGGTTCGGCCCCGCGGGCCTGCAGGATTTTTCCGCGCTCGACGCCGGCAGCCCGTTTTCGGACGACACGCAAATGACGCTGTACACCGCCGATGGCCTCCTCGAGGCGCTGGAATGGGCCAACGACGGCGTGGCGGCGGACATCAACGCGTGCCTGTGGCTCGCGTACCTGCGCTGGCTGGGCACCCAGGGCGTCGCCGTGCCGGCGTCGGCCCCCTTCCAGCCGCCGCGCTGGATCGATGCCCAGGATGTCCTGAAGAGCCGGCGCTCACCCGGCAACGCGTGCCTGACCGGACTGGCCACGGGCGAGATGGGTACCGTGAAGCGGCCTGTCAATCCGGATTCGAAGGACTGCGGCACCGTGATGCGGTCGGCGCCCTTCGGCCTGATCCCCCACCTCGAAGCGGAAACTGTCTATAAGCTCAGCGCCGATGCCGCGTCCCTGACGCACGGCCACCCCGCGGCACGGCAGAGCGCCGGAGTTTTCAGCCTTCTCATCCATGCCCTGTCCTCCGGCCACGGGCTGCGCGAAGCGGCGGAATCGGCCCTCGGGCAGCTGCTCGGCGGCATCCTGCGCAAGGGCGAAAATCCGGATCCGGAGGTGGTGGCGCGGCTGGAGGCGGCCCTGCGGCTGGCCGGAGACCTGCCCGGCGGCCGAGACGTGCTCAGCCCCGAGGACCTGGTCGGCGAACTCGGCGAGGGGTGGGTGGCCGAGGAAGCCCTCGCCGTCGCGCTGTACGCCGTGCTGGCCACAGCCCCGGGAACCGGGACAGCAACAGGGACGGCGGACACCGGGACTGCGGACGCCGCCGAGGCCGACCCCGCCCAGACGCATTTCCGTGCCGCGATCGCGGTGGCGGTGAACCACAGCGGGGACAGCGATTCGACGGCGTCGATCGCCGGGAACATCCTGGGCGCGTTCTACGGCGAGCGGTGCCTGCCGGCAGACTGGCTGGCGGCGCTGCAGGCGCCGGAGGTCATCCGGGGCATGGCCTCGAAGCTGACCGCCGTCACTGGCTCATAGCTTCGGCGGCCAACACTCGGCCGGGCCAGTGCGCGCCAGGTGTCGAGTCTCCGGCATTTGCGCAACGCAGCCGGCTGCAACCGGAAGCCGCGGCCCGGCTTGCCCGCGGGACATGCCCTGTACCGCCCCGCCGCGATGGACATGTCCATCCCCGGCTGCGGCATCCTCAGGACATGCCCATCTCCGGCGGCGGCATCCCCCGGGCACGCCCAGTCGGGCCCCGCTGCGATGGACATGTCCATGCGCCATAGCCGCGTATCGAGGACATGTCCGGTCCCCCGCCGCTGCGAAGGACATGTCCATCCCTGGCCGCGGCATCCTCAGGACATGCCCATTGCCGGCGGCTATTACTGGGCATATTGCCACTATGTCCACCCGTCAGAGCCTCCGGAGGACGTGTCCGTCCCTGGCGGCCGCGCACCGGAGGACATGTTCGTGCCTCCCTAGCAGCGCACCCAAGGACGTGCCCGTCCCTGGCGGCCGCTTCGGCGGAACCCTGGCGCTCCGGACCTAAGCGCCCCGGATCCTAGGCGCCGCGGAGCGAGATGTTGTTGCAGGCTTCGCAGACGTCCTCGGGGATGAGCCCGCGGCGCTGCAGGAAGCCGAAAATGGTGCAGCCGAGGCAGAACCCGGCGAACGCCTCAAGGGACGCGGCGGCGATCAGCACGGCGAGCAGCACCCACGCCGCCGGCGCGAGGCCGGCGGCCAGCAGCACCGCCGACGCCGTCGACACGGCAGCGCCGATGCCCTGGGCGAACCGCTTGGGCGGACCGGGAACAAGACGGGTCCGCCCGAGCCAGGGCGTCAGGACCTTGACCGAGAGCTGGGCCAGGGGCGAGATCCGGGGGCCGAACAGCACGCGCAGCCAGAACCCGGCGGCGATGACGGCGAGCCCCCACCCGAAACCGGTCAGCAGGGTCACGGCGGACAGCGCCACCACCAGGGCTGCGGTGATGCGGGCGGCGTACTCATTCACCGGGTTCGGAAACGCGAACACCCGATGCCAGTCAATTCCGCGCGTCGCCGGTGCTGACTTCGCGTGCGCCGACGTCGCCGAGTCCGCCGGCATTGACGCCGGCGGCGCTGACTTGGCCGGCGCTGCGGGGACCTGTGCATCCGTGGGTTTGCTCATCCGCCAAGGCTACGAGCGGGCGCGCCGTGGGAGGAATGATTGTTGCGCCGTGTGACTGCCGGGTCAGGTAGGACCCGGCAGCCAGGACCGGGTCAGGCAGGACCGGGTCAGGCAGGTGCGGCAGCCAGATGTCCGCCGACCATCTGGAGGAATTCGCCCTCGGACAGGACCTCGATCCGTTGCCCGCGTTCGTGCAGTTCCAGGACGCGGCGCGCCTTGCCGGTCAACCGGCCGGAGCGCAGGTCCGCGGCCACAAAGCCGTCGCCCACCACCAGAACGGTAGTACGGGCTGTCACCCGGCTTTCAGGCCTGGCGCCAAGCTCTGCGGAACGGACCTTGGCTTCGGGGCGGGGAATCGCCAGTTCGCCGGTGAACACGACGGTCTGGCCGAACAGCGGGTGGTCGGGGCTGGCGGCGGCGTTGGGGGCCGGGTTGGGGCCTTCCTCCGGCCACCCGGCCACGAAGCGCCGGCCCGGGGGCGAGCCGGTGGTTCCCCCCGCGAGCGCCTCCATTGCGGCCAGGGTGGCCTTGGACAGCGGGTCGCGCCGGGGGTCGAACGCCGGCTGGTGGGACACCGTCAGGCCGAGGGACAGGTAGAGTTCCGCGATGCTTGCTGCCCCGTTGCGGGCGGCGATGTCGATCAGGATGCCGGCACAGGCCCGGGCGTCCTCGGCGGCATCGTGGTGGTTGATCAGCGGGACCCCGGCCTCCTCGGCGGCGTAGGGCAGCGAATTGGACACCAGGGAGTAGCAGCGCCGGGACAATATCACCGTGCAGACGTAGTCGTAGGCGGGTCCGGCCATCCCGGAAACCTCCAGGCCGGAGCGGATCACACCGAGATCGAACCCTGCATTGTGGGCCGCCAGCACGTCGCCGCCGATGAACGCGCCGATCTCCGGGAACAGCTCCCCGAACCGCGGCAGTCCCGCCACCTGGTCCGGCCGGATGCCGTGGATCCGGACGTTGTGGTGGTCGAAGGTGTCATGGTTTTCCGGTGGCCGCATGAGCCAGGAGGCTTCCTCGACGACGACGCCGCCGCGGACCTTGCTCAGGCCAACAGCGCACGGTGAACCGCGGAAGCCGTTCGCGGTCTCAAAGTCGATCGCCGTAAAGTCCAAAGTCACGGCCCAACTTTACCGCCCGCGGACGGATCCTCCCGCACCGGGAACGGTCCCCGGGGCTGGGCCCCCGGGCCTGCCGCCTGCCGTCAAGTACCCTTAACAGGTGAACGTACTAGCAATGAGCGACCTCGCCGTGTCCGCCCTTGGCGGCGCCGGCCCCGTCCAGCCGCACCTGGCCTCCTTCCTGCCGGACTGGCTCAACCCCCAGGTTTTCCTGGCGAATCCGGCCTTCGCGCCGTGGGTGGTCCTGCTGGTCTGCGGCATCATCTTTGCCGAGACCGGGCTGTTGATCGGATTCTTCCTGCCTGGGGACTCCATGCTGTTCACTGCCGGGCTGCTCGTAGCCACCGGCACCATCCAGGTCAACATCTGGGTCCTGACCGCGCTGATCATCGTCGCCGCGATCATCGGCAACCAGGTGGGCTACCTGATTGGGTCCAAGGCGGGACCTGCCCTATTCAACAGGCCCAACTCCAAGCTGTTCAAGCGTGAAAACGTGGATAGTGCCCATGCGTTCTTCGAAAAGCACGGCGGCAAGGCCCTTATCCTGGCCCGGTTCGTACCGATCATCCGCACCTTCGTCCCGGTGATCGTGGGCGTTGCGCAGATGAGCAAACGCAGATTCTTCACCTACAACGTGATCGGCGCGGTGCTGTGGGGCGGCGGCGTCACGCTCCTGGGTTACCTGCTCGGGGACAAAGTGCCGTGGGTCAAGGACAACCTGGACATCATCTTCATCGCCATCGTGCTGGTCTCCGTGATTCCGATCGCCATCGAGGTCATCCGTGGCGCCATCGCCAGGCGCCAGGCCGAGAAGTACGGCACCGACGTCGTGGACGAATTCATCGAAGAGCACGAGCCGGAAGAAGAGCGCCGGACCCCGTAGCGCAGCGCCGCAGTAAATGTAGCGCAGTGCCTCAATAAGCGCACTGCCGCAGTAGACTCAGCAGTTAACAAGGAAGGCGCCCCMCCGTGTGGGGCGCCCTACCGTTCTTCTCCTCGGAACTGAGCTCGGCGCAGCTGCGGTCCAGCCCGTTCGGCTGCAGGACGGGGTCATAGCCGAAGCCGCCCTCCCCGCGCGGCTCCCGCAGGAGTGTCCCTTCCAGCTGCCCGTATTCCACGACTTCCCGGCTGCCGTCGGGCGAGGACCCGGGCACCGCCAGCGCTGCCGCGCAGACGAACGCGGCCCCGCGGTACTCGTCCGGCACGTCGGCCAGCTGGGCGAGCAGCAGCTGCAGGTTCGCGGCGTCGTCGCCGTGCCGGCCGGACCAGCGCGCCGAGAATATCCCGGGCGCGCCGCCGAGGACGTCCACGGCCAGTCCGGAGTCGTCGGCGATCGCCACGAGCCCCGTGGCCTCGGCCACCGCCCGGGCCTTGAGCAGCGAGTTTTCGGCGAAGGTTACCCCGGTCTCGGCGACGTCAGGGGCACCGACGGCGCCGGCGTCCACCACCTGCGTGTCGACGTTGAGCCCGGGAACCTGACCGCGGAGCAGCTCACGGAGTTCCCGGAGCTTGCCTTTGTTGTGGGTGGCGAGGACTAGCCGAGGGCCCGGGCCGTCGGCTTCCGGCCGGTCCGCGAGGGGCATCTCCGTCACGGGGCCTCCGCCAGGGTGTCGCGCTGGATCGCGGCGAGCTGCTCCGTGCCCAGCAGCGCCAGGTCCAGCAGCTTGTTCAGCTCGTCGCGGTCGAACGGTGCGCCCTCGGCGGTGCCCTGGACTTCGACGAACTTGCCGGAGCCTGTCACCACGACGTTCATGTCGGTCTCGGCGCGCACGTCTTCGACGTAGGGCAGGTCGAGCATCGGGACGCCGTCGATGATGCCGACGGACACCGCGGCGATGGTGTCGATCAGGGGCTGGGCGTTGCGGGCGATCATCTTCTTCTCGCGGGCGAACCGGATGGCGTCGGCCAGTGCCACGTAGGCGCCGGTGATCGCCGCGGTGCGCGTGCCGCCATCGGCCTGCAGGACATCGCAGTCCAGCACGATCGTGATCTCGCCGAGGGCCTTGGTGTCGATGATGGAGCGCAGCGAGCGGCCGATCAGCCGGGAGATCTCGTGGGTGCGGCCGCCAATTTTGCCCTTGACCGACTCGCGGTCGGACCGGGTGTTCGTGGCCCTGGGCAGCATGGCGTACTCGGCCGTGACCCAGCCGCGGCCCTCGCCCTTGAGCCAGCGGGGCACGCCCTCGGTCAGGGACGCCGTGCACAGGACCCGGGTGTTGCCGAACTCGATCAGGGCCGAACCCTCGGCCTGCTTGGACCAGCCGCGCGTGATGCTGATGGGGCGCAGCTGGTCGGGGGTACGGCCGTCGGCGCGGATGACGGGGACACTGGGAGCTTGGGAAGTCATGCCTTTAGCTTATCGACTCACCCGGTCCCGACCGCGCGGGCCGCCTGCGCGCGCTAGACGGTGTAGTGCACGCCCGCGACGGCGACCGCCACGTCCTTGCCGAAGATCTCCTTGGCCTCTGCCATGACGGTGGTCGGCGACGTCCAGACGGGAATGTGCGTCAGCAGCAGCCGGCGCGCGCCGGCGGCGACGGCGGCCTCCCCCGCCCGCTTGCCCGTCAGGTGCACGTCCTTGATCGCGTCGTCGCGGCCTTCCTCGAACGCCGCCTCGCACAGGAAAAGGTCGGCGTCGCGCGCGGCGTCCTCCAGGCCCGCGCAGGAATCCGTGTCCCCGGAGTAGCTCAGGACGCGGGTCACGGGCGTGCCGTCCTTGGCGGGCTCGGTGACCTCCACTCGGAGGGCGTAGGCCTCCTCGACCGGATGGTTCACCGCGTAGGGCGTCACCGTGAACGGGCCGACGCTGACCGGCTTGCGCTCGGACCAGGTGCTGAAATCGAATTCCTCGTGCATGCCCGGATCCAGGTCCAGCCCGTAGGCCGTGGCCATCCGGTCGGCCGTCGCGGCGGGCCCCCACACCGGAATCCTGCCCCGTCCCCAGCCGCCCGGCTTCCAGCGCACGGCAACATGGAGCCCGCACAGGTCCATGCAATGGTCCGGGTGCAGGTGGGTGAGGAAGATCGCGTCAATGTCCTCCAGGTCCGTGTAGCGCTGGATGGCGCCGAGCGCCCCGCTGCCGAGGTCCAGGACGATCTTCCAGTTCCGCTCGCCGTCGTTGGCGGTCAGCAAATAGCACGACGCCGGCGAGCCCGGCCCCGGGAAGGAGCCGGTACAGCCCACGATGGTCAGCTTCACAGCAGTGGTCCCCCGCCCGCGGATCCGCCCACGAAGTTGGAGATCCGGGGCCGGCCCGCGCCGGCCCGGGCGGCGGCGATCATCTCCGGGGTGATCCGGGCGAGGCTGCCGGTGGGGTACTGCGCCGCGACGTGGTCCACGTGGCGGACACTGAGGACCTCGGGGCCCAGGAAGCGCCGGGCGAGGTGCTCAAACTGGGCGGCGTCGCCGGTGGCGATGAAATTGTGCTCCGGCGCCGCGGTGTCCGTGCGCTCCAGGCCCCGGGAGGCCAAAGCCCGGTAGACGTCCTTGGCGGTTTCCTCGGCGCTGGAAACCAGCGTGACGTCCTCGCCCATAACGAAGGAGATCACGCCGGTGAGCAGCGGGTAGTGGGTGCAGCCGAGCACCACGGTGTCCACCCCGGCGGCAATGAGCGGTGCCAGGTAGTCGCGGGCGACGGCGAGCAGTTCCGGTCCGGTGGTAATCCCGGCCTCCACGTACGGCACGAACGCCGGGCAGGCCACGGACGTGATCTCCAGGTCCGGGGCAGCGGCGAAGGTGTCCTCGTAGGCGCGCGAGCCCACCGTGGCCGAGGTCCCGATAACACCCACCCGGCCCGTCCGGGTCGCCGCGACGGCACGCCGCACAGCCGGCTGGATCACTTCGATCACGGGGATCCCGTACCGGGCCGTGTACCGTTCGCGGGCGTCACGCAGCACGGCGGCGGACGCGGAGTTGCAGGCGATGGTCAGCAGCTTCACGCCGGAATCCACGAGCTCGTCCATGACGCCGAGGGCGTTGGCCCGGACTTCGGCGATGGGAAGGGGGCCGTAGGGGCCGTGCGCAGTGTCACCGACATACAGGATGGATTCGTTGGGCAGCTGGTCAATGATCGAGCGGGCCACCGTGAGGCCGCCGACGCCGGAGTCGAAGACGCCGATGGGGCGGGAGGCCAGCTCCGATGCCGGTGCGGGTCCCGTGGGGGTGCTGCTCGCTGGGGAGTCCGCAGCAGCCGCTGCCGGATCCGTATTCGATGCTGAAGTCATGATTATTCGAGGATAGGACACCGCCTGCGGGGCGGCCATGACATTGTGGTGTGCAACTCGTGTCTCATGGGTCACACGCCCGCGCTCAGCGCCGGGCATCGAGCGAGTGCACCATGGCCTGGACCAGCGACTCCTGCAGCCACGTGGTGAAGTTGTACACCAGGGCCAGGTAGCTTTCGACGTCCTCGGCCTGGGCCCAGTCCTGCATGAGGTGGATGTTGTCGGCGTCGGCATCGTCACGGATGTCGAGGCGTTCGGCCAGCACCAGACGGACATCGTTGAGCGCGGTGGCCCAGTGCCGGGCGTCGTCCGGGGTCAGGACGAGGTTGTCCCGGTCCAGGCTCAGTGCGGCCGCCTTCAGCGCGCCAATCTTGCTTTCGCGCAGCGACCGCTCGGTGTAACGGCGGAACTCCAGGGAGGCGTCGTCGTCGTTCTTCATCACGTTCGGCAACAGCCGCCGCATGGCGCGGTCCGAGGGTTCGCGGGCTTCGGTGTCCAGGCCCACCAGGGCCGCCAGCGGGTCCTCGTTGGCGCGCTGCTCCGGCTCCAGCATGGAGATGACGTCATCGAAAAGGCTGCGCAGCAGCTCCCGCTCGGCCGGCTCCAGATGGCCCTTGATGCCCTTGAGCCCGTACTTGAATGCCTTAGCCACGTTTTCCCTTGCCTTTGCCGGAACCGCCCGCGTTGCCGCCGGTGGCCTTTTCCACCGTCGCCCAGAGGCCGTAGCCATGCATCGCGACGGCGTGCTGCTCCACCTGTTCCTTGCTGCCGTGCGCCACGATCGAGCGGCCCTTCTTGTGGACCTCCATCATCAGCTTGTTCGCCTTGGCCTCCGAGTAGCCGAAATAGCTGCGGAACACATAGCTCACATAGCTCATCAGGTTCACGGGATCGTTCCAGATCACGAGGTTCCAGGGGACGTCCGGGGCGGTCAGGACGTCGCCGGACGTCACTGTTCCGGTCTGGGTACTCTCCCGTGTGTCGGGGCCGAGCGCAACGCTGAGGGTCATCTGTCCATTCTATGGGGATGCACACTAGAGTGAATTTGTGAGTACCTCCGCTGGCTGGGACCGTCCCCGCACGTCCCTGTACACAGACCACTACGAGCTGACCATGCTGCAGGGTGCCCTGCAGTCCGGCGCGGCGCACCGCAAATCGGTCTTCGAGGCCTTCGCCCGGCGGCTCCCGGACGGGCGCCGCTACGGCATCGTGGCAGGCACCGGCCGCCTCCTGGAAGGGATCGCGAACTTCCGCTTCGGCGAGCCGGAACTGGACTACCTGCGCCGGACCAAGGTGGTCAACGACCAGACACTGGATTACCTGGCCGGCTACAGCTTTTCCGGCGACATCTGGGGCTATCCGGAGGGTGAGGCGTACTTCCCGAACTCCCCCGTGCTGATCGTTGAGTCCACGTTCGCCGAGGCCTGCATCCTGGAGACCTACCTGCTCTCCGTGCTCAACCACGACTGCGCCATTGCCTCCGCCGCCTCCCGGATGATCTCCGCGGCCGGAACCCGCCCGTGCATCGAGATGGGATCGCGCCGGACGCACGAGGAATCAGCGGCCGCCGCCGCCCGGGCCGCGGTCATTGCCGGGTTCGACAGCACCTCGAACCTGGAGGCCGGATTGCGCTACGGGCTGAAGACGGTGGGCACGGCCGCCCATTCCTTCACCCTCCTCCATGACACCGAGCGGGAGGCCTTCGAGGCGCAGATTGCCGCCTTTGGGCCGGACACCTCTCTGCTGGTGGACACGTACGACGTCGAAACGGCCGTCCGCACCGCCGTCGATCTCGCCGGGGACAAGCTGGGCGCTGTCCGGCTGGACTCGGGCGACCTCGTGGCCCAGGCCCAGTGGGTGCGCCGGCTGCTCGACGAGCTCGGCAACGACCGGACCAAGATCGTGGTGACCTCAGACCTCGACGAATTCGCCATCGCGGCGCTGGCGTCCGCGCCGGTGGACTCCTACGGCGTGGGCACCTCGCTCGTGACCGGGTCCGGGGCCCCGACGGCGAGCATGGTCTACAAGCTCGTCAGCCGCACCGACGACGCCGGCGATTTCATCTCCGTCGCCAAGGCCGCCAAAAACAAGGCCAGCAAGGGCGGCCGGAAGTACGCGCTGCGCAAGCTCAACGAGCGCGGGACCGCCACGGCCGAAATCGTCGGCGTCGGCCATCACCCGGAGGACGACGGCAACGACCGTCCGCTGCTGCAGCAGTTCGTCAAGAACGGCGAGCTCCTCCCCGGGTGGACGGGTCCGGAGGGGGTCGAGCGCGCGCGCCGGCGCCACGCGGAAACCATGCGGGAGCTTCCCGCGGTGGTCAACCGGCTCCAGCGCGGCGAGGCGGCCATCCCCACCATCTACGAGGAGGACTGAATGTCCCGCGCCCTGATCATCGTTGACGTCCAAAACGATTTCTGTGAGGGAGGTGCCCTGGCCGTCCCCGGCGGGGCAGGCCTGGCCGGGGAAATCAGCGAGTACGTTGACGCCCACCACGGCCAGTTTGACCACGTCGTGGCCACCCAGGACTGGCACATCGATCCGGGTGAGCACTTCTCGGAGGAACCCGATCTCGTGGACAGCTGGCCGCGGCACTGCGTGGCGGGCACCCGCGGGGCCGAACTGCATCCCGATCTTGATCCCGAACACATCCAGGCGTACTTCCGCAAGGGCCAGTTCGCTGCGGCGTACTCCGGCTTCGAAGGGCTGCTGGCCCCCGAGGACGACGTCCCCACCGGTGACCGCCAGCCCGGCGCCATGCCCGTTACCGGCGCCGGAGGCCCCGAAAACTCCGCAGGCTCCGAAGACTCCGACAACACAGTGAGTCCCTTCGCCGGCAGTGATTTCGCCGCTGGCGAGGACGCGATCGGGCTGGACGACTGGCTGCAGAGCCACGACGTCGAGGACATCGTGGTGGTGGGCATCGCCACGGACTACTGCGTCAAAGCGACCGCCCTGGATGCCGTCCAGGCCGGCTACTCCGTCACGGTGCTGCGCGGCCTGACGGTCGGCATTGCCGAAGACCTGGACGATGCCGTGGCCGAGATGGAGCTCGGCGGCGTCGATGTCCTCTGAGCCAGTAGACTCGAAATCCTTGCCCCATCGCCAGTCTTGCCATATTGACAGACCCGTAGAACCCCGGAGTACACCATGAAGAAGACCCTGACCGTCCTGATTGCCGCCGGAGCGCTGCTCGGCGCGGCCGGCTGTTCTGCCACGCCGCAGCTGACCAACGAGGAAACCTGCGCCCGGGTCAAGACCGTGGTCTCCGCCCAGTCGGCCACATCGGACAAGACCGGAATGACCCGGGTCGCCAACCAGCTGCGGCCCATCAAGGCGGCGTCGTCCGAGGACCTTCGGGCCCCGCTGCAGACCATCATCGAATACTTCGACGAGTCGGCCAAGCCCTCCCCGGACACCGCCAAGCTCGAGGACATGAAGGCCGACTACACCGCGGCAGGCCAGACCTATGGCCAGGTCTGCGGCGCCGGCCAGTAGCCGAAGCAAAGTTCACGGCAGCGTAAACAGCAGAGGGACCAGTTCACAGTGAACTGGTCCCTCTGCTGTTGCCCGGCGCCTATTGGCCTGAGCCCATAACCCTGTGCCCTTAACCCCGGCCCATAACCGCCTGCGCGGGGCTACTTCCGGCCGATGAACCAGTCCTGGAGCTTGCGCAGGCGGGTCTGCAGCTGTTCCTCGTTGGCCTGGGCGACGGCCGGGCCGCCGCAGACGGTCCGGAGCTTGGTGTGGATGACGCCGTGCGGGGTCCCGGTGCGGGCCGACCAGGCGGCGACGTTTTTGGCCAGCTCGGTGCGCAGGTCCATGAGCATCCGGTGGTCCGGCACGGCCGGGGCCGCAGCCGCGGCTGCCTCAGTCTGCGGGGAGCGCCTGTTCTTCCGGTTCAGCTGCTCGTGCTGGCGCTGGCGCAACAGCGTGCCGACCTGTTCAGCGTCCAGCAGTCCCGGGATCCCGAGGAAGTCGAGCTCGTCCTCCGAGCCCACCTCGCCGCCGGTGCCGAATTCGCCGCCGTCGAAGAGCACCCGGTCAAAGGACGCCTGGGAGTCGAGGGCCTCGAACTTGCCCTTCATCAGGGAATCGGAGGCCTTCTCCTCGCGGTTCGCCTCGTCCATGAGCGAATCCTCGGGATTGAAGAGGCCGTCGCTGTCTTCCTTCTCCGGGCGGTCCAGGGCGTGGTCGCGCTCGGCCTCCATCGAGTTGGCCAGGGCCATCAGCTGCGGCACCGAGGGCAGGAAGACCGACGCCGTCTCGCCGCGCTTGCGGGCACGCACGAAGCGCCCCACGGCCTGGGCGAAGAACAGCGGGGTGGAGGTCGAGGTGGCGTAGACGCCGACGGACAGCCGCGGAACGTCGACGCCTTCGGAGACCATCCGGACGGCCACCATCCAGCGCTTCTCGCTGGCGGTGAATTCCTCGATCTTGCTGGAGGCCTTGGCGTCGTCGGAGAGGATGACGGTGGGCGATTCGCCGGTGATCTTCTTCAGCTGGCCGGCATACGCGCGGGCGTCCTCGTGGTCGGTGGCAATGACCAGACCGCCGGCATCCGGGACGCTGCGCCGGACCTCGCTGAGACGTTTATCCGCGCCGGCCAGGACGGCGGGGATCCATTCGCCGGCCGGGTTCAGCGCGGTGCGCCAGGCCTGGGACGTGATGTCCTTCGTGACGGCCGACTCCCCGAGCGAGGCGGCCATCTCGTCCCCCGCGCTGGTGCGCCAGCGCATTTGGCCGGAGTAGGCCATGAACATCACCGGGCGGACCACGTGGTCGCGCAGGGCCTTGCCGTAGCCGTAGGTGTAGTCGGCCTTGGAGCGCCGGATCCCGTCCCGGTCCTCGGCGTACTCCACGAACGGGATGGGCGAGGTGTCCGAGCGGAACGGGGTGCCCGTCAGGGAGAGCCGCCGGGCCGCCGGGTCGAACGCCTCACGGAGGCCGTCACCCCAGGACAGGGCCTCGCCGCCGTGGTGGATTTCGTCCAGGATCACCAGCGTGCGGGCGGCTTCGGTCTTGGCCCGGTGCAGCATGGGCTTGCTGGCCACCTGGGCGTAGGTCACGGCGACGCCGATGAACCCGCGGCCGTGCTGGCCGTCGGCATTCTTGAAGTTCGGGTCGATCGCGATGCCCACCCGGGCAGCGGCGTCGGCCCACTGGCGCTTGAGGTGGTCGGTGGGTGCCACGATGGTCACGCGGTTGACCACCCCGGAATCGATGAGCATGGACGCCACGCGCAGGGCGAAGGTGGTCTTACCCGCGCCGGGGGTTGCGACCGCAAGGAAATCCTTGGGATGGGTGCTGAAGTAGCTGTCCAGCGCCTCCTGCTGCCAGGCGCGCAGCTTGGGGGCGGTGCCCCAGGCGGCCCGCTCGGGATAGGCGGGGGGAAGCGTGGGTCCGCCGAAAAGTGTCTCCGTCATTAAGGCGCCCTCCATCCGCGCATGGCTGCAGCCGACGGAGAAACCCAATTAAGCACAAAAACACCAATCTTTTTGGATGGACCGTAAGGCAGTACCCGGACAGCATGGACCGGCAATCAGGAAAGCAGAAAATCAGGGGCGCGACGGCGCGCCGCCATAGGGAAGCGCCGGCCGAAGACGGCTAACGGAACCTGTTGGTTCCGTTGATTGCCCTTACTTGTCGCCGGAGCCCTTGCCGCCGTCGTTTCCGGGGCGCAGGCCCTCGTAGACTTCCTTGCATTCGGGGCAGACGGGGAACTTCTGCGGATCCCGGCCCGGAGTCCAGACCTTGCCGCAGAGCGCGATCACCGGTTCACCGGTCAGCGCGGATTCCATGATCTTTTCCTTGCGCACGTAGTGCGAGAAGCGCTCCCGGTCACCGGGCTCAACTTCCTGGCGCAGTTCCTCGCGCTCGATCGTGGCCGTTGACGTCCCGGCTCCGGAGAGCTCGCGCATCGGATCGTTTTCGAGAGGATCGGTCATGCTAGTCATGACACCCATCTTAGCCGTTGGAAGGGCGCTGCCGGACCTGCGGGGTGCCGGCGGCGGGGCCTAGAGGCCCTGCCAGGCGGGTTTGTGGTCGTAGCTGTGGCGGTAGTAATCCGCCAGCCGCAGCGACGACGCCGCCGCCTCGTCCAGCAGGATGGTGGCGTGCGGGTGCAACTGCAGCACGGAGGCCGCGCAGATGGCGGCGACGGGGCCCTCCGCGAGGTCCCGGACGGCCTGGGCTTTTTGCGCACCGGTGGCGATCAGGATCACGTGGCGGGCATCCAGGATGGTGCCCAGGCCTTGGGTCAGGACGTGGTGCGGCACGTCGGCCAGGCTGCCGAAAAACCGTGCGTTGTCCCGGCGTGTCTGCTCGATCAGGGTCTTGATCCGCGTCCGGGACGCCAGCGACGATCCCGGTTCGTTGAACCCGATGTGGCCGTCCGTTCCGACGCCGAGGAGCTGAAGGTCCACTCCCCCGGCATCGCGGATGGCATCTTCGTAGGCCCGGCAGGCTGCGGGGATGTCCGCCGCCGCGCCGTCGGGCACGTGGACGTTGGCCGGACTGATGTTCACCCGTGCGGTGAATTCGCGGGCGATCACCTCGCGGTAGGACTCCGGGTGGCCGGCCGGCAGCCCCACGTACTCGTCCAGGGCGAAGGCGCGGACCCGGCTGAAATCCAGGCCGGCGCGCTCGTGCCGCGCCGCCAGTTCGACATACACCGGCAGGGGCGTGGAACCGGTCGCCAGGCCCAGGACGGCGTCGGGCTTGCGGCGGAGAAGGGCCTCCACCGCATCGGCGGCAAGCGACGCGATCTGTTTGCTGCCGGGAAGGATGACAACTTCCATGATCCTGCCTTACTGGCCTACCTGGTGTCCGAGTCTGCGCACTCCCAGCATGCACCCGTCAGCGGTTGACGGCCAGTTGTGCCAGCAGCTCCGGCGCCCGCCGGTCCAGCCACGCTCCGCCGGTCCGGACACCGACGGCGAAGAGTGTGAGACCAAGCACGGGTCCGAGGGCCAGCGCGATCCAGCCCGGCACGGAGCTCCCAGTGATGAACTGCGCGGCCACGAGCGCCGCCTCGGGAGCCACGAGGACCAGAAGCACGGCCATGCCGCCGAACTGCACGGCGAGGGTCTGGGCCACGTTGCCCGGCGGCTTCTTGAACGGGCTGTCCCCCGGGAGCGGGACGCTCACGGTGTAGCGCGCCGAGATCACCGAGGCCAGGCCCAAGCCGGTGAAGAGGACGCCGAGGCAGAGGCCCAGTACCGCGGGCAGCTTCTCCCAGTCGCCGGTGAAGAAGAACGGCCCGACGCTGAAGAGGACCGCCACCGGCAGCGCGAAGCTCAGGCATGCCAGCGCCCGGCCGAGCCGGTCGTCGGCGCCGCGCACCCCCGTTGCCACGTGCAGGGCGAAGGCGGTGCTGTCATAGGAGACGTCCGTGGAGATCGACCACGCCAGGAGGAAGGCCGTCAGCGGCCCGACGAACTGGAACGGGCCGTAGAACCCGCTCTGGCTGCCCTGGAAGAGGAACAGCACCGGCAGGAGCGGAACGACCACGAGCGCGCCGGCGTAGCGGGGATCGCGCAGCCAGTAGTACAGGGACCTCGCGGCGACGGCGGCGGCCGGTGTCGCCGGGAGCAGCCCGAACAGGCCTGTGCCGCCGGTCCGCCGCTTGGATGTCCCGGCGTAGGGCGGGGTCACCAAAGCGCGCTGCAGCAGGAGCTTCCACGCCAGGGCCAGGGCCGCCAGGGTGGCCGCGGCGATGAGGAATTTCACCGCCGCGGCCGCGTAGCTGCCGGCAGCCAGCTCGCCGCCGAGCGAGAACGCCGCCCCGGCCGGCGTCCAGGACAGGGCCCGGGCCAGGCCGGTCAGGAAATCGCCGGAACCGGCGATTCCCCTGGCGATGCCTGCCACGATGGGCCCCGTGAGCACGAGCGGGATGAGGAAGGCGACGGAGCTGATGTCCTTGAAGCGTCGGGAGCTTGCCAATCCGGCCGTAGCCGTGGTCACGACCTTGGAGAGAACGATGCAGCTCAGCACGCCCAGCACGGCACCGACGAGGGCGCCGGCTGCGGCCGGCAGGCTGTGGGACCAGGTGCCCACCGTGGCGAGCGCAACGAGTGAGGTGGCGAGACCCGGTATGCCGATCAGGCCGCCGAGCGCCAGCCCGGCCAGCAGCTGCGGCGTGGGGACGGCAAAGGTGGTGAACCGGGCAGGGTCCAGCGTCATGTCCGCGGCGGAGACAGCGACGGGAATGACGGCCCAGCCCAGCAGCGCCGTGGCACCGCCCAGGACCACCACGGTCTGGGCGAGTTCAATCTCCACCCCACGCAGGACGAACAGCCCGGCCACGCAAACAGCCACGATTCCCAGGGCATACAGGGCGCCGATCCCGAGGCCCACCAGCTGCCACGGGCTGCGCCGGACGCTGTTGCGCAGCAGGGTCAGCTTGAGCCTCAGAAGGTGCGCAACCATTCCAGCCCTTCCGTGTGGTTCCGGCCGCCTACGAGCTGCACGAAGCGGTCCTCGAGGCTGGCGCCGGCGCGGACTTCCTCCACAGTCCCGGCGGCGAGGACCCTGCCGCCCGCGACGACTGCGACGTGGTCGCACATGCGCTGGACCAGGTCCATGACGTGGCTGGAGACGATGACCGTTCCGCCCGAGGAAACGTAGCGGTCCAGGATGTCGCGGATGTTCGCCGCGGAGATCGGGTCCACCGATTCGAACGGCTCGTCGAGGACCAGCAGCCGCGGGGCGTGGATCAGCGCCGAGGCCAGCGCGATCTTCTTGGTCATGCCGGCGGAGTAGTCCACCACCAGCGTGCCGGCGTCATTGGCCAGGTCCAGGGCAGCGAGCAGTTCCGCCACCCGCGACGCCACCATCTCCCGGTCCATCCCGCGCAGCAGGCCGGCATAGGTGACCAGCTGCTCGCCGCTGAGGCGGTCGAACAGCCGGACGCCGTCGGGCAGGATCCCCATCAGCTTCTTGGCCTCCATCGGATGCTGCCAGACGTCGACGCCGTGGACCAGCGCGGTGCCGAAGTCCGGGCGCAGTAGGCCGGTCGCCATGGACAAGGTGGTGGTCTTACCGGCGCCGTTGGGCCCGACCACCCCGTAGAAGGACCCGGCCGGAACGTCCAGGCTGATGCCATCGACGGCGATTTTGTCGCCGAAGCGCTTGGCGAGGCCAAGCAGGGACAGGGCAGGAACCGGCGGCGACGACGGGCCGGGCGGGGCTGGCTTTCCCTGCTGGCCAGGGGGCTGGAATGTCATGACGCCAGACTAACCGCCGGACGGCGCTAAAAGGATAGTCCGCAAGGCGTACGTTTTCACTCGCGGGAACCGGCACAGCTGTTTCTGGAATGAATGCGGTTCTGGAATGGATGCCGGTTCTAGAACGAATGCCGGGGCAGGGCACGTTCGTACTGCGGCGGCCACGCGAGGTCATGGCCGAGCTCAAACGCGGCCCGCAGCCACCAGTGCGGATCCCGCAGGGCGGCACGGGCGATGAACACGCCGTCCGCCTGGCCGGTGGCCACCGCGTGCTCGGCCTGCCCGGGGGACGTCAGGAGTCCCACCGTGCCGGTCCTGACCCCGGTTTCGCGCCGGATCCGGGCGGAGAACCCGGTCTGGTAGCCGGGGCCCACGGGAATCTGCTGGTGCGCCACGGCCCCGCCGCTGGAAACGTCCACCAGGTCCACTCCGCGCTCGGCGGCGGCCGCGGCCATCCGGACCGAGGCCTCGGCCTCGATCCCGCCCGGCGCCCAGTCCGAGGCCGAGATCCGCAGAAGCAGGGGCATGGAGTCCGGGATGACCGCGCGGACGGCGTCCACCACGGCAAGCGTCAATCGGTTCCGGCCCGCCTCGTCCCCGCCCCAGCGGTCCGTGCGGTCGTTGACCAGCGGGCTTTGGAACTGGTGCAGCAGGTAGCCGTGCGCGCCATGGATTTCGATCGTGTCGAACCCTGCGTCGACGGCCCGCACGGCGGACGCGGCGAAATCGGCGATCACGCCGTCGATCTGCGCTTCCGTCATGGCCGACGGCGGCGCGTAGCCGTCGAATGCGCCGGTGCCAGGACCCACGGTGTCCCAGCCGCCCTCGGACGCCGGCACGCTGCCCAACTTGCCGGAGAACGGCCAGTAGGAGGACGCTTTCCGGCCGGCGTGCGCCAACTGGGTGCCGATCTTGGTCTCCGCGGTGCCGTGGCGGTGCACGAAGGCGGTGATGCGTTCCCAGGCCGCGGCCTGGTCGTCGTTGTAGAGTCCGGCGTCGCGGGGGCTGATCCTGCCCGCGGCGTTCACGGCGTTGGCCTCGGTGAGGACCAGGGCCGCTCCCCCGGTGGCAAAGGAGCCCAGATGCATCAGGTGCCAGTCTGTGGGCACGCCCTCGCCCGTTTCGGGGTCGCAGCTGTACTGGCACATCGGGGACACCCAGCCACGGTGCTGCAGCCGCAGGGACCTCAGATCCAGCGGCGCGAAGAGTGCCGATCCCACTAGAACAGCACCCGGGCCAGCCCCTGGCGGGCCTTGGCGACGCGCTCGTCGCCGGTCCCGACGACGTCGAAGAGTTCAAGCAGCCGGACCCGGGCGCTCTCCCGTTCCGGGCCGAAGTTGCGGCCAATGAACGTCACGATCCGGCCAAGGCCGTCCTCGATGTGGCCGCCGGCGATATCCAGGTCCGCAACCCCGAGCTGGGCCTCGAGGTTGTCCGGCTCATCGGCCGCGAGCCGGCGCAGGGCATCTGCCTCGGGCCCGGAGAGGGCCTGCAGGCGATCCATCAGTTCCACCTGCGCCAGGCCGGCCTTGGCCTCCGCATCGGCGGGCATCTCGTTCAGGGCCTGCCGGTAGGCGGCGGCCGCGGCCGCGTAGTCGCCGGCCTCGATCGCATCGAACGCCGCCTGGTGCAGCGGCGGCAGTGGCGGCGCCTCCGGTTCCGCGCCACCCGGGCCGCCGGCGCCGATCCGTCCGGTCACGCCGTTGGCGGCCGCGACCTTGAGAAGTTCATCGAACAGGCTGCGTACCTGCTGTTCGTCCGCGCCGCCCTGGAAGAGCGGCACGGGCTGGCCCTTGACCACCGCGACGGCGGTCGGCACGGCCTGCACCTGGAACGCCTGGGCAAGTTCCGGGAACACGTCGATGTCCGCGGCCCCGAGGACCAGCCTGCCGTCGTAGCTCTCGACGATGCCTTCAAGGACGTCCACCAGCTGGCCGGAGCCTGGCGAATAGGAGGCCCAGAGGGCGATCACCACAGGCACCTGGGCCGAGAGGTCCACGAGCTCCTGGAAGTTGCCCTCGGTCACATCCACGCGCAACGGCCGGCCTGCGTGGTCGGCCGGGCCGGATGCCGGGGCCGCCGGGGCACCGGCAGAACCGGCGGAGCCCGCCGGGCCGGGGGTTGCGGCGCTGGTTCCGGCAGGTCCCGGAGAACCCGGTGCCGGCCGCTGTTTCAGGGCGGAGAGATCGACGGCGCCGCGCAGGTTCAGCGGGCTGGCGGCAACTGGCGGGACCGGGCGGGAAGCTGGCGTAGTCATAGCTCCACTCTAGCCATTGAAGTCCCGCCCGGCGCCACCATGCCCGCCGGCGAAGGCTACTTGATAGAAGCCCCGACCAGGCCGCGGGTGGCGGCCACAAGCTTCATCGGATCCTTGGAGCCGGCCGGCGGAACGTAGACAGCCACGGACTCTGCGAAGTCCAGCACCATGCCGGTGCTGGTCTCCTTGCCGCCGGCCAGGGCGGCCGCGTCGTCGCCGATGGTGAGCTTGTCCCCGTCGGCCTTCGGAGTGCCGTCGAACGAGAAGTTCAGGCGTCCCAGGACCAAGGCCCCGCCGTCAGCGGTACGGAACACGACAGTGTTGTCCGCGGCCGCCGTGTGCTTGAAGGCGAAGGTGCCGTTGACGCCTGATTTGACGACGTCAGCCTGGTAGGCGAGGGTGTCCGCGATGTATGGGGAGGACTGGCCCTCGACGAGCTTGTCCTTGAAGGTGGAGTCGGCCTTGGTCAGGCGGTCACCGAGCCCGGCGAGGGCTTCGTCGCCGCTGTACGCGAGTCCGGTCTTGTCCGCGGGCGCCAGCGTCTCCGTGCCGGCACGCCCGATCCCCGGGAAGGTGGCACCCGGCTGCAGCGGGGTGCTGCTGACCAGCTTGTAGTTCTCCCGCGGGGAGGCCTGGGTCAGGGTCAGCAGCTGCGGGACGACGTTACCCTCGCCCTGCGTCACGGCCATGACCGAGCGCGGCCAGCTACGCTTGTTGGTGACCACCGTGGTCAGCAGCTTGGTCGAGCGGACAGGCATGCGGGCCTCGTAGGAACCGACCCGCGAACGGATCTTGTAGTTCTGTGTGCGCACCTCGAGTTCGGACTTGGCCACCCGCGGCGCCAGCTTCGCGGCGTCCTTGGCAGCGTCTCCTGCATCGACGGCACCGGCAACCTGCTCCAGGACGCGGCGGAACTGCGCGTCCAGCAGCACCGGCGCATCGCCGGCTTGGCCCTCACTGCCAGGGGTCGCGGCGTCGGAGGCCGGGGCACCGGAGGCGGGAGCACTGGAGGCCGCGGCGCTGGGCGACGGCGCGGGCGTCTGGCTGGCCTGGGCTGCCACTGACGTTCCGGCGACGGCGACGGCGGCGGCGGCCAGCACTGCCACGACGATGCCGGAACGTCGCGCCGTGCCGGAACCCTTCTTCTGGCCGGCCGCTGCTTTCTCCGGCGCGGTCTTTTCGGGGCCTGTTTTCTCCGGGGTGGCCGGCTGCGGTGCAGTCTCGGGTGCTCCGGCGCCGGATGCGGAGGTGCCGGATGCGGCAGGATCCTGGGTGCTTGCCGTCGAGCCGTTGTCCCCGCGGCGTGCCGCGGCCTTGGCCTGCGCGCGGCGGGCGAACGTGCTGCCGCCGCCGGTGCGGTTGCCTGACTTCGGCTTGAGGACCAGCAGCGCCCCGCCGGCGATGATCATCAGGCCACCGAGCACCATGAGCGGAATGGCCCAGGGCGTGGACGTGTCGTTCGGGAAAGTCATCGTGATGGAGCCCGGGGCAGGCTTGGTGCCGTCCGCCGCGAGGAGCAGCGACCAGTCGCCGTCGGCCGGCGCGTCCCACGAGTAGTCCATTTCGCCGGTGGCGTTCTCGGTGCTGACCCACAGATCCGATCCGGCGGGGGACGGCGCGGTAGCTTCGCCGTCGGTATGCGTCAGCTGCAGCGCTTTGCCGTCCTCGGAGACGCCGGAGACGGTGTTGTGTGCCGTTTTACCCACCCAGGCGTCGACGTCGTCCGGCCGTCCCGCGGCCAGCAGGAAGGCCCCTTCACCCTTGACCTGGATCTTCACGGTCCCGGGGTGCAGAGTCTTCAGCTTCTCGTCGAAGACGGTCAGCGGCGCGGCGGTGCCGGTCGGAGCGGTGGCCGTAATCGTCTCCGGGGGAGCCCAGAACGTCTTCTGGCCAATTCCGGCCAGGAGTGTCAGGAGGCCGAGCAGCACCAGGGCGACTGCAGTCTTGAAACGCAAAATACTACCTATCATCAGCGGACAGTTAGCTTCAATAGTAACCATTTTGTTACCCGCGAGTCAGATCGGGGACCCGAACGGCCCCTTGGAGAGGTGCCTTCGGGGGCGTTTTTCCGCTGAGGTGACAAGCCTGCTGATAGWGTTTGCGGTGATCATCACACCAGTGCCGCCAGTGTGGCGCAGCAAGGAACTAAGGGCATTTAACGCAGTGACTGAACATACGGATTCGTCCTCCGCCGGACCAGAAGAAGTGCAGGAATCCGACAGCCAGGAACCCGGCCCCGAACAACCCGTTTCCAGTCCCCGGCCCACAACCTCCCGCCCCCGGATTGCCGCGGCCAATGTCCTTCTGTCCGCGGCCCGGCGCCTGCGCCAGCCCCTGCCCGGAGCCCAGCCGAGAATCCGCTTCGAAATGCCCCCGGAGCATGAGGCCGGGGCCGGGGACGAGGAGACGTCCGCGACCGATGCCCGCTTCGGCAGTCCCGGTCCGCGCATGTCGGCCCAGCACCCCCTGTATATGGGCTTCATGGGCACGGTCGGCGTCGGCTTCGCCCTCCTGGTCTATTGGATCGGGTCAAATACGACGCAGTTGCTCTTGTGGATCATCACGGCGCTCTTCATCACCCTGGGGCTGGACCCGGTGGTGCGCTGGCTCGAACGCCGGAATGTCCCCCGGGCCGCCGGCATCCTCCTGTCCGTATCCACCCTGGCACTAGGAGTGGCCGCATTTTTTGCCACCCTGATCCCCACGATCGTGCAGCAGGTGACGCAGATCGTGCAGCAGGCGCCCAAGTGGGTCCAGGAGTTCATTGACTCGGAATTCTTCCGGAGCGTCGACAGCCAGTTCGGCATCCGGGACCGGATCAGCCAGGAGCTGGAGAAGTTCGTGAACAACCCGGACGCCATGGGCGGCATCTTCGGCGGTGTTGTGGGCTTCGGCTCCACCGTCGCAAACGGACTGTTCGGCGCACTGATCGTGCTGGTCCTGAGCCTGTACTTCCTCGGTGCCCTGCCCGCCATGAAGAAGTGGGGCTACCGGCTCGCGCCGCGCTCGCGCCGGGCCCGGGTTGAAGCCCTGTCCGAGGAAATCACCGGTTCGGTGGGCAACTACGTGATCGGCCAGGCCGCCGTCGCACTGCTGAACGCCACTTTCGCGTTCATTGTGATGTCGATCATCGGCGTACCGTTCGCCACGCTGCTGGCATTCGTGGTGGCCCTGCTGGCGTTCATCCCGCTGGTGGGCGGCATGATTGCCGGGTTCCTGGTAACGCTCGTTGCCCTGACCGCCGGCTGGCAGACCGCGCTTGTCTTCGCCATCTGCTATTTCGCCTACCTCCAGTTCGAGGCGTACTTCATCTCACCGCGCATCATGCAGAAAGCCGTGGCGGTGCCGGGCGCCGTCGCCGTCATCTCGGTCATCGCCGGCGGCAGTCTGCTGGGCGTTCTCGGAGCCCTGATCGCCATTCCCACCGCGGCGGCCATCATGCTGCTGGTCAAGGAAATCCTCATCGCGCGCCAGGACAGCCGCTGACAGTTCCCCCTGGCGGATTTTCGCACTGAAACAGGACAGCCGCACCGTGGTCCACGGTGCGGCTGTCCTGTTTCAGTGCGGTTTATTCTTTTGCGCCTTTGGCGGCTCAGGCGTGTGCCGTGGCGACCGGCCCGTCCCATTCCTGCGGAAGCACAGTTCCGGCGCTGCCAGATCCGGCACTGCCGGGGATGACCTCGTCCACGATTTCGTTGAGAACCCGCCCGGCGTACTTCTCCCCCACCCACAGGTGCTTGGCGCCGTCGACCCCCAGCACCTGCGCCTGCGGCACCAGCGCGAACCTCGCGGCCGCAGCCGCCGGCTGCAGGTAGTCGTCGTGCTCGGGGACCAGGACCTTCAGCGGCTTGCCGGCTTCGGCCCATTCCTTCAGGTGCACGTCCGTGGCCCGGTGCAGCGGGGGCGAGAGCAGCACAGCCCCCTCGATTTCCGAGGCGACGGGCTCGGTGGCGCCGTACATCAGGGCCAGCTCGGTGCCGAAGGACCAGCCGACCAGCCACCGGTTTGGCAGGCCGCGGTCCACGGCGAACTGCACCGCGGCCTCGACGTCGAGACGCTCGCCGACGCCTTCCTCGAAGGCTCCCCCGCTGGTTCCCCGCGGCGATGAGGTGCCGCGTGTGTTGAAGCGCAGGACGGCGATTCCCGCGAGGGCGGGCAGCCGGTAGGAGGCCTTTCGGTAGACGTGCGAATCCATGAAGCCGCCGTGCGTCGGCAGCGGGTGCAGCGTGATGAGTGTTGCCTTGATTCCGCCGGTTTCCGGGACGGCGAGCTCGCCCACCAGCCGGTGCCCGTCCGACGTGCGGAGTTCGACGTTCTCGCGGCGGGCCGGCAGGACCGTGGAGGCGCGGATGGCAGTGGGAGCAGAGGGCTGGGTGAAGACGTACGACGCGGGATCAAAGCTCATGCTGACCAGCTTAGCGATACCGGTAGCTCCGCGAAGTCCAGCAGTTGCTGTGCCAGTGGCGCCGCTCGGCGAGACCCGCGGCAGCGCCAAAGAGGTGGTCCTCGGACCAGACCACCAGGTGGGCGATTCCCGGCAGCACGGCGGTGGAGCAGCCCGGGCAGATGTAGGTCTTCTCGGCGCGGCCCGCGGTGATGGGGCGGACCATCCATTCGCCGTCCGGTGCGCTCTCCCGGCGGGCGAAACCCGAGCGGGCGCGCTCCAGATCAAGTTCCGGTGCCGGTCCGTGCTTGGCTCCGGCGGCTTTGCTCTTTCCGGGCGCTGTGCCCTTGCCGGAGCCTGTCTTCGCAGAACCGGCGCGGCGGGGTCGGTTGGAACGGGGCATGCCTCCATTCTGCCCCAGTCCGGCTGCCGCCCGTTGTCGCCCCGCCAAGCCGCCGCCCGCGCAGGCGGTAGAGTTGACCGGGTGCGTTTAGTCATAGCCCGCTGCTCCGTTGATTACGTCGGCCGCCTCAAAGCCCACCTGCCGCTGGCCACCAGGCTGCTGCTGGTCAAGGCCGACGGTTCGGTCCTGGTCCATTCCGACGGCGGGTCCTACAAGCCGCTGAACTGGATGAGCCCTCCTGCGTCCCTGCGGGTCTCCACACCCGATGAGGTCGACGTCGAAGTCGGCGTCGTCGAACAGTGGACGGTCCAGTCGGCCAAGACCGATGACCGGCTCATCATCAACATCCACGAGCAGCTTCACGATACCTCCCACGAACTGGGCCAGGACCCCGGCCTGATCAAGGACGGCGTCGAAGCGGACCTGCAGCGGCTCCTGGCCGCCCAGATCGAACTGCTGGGCACCGGGTTCTCGCTGATCCGCCGGGAGTACTTCACCGCGATCGGCCCCGTGGACATCCTTGCCCGGGACGCGGATGGCGCCACCGTGGCCATTGAGCTCAAGCGCCGGGGGGACATCGACGGCGTCGAGCAGCTCACCCGGTACCTGGAACTGCTGAACCGGGACCCGCTGCTGGCCCCGGTCCGGGGAATCTTCGCAGCCCAGCAGATCAAACCGCAGGCCAAGGTCCTCGCCAAGGACCGCGGAATCGACTGCGTGACCCTGGACTACGACGCCATGCGCGGCGTTGACGACAGCGAATCCCGGCTCTTTTAAGCACCCTGCGGCAGGCTTTCCGTGGCGGCGATTCGCGTTAAGACGTTCTTTGCACAATTTTTATGCAATTCTTCCGTTCGCCCGTTGACCTGACGCAAGTGTCATGAAATTCTTATACGAGTCTTTGTGTAGGTGTTTTTCATGCTCGCAAGACATGTTGCGAGCGTGAAGCTCCTGCCGCCACGGTCCGTGAATCCGGTTCCGTTGCCATAGGTTCTTCTCGCAGAGTGACCAAGTCCGGTGCGAAGTGCGCCGGATTTATTCAAGATCCACAATGAGGAGAAACAAATGGCTCAGGGAACCGTCAAGTGGTTCAACGCAGAAAAGGGCTTCGGCTTCATCACCCCGGATGACTCCGATGGCGATGTCTTCGTTCACTACTCCGAGATCCAGACCGGTGGCTTCAAGACCCTCGACGAGAACCAGCGTGTTCAGTTCGAGATCGGCCAGGGCGCCAAGGGCCCCCAGGCCACCGGCGTAACGCTGGTCTAGTCTGCCGCCGGGAAGTGCTTTAGGGCATTTCCGGCACCAGGAATGATCCCCGGCATTAGTGCCGGGGATCATTTTTTTGTGCATTCTTGGGCGCGGTGTTTCAGGTCGTCCGCAGTGGCCCGGTGCATTCTTCAGCCGAATTCCGCACTAACGCCGGGCACTAACCCGCAGGGCCCTGCCTAACGCACCAAAGTGCGCAGCAGCCGGGCACTTTGCCGGACGGACAACCCGGGAAGGTACGCGCGGCTCAGGGCCCGGCCCATCGCCGGCAATTGCAACGGATCCTGGTAGTAGAGGTACAGCGTGCGGTAGTCCGGCTTGAAACGCGACTTGAAGGTTGCCAGCGAGCGGAAGCCGTAGACGGGTTCCAGGGCCCTGCCCACCACGTCCAGGATCCCGGCCAGCCCCTCCGGCCCGGCGTCGCTGCCGCCGGAATCGCTGCCGGCGTCGCTGTTCCCGGAGTCGCTGCCCGAGTCGCTGGCGCCGGCAATGTCTCCGTCACGGTCCTTCGCCAGCGGCGATCCGGACAAGGAGATCACCTCAACCGTGCGCTTGAGTTCCAGCACGGCGGACGCAATGAGGAACTCCATGACACCAGGGAACGCGTCGCCGCGCCGGCGCATGAAGTCCAGGGTCCAGCTCACGAGCTGTCCGTGCTCGTACACCGGCAGCCAGCTCGTAACGCCCTGCACGCGTCCGGAGGCGTCCACCGCCAGGCAGCACAGCACCCCGTCGTCGTCGAGCTCGTCGATGCTGCCGAGCGTGAAGCCCATCTCCGGCACGTGCTTTTGCGCCGCCCATTCTTCGGAGACCTCGCTGAGCTGGGTCCGCAGCGGGGCAGGGAATTCGCTGTAGCGCCCCCATACGGCCTGGACACCGGTCTTCGCCGCACGGTTCAGGGCGGTGCGGACGTTTTGCCATTCCTTGCCCTTGAACTCGAGTTCGCGCACGGCGAGCCTGGTTTCCTGGGCCACGGCCACGCGGCGGAATCCGCGGGCCCGGAGCATCGGCCAGAGTTCGGCGGTGCAGGAGTAGAAACACGGGATCAGGGCGTGTTCGGCGCAGTAGCGCATGAAACCCGCTGCGGTCTCCTCGCGGAGGGCAGCGGATCCGAACGGGCCCGCCAGCGTCAGGGCCACGTTGCCGTGCTGCTGATAGGCCACGCCGCCGCGCCGGTCCGGCGTAAACCAGTATTTGTTCGGTTCCCAGAGCGCCATCCAGGACAGTGAGTCCCCGCCTTGGCGGATCAGGTCTCGGGCCGTGTCCCGGTCCCCGAAGCCGACGTCGGTACTGTGTCCGGTACCGTGCAGCCGCCGCCGCAGCACCAGCCAGACCGCCGCCAGGGCCACGCCCCAGAATATGATGCCGGCATAGGCGAACAGAAATGACTCGACGGCGTTGCGGTTCTGGAACAACCGGCTGTAGGCGCCCGGAATGGGCAGCGGCAGGTACTGCCGGGCGAGTTCCGCCCCGAGGCCCAGCACTCCCCCGTCGCGGTCCATTCCGCCGGCGGCGAGCCAGGCCACCGAATAGGCCCCGGCGAGCACCAGCCACGTGCCCCCGACTACGATGCCCAGGATCCGCCTGGCCCGCGGAGCAGTCTCCACCCTGAACTGCCGGCGGTTAAGCCAGAGCAGCACAACGAGCAGCAACGGAACGGCCACGAGCGGCAGGACGCGGACGAAGCCGGAGCCCATCACGGCCGTGTGCGGCTGGCTGGCGTAATGCGGAATCCGGGCGAACAGGGCCAGGTACACGGCGGCCAGGGCTGTCACGCCGAGCTGGACGATGATCGCGATCCGCAGGGCCAGGCGGCGGCCCTGCCGCATGCCGTCCGCACAGATCAGCAGCAGGACCACCGGGACGACCGCCAGCGCGAGGCCCAGCGGACCGGCGAGTCCGGCGCGGCCGGCCTCCAGGCAGCTGACGTCCACCGTGCCGCCGCAGTTTTCCTCCAGCTGGCCCAGTGTGGGCAGCGGGTTCAGCACGACGTCGCGCAACAGGGCCAGGGGCCCGGTGGGGCTGCTGACGGCGGCAGTGAGGATCGGCCCCACCGCGAAGATCGCGACCGTGAGCGCCAGCAGGTTGCGTGTCTCGCGTCCGGTTGAACGGTGCCGGTGCAGGGTCCCCCGGTCGCCCTGGATCCACCAGCCCGCGGCCAGGCCGGCAAGGGCACCGGCGAGCCCAACCACTGTCTCCGGATGCCCGACGTAGAGCACCAGCAGCAGGGACGCGGACAGGCCGGCGGTCCGCAGCCTGCGTTGCCACAGCGTGGGAAGCAGGCCGCTGGCGGCCAGGGCCACGGCCAGGACGGCGGCGTAGGGGCCGATCAGCCGGGCGTTGACCATGAGCCCCAGCCAGCCGTCGCCGATGTACCGGGCCAGCTGGGTGACCAGCAGGAACACCGTCACCGCAGCGAACTGGCCTACAAAGAAGAATACGGCCGTCCGCCGGGTCCCCAGATGCCGTTCAGCGAGTCCCAGCAGCAGGAGGATCATCAGTGATGCGGTCAGGTAGGCCAGCAGGTTGGTGGCGAAGAACAGCGAGGTGAACAAGGACCACCAATGCCCCGCCTTCAGCCCCGAAGCGTTGACGGACGCTACGGGCAACAGGGCGTCGGGCGGGCCCGACAGGAAGCTGCCCGTCACGGCCCCGACACCGAGGAAGGCTGCGAGGACCGCCAGCGTGAAGGGCACGGCACGGAAGTGCGCCAGCGTCCGGCGCAGGCCCTGGCGCCAGACACCCTGCAGCGGCGGGATCTCCGGCCCCGGACCCGCCGCAGTCCGGTTACTGCCGGTCTTGGACTGGCTCATGGCGTGATCCCCCAGCGTCGGGCCAGGAAGTCCAGGCCGCCGGGAAGGCCACCGGATGCCACGTCCCAGGAGTGCCCCGCGTTGGCGATCCGGTGTGTTTCGACGCTGAACCCGGCCCGGCGTGCCGCCTCGGAGAGCGCGTCCATGTGGCCGGTGAACTGCGGGTCGCGGTCTCCGGCGGCGAAATACACGCCGTGGCCGTCGAAGCGGTGTTCTGCCATGACGCGCAGCGGGGTCAGCTGGTCGAAGGCCGCGGCGTCGGCGCCGAAGGAGGCCTCAATGGTCTTGGCCCGCACCTTCGCGAGGGCCGGCTCCTCCTCGCTGGAGAAGGCCAGCGCGGCGCTGTAGACGTCGGGATGCCTCGTGACCATTTGCATGGCGCACGTGCCGCCGAAGGAGAAGCCGCCTGCGGCCCACTGGCGGGGATCCGGGTCGACGTCGAGCGTGCGTTTGATCCAGTCCGGCACGTCCCGCGCCAGGAAGGTGTCCGCCTGGGCAATCCGGCTGTCCATGCACAGCGTGTTTCCCGACGCCGAGCCGTTGGGATCGACCACCACCGTTACGGGCGCCACACCGGCGTGCTCCGCGGCGAACCGGTCGAGCCGGCTCCGGAGTGCGCCGCCGGTCAGCCAGTCGGCAGGACCGCCCGGCTGGCCGGAAAACAGGACCAGCACCGGCAGCGCAGGCCGGGGGGACCCCAGGTAGGCCGGAGGGAGATAGACGTAAGCGTCCCGGCTCTGGAAGCCGGAGACGGTGCCCGGGATGACCGCCTTGCGGATGACGCCGTGGGGAAGGTGGGCGGGCGCCTGCCAGTGGGCGAGCCCGGTGGCGGCAGGGGCGCCGGCGGCGCGCGTCAGGCCGGCCTCGAGCGGCTGGATCCGGGCTGCGGCCGCTCCGGTGAGGTCGCCGACAGTGTGGTTCAGGCCGAAGTAGATGTTGATCTGGACGGCGGACAGCGCGACGACGGCCAGGAAAGCCGCCGTGGCTGCTGCGCTTGAACGCCCGCGACGGCTACGGCTCGGATTAGTGCCGGTCGGATTGGTGCCGGTCCGTCCGCGGCCCCAGAGCCCAAGCAGGCGCATGAGCCACAGCAGCAGGGCGAGGACGCCGGAAACGGACCAGGCGAGGGTCTCTCCCGGC
The DNA here is from genome assembly GCF_056406175.1 of Arthrobacter sp. P1_D12. NCBI lineage: Bacteria > Bacillati > Actinomycetota > Actinomycetes > Micrococcales > Micrococcaceae > Arthrobacter > Arthrobacter sp. P1_D12. Next base: position 61,168 of record NZ_JBFUAR010000031.1, read on the forward strand.
AGTTCGGCAGGGAAGACGGTGACGGCGTAGAGCAGGAACCAGTGCACGGCAGCGACGAGCGCCGCGGCGAGCAGGGTCATGGCAGCCGCGACGGCCACGGCCGCGCCGGGCTCGCGGCGGCCGGTGCGCCCAAATCCCGTGCGCGCAAAACCCGTGTGCCGGAGGGCAACGTGGGTCAGGAGGTAGGCCAGGCCCGCCGCGGCGGCTGCCCACACGAGCCACACCACCGGGCCGTCGACCAGGCTCAGGCCATCGAGGTAGTCCACCGGGGCTAGCGCCAGGTGCCGACGCCGATGACGGGTCCGGCCTCAAGCCAGGATGACAACCCTGTGTAGGCATCGAAGCGCATGGCCAGGAGGACCTGCTGGCCCTCGTAGCGGAGTTCCACGATAACGGCGTCGGGCTGGACCTTGAGGAGCTCGGATTCGGTCGGCTTGCGCCGGCCAAGCAGCTCCAGTGAGCTGCGCCGGAAGGTGTGCTTGGGGCGGACGCTGAGTGAGACCAGGCGGAACCATTCGAGGTCGTTGTCCTGATAACGACAAACCCCCATCTGCCAGCTGTTTCCAGCCGTGCAAATGGAGGCGTCCACCGTACCCAGGGCGCGCCGCAGATTGAAGCGGCGCACCCCCGAAAGGCACAGTGCAAATACCAGCAACGCAAACGCAGTTGCCAGGACGATGAACGGCAAACCAATATCGTTCATCAAGGTCGTGCTAGCGGATCCCCGCAGTAGCCGCTTCGCCCATTTGGGCGTTGTCAGCAACAATGACCACCCTGTTGTTGTCGACAGAGAAGAATCCCCCGTCAACGACTACAGCGATGCGGTCACCGGATACCGGCTCGATTGCCAGCTCACCTTCGGCCAGAATCGCCAGCAGGGGCGAGTGGCCGGGCAGGATTCCGATTTCACCATCGCTGGTGCGGGCCTTGACCATCTTGGCCGCTCCGGACCACACAAAGTGGTCCGCTGCGACAATCTCAACCTCAAGCTCAGCCATATTACTTGGTCTGTTCCTGGATCTTGGCCCACTGGCGCTCGACGTCGTCCAGGCCGCCGACGTTGAAGAACGCCTGCTCTGCAACGTGGTCAAGGTCGCCGTCGCAGATAGCGGTGAAGCCTTCAACAGTGTCCTTGATGGACACGGTAGAGCCCTCGACGCCGGTGAACTGCTTGGCGGTGTAGGTGTTCTGCGAGAGGAACTGCTGGATGCGGCGTGCACGCGACACGACGATCTTGTCTTCTTCAGAGAGTTCGTCAACGCCCAGGATGGCGATGATGTCCTGAAGTTCCTTGTTCTTCTGCAGGATCTGCTTGACGCGGACGGCCGTGTTGTAGTGGTCGTGGCCGATGTACTGCGGATCCAGAATGCGGGAGGTCGACGTCAGCGGGTCAACGGCCGGGTACAGACCACGGGAAGCGATTTCACGGGAAAGTTCCGTGGTCGCGTCGAGGTGTGCGAAGGTCGTGGCCGGAGCCGGGTCGGTGTAGTCATCTGCGGGAACGTAGATGGCCTGCATCGAGGTGATGGAGTGGCCCTTGGTGGACGTGATGCGCTCCTGGAGGAGGCCCATCTCGTCAGCCAGGTTGGGCTGGTAGCCCACGGCCGACGGCATGCGGCCGAGGAGGGTGGAAACCTCGGAGCCTGCCTGGGTGAAGCGGAAGATGTTGTCGATGAAGAGCAGCACGTCCTGGTTCTGCACATCGCGGAAGTACTCCGCCATGGTCAGTGCGGACAGTGCAACGCGCAGACGCGTTCCCGGCGGCTCGTCCATCTGGCCGAACACAAGGGCGGTGTCCTTGAGGACGCCGGCCTCTTCCATTTCGACCCAGAGGTCGTTACCTTCACGGGTACGCTCGCCGACACCGGCGAACACCGAGGTGCCGCCGAAGTTGCGGGCAACACGGGTGATCATTTCCTGGATCAGCACGGTCTTGCCGACGCCGGCACCACCGAACAGGCCGATCTTGCCACCCTTGATGTACGGGGTGAGGAGGTCGATCACCTTGATGCCGGTTTCCAGCATTTCGGTGGAGCCTTCCAGTGTCGCGAAGGCCGGAGCCTTGCGGTGGATAGGCCAGCGTTCGCTGATCTGGAGTTCGGACTCGGCAACGTCGAGGGGCTGGCCCAGCACGTTGAAGATGTGGCCCTTGACGCCGTCGCCCACGGGCACGGAGATCGGGGCACCGGTGTCCACCACGTTGGTACCGCGGACAAGTCCGTCGGTGGCCTGGAGGGAGATGGCACGGATCAGGTTGTCACCCAGGTGCAGGGCAACCTCGAACGTGATGGTTCGGGTCTCACCGTTGAGAGTGATCTCGGTGGTGAGTGCGTTGTAAATCGAGGGGATTGCGTCAGCCGGGAATTCGACGTCGACAACCGGGCCAATAACACGTGCAATACGACCGGTAGCACCGGACGTTGCGGCTACGTGATCGGTAGCAGTGGCAGTCATCTCTCTCACTTCACTCAGTAGATGGCGTGGGGTTAAGTTTATCTTTTGGTGCAGGTACAGCTGGATCCGGGCTCGTGCCGGCTAGGACGCGGACAACGCGTCGGCACCGGCAACGATTTCGGAAAGCTCCTGCGTAATTTCAGCCTGACGGGCAGTGTTGCGCAGACGCGTGTACTTCTTGATGAGATCCGTCGCGTTGTCGCCGGCGGACTTCATCGCACGCTGGCGGGCTGCGAGCTCGGAAGCTGCTGCCTGCAACATGGCGGCGAAGATACGTGATTCGATGTAGCGCGGCAGCAGGGCATCGAGAACCTGCTCCGTTTCCGGCTCGAATTCGTAGAGGGGCAGCAGGTCCGATTCGGACGCGGCTTTCTCTTCGACAACCTCGAGCGGCAGCAGACGGACAACCGTCGGCTCCTGGGTCACCATCGACTTGAAGCGGGTGTAGACGACGTGGATTTCGTCGACGCCGCCCTCTTCGTAGGCGTTGGCGAATTCGGCCAGCAGTGCTTCACTGACTTCGCGCGCGGTCGCAAACTCCGGTGCATCCGTGTTGCCGGTCCATACGCGGGCGTATTCACGGTTCCGGAAGTCGAAGTACGCCTGCGCCTTGCGGCCGACCAGGAACGTCTTGACTTCCTTGCCTTCCCCGTGGAGCAGCTCGTTGAGGCCTTCGGCCTGCTTGAGGACACTCGCCGAGTAAGATCCCGCGAGGCCACGGTCCGAGGTGATGACCAGGACGGCGGCCCGGCGGATCTGCGCCGGCTCGGTGACCAGGGGGTGGTCGATTTCGCTCTGGCTTGCGACAGCAGAAACGGCACGCGTGATCGCGTTCGCGTAAGGCAGTGAAGCTGCTACGCGTGCGCGGGCCTTGCCGATGCGCGAGGTAGCGATCAGTTCCATCGCCTTGAAGATCTTGCGCATCGACGTCGTCGAGCTGATCTTCTGGCGGTAGACCCGGATCTGGGCTCCCATACTTATCCTTTCCTAAGATCCCGATGGCCGGGACTGCCGGAACCCGTGCGGGTCCCGGCAGTCCCTGCCAGCGAAACTAGCGCTTCTGCTTGACGATTTTTTCCTGGTCGACCTGATCCTCGCCGATGGGGGCGTGCTCCTCGTGCCCCGCACCGACCAGGAGGTTGTCTCCCTCGCCGAAGAAGCCCTTCTTGAAGTCCACGATTGCGGTCTTCAGTGCTTCAGCGGTGTCATCGTCCATGACGTTGGTCTGGGCCAGCGTCGTCAGGATGGAGGACTTGTGCTTGAGGTGCTCCAGGAACTCGGTCTCGAAGCGGTTGATGTCTTCAACCGGAACCTCGTCCAGGTGGCCGTTGGTGCCGGCCCAGATGGAGACGACCTGGTTCTCGACCGGGAACGGCGAGTACTGGCCCTGCTTGAGCAGTTCCATCAGGCGTGCACCGCGGGTCAGCTGCTGGCGCGATGCGGCGTCCAGGTCCGAGGCAAACATGGCGAAGGCCTGCATGTCGCGGTACTGGGCCAGTTCCAGCTTCAAGGTACCGGAGACCTTCTTCATGGACTTGACCTGGGCGGCGCCACCAACACGGGAGACGGACACACCGACGTCGACAGCGGGGCGCTGGTTGGCGTTGAAGAGGTCCGACTGCAGGAAGATCTGGCCATCGGTGATGGAGATCACGTTGGTCGGGATGTAGGCGGAAACGTCGTTCGCCTTGGTCTCGATCAGCGGCAGACCGGTCATCGAGCCTGCACCGAGCTCGTCGGAGAGCTTGGCACAACGCTCCAGCAGTCGGGAGTGCAAGTAGAAGACGTCGCCCGGGTAGGCTTCGCGTCCCGGCGGGCGGCGGAGCAGCAGCGACACTGCACGGTAGGCCTCGGCCTGCTTCGACAGGTCATCGAACACGATGAGGACGTGCTTGCCGCCGTACATCCAGTGCTGGCCGATGGCCGAGCCGGCGTACGGTGCCAGGTACTTGAAGCCTGCGGGGTCGGACGCCGGGGAAGCCACGATCGTGGTGTATTCCAGGGCGCCGTTGTCCTCGAGGGTCTGGCGGACGGCTGCGATCGTGGATGCCTTCTGGCCGATCGCCACGTAGATGCAGCGCACCTGCTTCGTCACGTCGCCGGAAGCCCAGTTGGCCTTCTGGTTGATGATCGTGTCGATGGCAATGGCGGACTTGCCGGTCTGGCGGTCACCGATGATCAGCTGGCGCTGGCCGCGGCCGATCGGGATCATGGCGTCGATAGCCTTGAGCCCGGTCTGCATCGGCTCGTGGACCGACTTACGCTGGGTCACGCCGGGTGCCTGGAGTTCCAGGGCACGGGTGGTCTCGGCCTTGATCTCGCCGAGGTCATCGATGGGCTGGCCCAGCGGGTCAACCACGCGGCCGAGGAAGGCGTCGCCAACCGGCACGGACAGAACCTGCCCGGTGCGGTGGACTTCCTGGCCTTCTTCGATTCCGGTGAAGTCACCGAGGATGATGACGCCGATCTCGCGGACGTCGAGGTTCTGGGCCAGGCCCAGCGTGCCGTCTTCGAAGCGAAGCAGCTCGTTCGCCATGACCGAGGGAAGGCCCTCAACACGGGCGATGCCGTCACCTGCGGTTGTTACACGGCCGACCTCTACGCGCTCTGCGTTTCCGGGTTCGTAGGACGCCGCGAACTCGTTCAACGCATTACGGACGTCGTCGGCGTTGATGGTCAATTCGGCCATCTGCAGTCCCTGCTCTCCTGTTTTCGTGATCATCGTTGCTCACGATGACCGGGGTTTCTTGTCGTTAGGTTGTGCTTGTCCGGCTAGCCGGCAAGCTGACGCTGGAGCTGGCCCAGGCGGCCGGCGACCGAAGCGTCAACCACTTCGTCACCTACCTGGATCCGGATGCCACCGATCAGTGCCGGGTCAACGTTCATGTTGATCTTGAGCTCGCGCCCGTAAAGGGCGTTCAGCCCCGCCTGCAGGCGGCTGATCTGCGTCTCCGTCAGCGGACGGGTGACGTCGACCGTTGCAATCCAGCGCTGCTGGCGCTTGGCGGCAAGCTCGGCGAAACGGCGGACCAGCCTGGTGACCTTAAGCCCGCGCGGAGCCGTGACGGCCTGCCCGATCAGGACTTTCGCTTCCTCGCTCGCACCGGGTACGAGCTTGTCGGCGAGGGACACCTTGGCGGCCGGGCTGGCCTGCGGCTCGGACAGAGCACGCTGGACCTCGTGGCTGGACTCGACGGCCTGGTTGAAGGAGAACAGATCGTTCTCCAGCGATTCCAGTCCGCTGAGCCCGGAGGCAGAGACGGCCGACTTGTTCTCGGCAACAGCGATGACCACCGAAGCGGCAAGAGTCTCGAGTGCATCGCCGATATCCCGTGCCGATGCCCAGCGGGAGCTGGCCAGTCCGGCTGCGATTTCAACAGCGTCAGCGGATACTTTCCCGCCGAAGAGCTGCTTGACCAGCGCCGACTTTTCGTCACCGCTGCGGGACGGGTCAGTCAAAGCACGGCGCAAGCCGGCTGAGCTGTCCACGGTTCCCAGGATTCCGAAGAGTTCCTTTGCCAACTGCAGCGACGCGGTGGGAAGCTTGGCCTCCAGTGCCGCCAGCGCAGCGGCCAGCGATTCGCTCGATACACCTGCCATTACTTAGCTACACCCGCGTTCTGGTTCTCCAGATCTGCCAGGAAGCGGTCCACCACTCGGGCCGACCGTGCATCGTCGCTCAGTGCCTCGCCGACGATGCGGCTCGCCAGAGTCGTGGCCAGCGTGCCGACCTCCGCGCGGAGCGACACAACGGCCGCCTGGCGCTCGGATTCGATCTGCGTGTGGGCCTGCGCTGTGATGCGGGCAGACTCGGCAGCCGCCTTCTCCTTCAGCTCTGCAAGGATCTGGGCACCTTCGGCGCGTGCTTCCTCGCGGATGCGGTTGGCTTCGGTGCGGGCTTCCGTGAGCTGCTGCTTGTACTCTTCGAGTGCTGCGGAGGCCTCGGCCTGGGCCTTTTCGGCCTTGGCGATGCCACCCTCGATGGCTTCGGCCCGCTCTGCGAAGGTCTTCTCGAACATCGGGACAACGTACTTGACCACGATGAACATGAGGAGCGCAAAGCCGGCGAAGACGACAAGCATTTCCCAAGGATTGGGAACGAGGGGGTTAGTACCGCCTTCGGTGGCGGCTGAGATGATCGCTTGATTCATATTTCACCCGTCCTTATCTACTCGGTTCTGGATGTTCGGTTGTTCTGTTTACTTGAGAACGAACGCGAAGACCAGGCCGAGGATGGCGAGGGCTTCAGTCAGCGCGAGGCCGAGGAATGCGATCGGCTGCAGGACGCGCTGGGCTTCCGGCTGACGTGCCACGCCGTTGATGTAGGCAGCGAACACGAGACCCACACCGATACCACCGCCGATGGCGGAGAGGCCGTAGCCGACGAGGTTGAGGGAGCCGTTGATGGAGCCTTCCATTTTTTTGTTCCTTTCAAGATGCCACCCATGTGGCAGGTTGTTTGGTTTGCTTCATCCCCTAGAGGGGAAGACTATGTTGTGCCGTCTGGCCTTCTGCCGTCTGGCGCTGGGCCTAGTGGCTGTCGGCGTGGAGCGCGCCTTCGATGTAGATCGCGGTCAGCAGCGTGAAAACGTAGGCCTGCAGCACCATGATCAGCGCTTCGAGCATGTACATGGCGATCGCACCGCCAAGGACGAGTACGGACGCGCCCTTGAGCAGGACGTTTTCCTGCATCACGAGGAATTCAATGCCCGCACCGGAGATCATCACGATCAAGTGGCCGGCCAGCATGGTGGCGAACAGACGGAGGCTGTGCGTGACCGGGCGGACCAGGAAGTTGGAGATGATCTCGATCGGGACGACGATCGGGAGGATGTAGAACGGGACACCGGAAGGAACTGTTGCCAGCTTGAAGTACTTCAGGCCGTTCCTCTTGATGCCGATGGCGATCCAGGTGACATACACGATCGCCGCCATCACGTAGGCTCCGCCGACATGGGAGAAGGTCGGAAGCTGGATCAGCGGGATTGCACCGTAGATGTTGTTCACGAGGATGAAGAAGAACAGGCTGAACAGCAGCGGGACATACTTCATGAAGTCCCGGCCGCCGATAATGTCCTTGGCGATGCCGTTGCGGACGAAGCTGTAGGCAGCCTCGCCTGCGAACTGCAGCTTGCCGGGAACCAGCTGCTGCTTCCGCGCAGCGATCACAAAAAATGTAGCGATAATGACAACCGACAGGATTACCAGCAGCATCTGCTTGGAAAATCCTTCGGCCGCACCCCAGGGGATGATAGCCGGCAGGTGAAGTTCTTCAATTCCAGGAGGCGTGAAGGTTCCTGAATCTTGGGCCGGGAGCGCAAGCGCGATCAACGCGTTTCCTCTCTGCAGTGTCCATCATTGGGCGTTGGGCGGGGACCGGCGACATTGGTGCCCGCCTCTCCCCCTGTAAAATTATTTGGCATTACTGTTCCTCGTCCTGGGACGGGCCACGTGCAGCATCGCCGTCACCAGCAGAAGTTCTGTTACTGGTGAGGCCGTGCATATGAGAAAGATAGAACCCTCCCGCAGCTCCAAGCAGAGCGCCTGCGAGCACAATCCAGCGGGTTCCCCACAGATTATCCAGTCCCCACCCTATCAAACTCCAGACGATGATTCCGCCAACAATGTAGCTGAAGACGGCGATTCCGGCGTTGTATCCGCCGTCGCTTCCGTCGGTCGATACACCGGGGGCACCGGGCGTGGTTTTGGGTGATTTGGCTGGCTGGTTTTCTGGTCCGGTACGTGGTCCGCCAACTGGCCTGCGGCCGGATTTGCGGCTAAACATCGGTGCCGCCTTTTCGCGTTTCGGGATCGTTGTAAATCTGAAGCCTGGCCTTGCTGAAACCGTAAATTTCGGCTGCCTGCCAGAACACGACGGTGACGACGGCGCCGATCAGGAACCAGCGGTCGTGCAGCCAGGCCGGGGCGCCGATGACGAAGAGGACCACGGCGAAGCCGACAACCTTGACGAAGTACGTCGCGACGAACACTCCGATCGCTCCGGAGGGGTTGTTGCGGCCGACAAAGTGGCCCACCGCGAGGCTGATGGCAAAGAAGGCCATCACCAGCGCGCCCCCGAACAGGGCGGACCAGAACCCCACGGCGCCGTTAAAGATGAAGGCGGCTGTGCCGGTCAAGACCAGTGCTGCGGCCGAAGCCGCGGAACTGATTGCCAGCAGCCTGAGCCACAGGGATTTTGTGGGGCCGGAGACGCCAACGGGTCCGTTGCCGGAAGCGGGTTCCGGTTCGGCGTTGGAGGTCATCAGATCCCAATCGTCGCTGGCGTATTGCTGGTCAAGGCAGGCGGCGAAGTACCGCCCCTGAATTCTACATTAGATAGAAATTATTCGGAAAAGCGCGTCGGAGCCGGTTCCCAGGGCATGCCGGTCAGGCTATTCGGGAGCGCGGGCCATCTGCCGCGGCCCGCGCTGGCGCAGGTACGGCCAGGCAGTCGCCACGGCCATGATTGCCGCGGCGGCCAGATCGATGGCGAGGACTATGTGCCAGGGGAAGATCGCGAAAGCGAGGCCGCCGAAGGCAAGGATGCAGGTCCACAAGTACATCAGCACCACGGCGCCGCGGTGCGAGTAGCCGATGTCCAGGAGTTTGTGGTGCAGGTGTCCGCGGTCCGCCGACCACGGCGACCGGCCCAGCGCTGTCCGCCGCACCACCGCCAGGCACAGGTCCAGCAGCGGCAGGAACAGCACCGCGAACGGCAACAGGATCGGGATGATCGTGGGGATGCCGTTGGCCCGGTCGTAGAGGCCCGAGCTGATCTGGCCGGTCGAGACGACGCCGGCCGAGGCCATCAGCAGGCCAATCAGCATGGCCCCGGAATCGCCCATGAAGATTTTGGAGGGGAACCAGTTGTGCGGCAGGAAGCCGACGCAGCTGCCGACCACGACGGCGGTCAGCAGGGTGGCTAGGTCCGAACGGTCCAGCAGGACGGCCGTGCGGTGGACCCAGTAGGCCGTGAGGAAGAACGCCGCTCCGCCGATGATCGCCACGCCCGCGGCGAGCCCGTCCAGTCCGTCGATGAAATTGAACGCATTCATGGTGGTGACGATCAGCCCGGCCGTCAGCACAATGCTCACGGCCTCGTTCTGGATCACGATCGGTTCGGGGATGAACGGGATGATTGTCATCCGGACCCCCCACGTGGCCACGACCAGTGCCGCGGCGCTTTGGCCGATCAGCTTGACCCACCACCGCAGATCCAGCAGGTCATCCGCCACGCCGACAACGACGATCACGGCGGCCCCGGCCAGGATTCCCCATGGCGCCGTGTTGTTCCGGAAGATGTCCTTGACGAAGAACGAATTGCTCGCCGTGACCAGGGCAACCAGCACGCCCGCGAAGATGCCGAGGCCGCCGAGCCGGGAGATCGGGGTGGAATGCATGTCGCGGCTGCGGATCGGGGAATACAGCTCCAGCTTGTTGCCCGCGAGCCGGGCGCCCCATGTCGCCGCGTAGGTCACGATCGCTGCCGTCAGCATCATGAGCAGGTACATGATCACGGGACGACCACCAGCCATACGCCGTTAGTGCCGTCAGCACGGTCAGCACAGGCACCGCACGCCGGCACGTCCCGCAGCACCGGACGCGCCGGTGAGCTGCGGAAATGGGGTGGATTCGATTGCGGTGGAACTGTCTTTCGAAAAATGAAACTTCTCCGTCGCCGTGCGCAGGGCAGGCAGTGCGTAGTGCCTGACAGGGCTGTATTACAGTGGACTCTAGTCAAGATACTAATGCCAACGGCCACCTGTCTTCGCGTCACACGGCCCTCTGCCGGCGGGAAAACCACTGACGGTCGTGCTGAAAGGACCCCGCGATGACCCCCTCGGTTGCAGTCGCTGCCGTGACGTTTGACCGTCCCAGGGAGCTGGCGGTCCTGATGGACGCCATCAACAACCAGACCGCTCCAGTGCAGTCCATTTGCCTCGTCGACAGTGGCACCGTGCCGTCGACGGACGTTGCCGGCCAGCACGCCAACGTGGACTATGTCCGGTCCGAGGCGAACCTTGGCGGCGCCGGCGGATTCTCGTTGGCCATCCTCAAGGCCGTGGCCAGCGGGGCTGACTGGATCTGGATGATGGACGACGACGCCGAACCGGCAGATCCCGGCTGCCTTGCCACGTTGCTCCGTGAGGCCCAGGAACGTGATCTGGACGCCGTCGTGCCCCTCGTGGTGGCCCCCGGCCACCCGGACCAGCTGTCCTTTTTCTTCCGGCTGGGCGGCAAGGTCACGCATGAGCGCGCTGAGGTGGAAAAGGTCGGATTCCTGCCCGACGACGGACACTTCTTCAACGGCGCCCTGATCCGTTCCGATGTCTTCTTCAAAGTCGGCCTGCCGGACATGCGCCTTTTCATCCGTGGCGACGAGGTGGACTTCACGCTCAGGCTCAGGAAGGCCGGCATCCGCTTCGGCACGGTGACCACCGCGGCCATCACGCACCCGCATGCCTTCGCTGAAACCAAGCACGTCTTCGGTGCGCGGTGGCACGTGATCGTTCCGGATTCCGCCTTCAAGCGCTACTTCTACTACCGGAACCGCGGGTACATGATCCGCCGCCACTTCCGGGTCAAGTCCTTCATCGCGGATGTGGGCGGCTACCTCGGCTACTTCCTGCGCAGCGGCGACTTCCGCGGGCTCGCTGACTGGTTCCGCGCTTTTTCGGCCGGTCTCCGCGGCAAGGGCTTCGGCCCGCTGGAGGACCAGAAGTTCTGACGTGCTCCCCCGCTGGCAGTCCCGCCGGCAGCCTAGGGCCGCCAGGCCCATTCGAGTCCGAGCCGGCCGATCCAGCGCGGCGCCAGTTTCTGCACACCGGCAATCTGTTCGATGGCGCCGCCGACGGCGCAATAGACCGCAGGCGGAAGCGCGGCAAGCCGGCGGGCCATGACCTGCTCCTGCAGCGGCATCCCGAGGCCCAGCAGCACAAGTTGCGGGCGCAGCCGGTTCAGCCATTCGACCGCGGCTTCCTCAACTTCCTTGTTCCAGCCTTCGCCGGGCATGCCGTCGACCCGCGCCGCGGGGACGATCTCCCGCAGCTTGGCCACGGCGCCGGCGTTGGCCACGGCGCCTGCACCGATGACCGCAATGCGCTCCAGTCCCGCGACATTGCCGAGCGCGGGAATCCAGTCGGTCGACCCCAGCCGGTAATCCATCACCGGTTCCCTGCCGTCGGCCTCTTCGCTGGTCTTCGCCCAGAGCCAGAGCACCGGTGCGCCGTCGATCAGGACCACGTCGCTGCGCTCGTAGAACGAGCGGAAGGCAGGATCGGAGTGCAGCAGCGTCACGCTGTGCAGGTTGTGCCCCACCACGATCCGGGTACGGCCCTCTGCCATGAAGGCGCTGAGGACCGCAGTCAGCTCGGACACCGTCACGGGAGTCGCTTCGACGTCGAGGAAAGGGACGCGCTGACGCTCCAGCGTCATGCGGAACCGGGCTCCGGCGCAGCGTCGCCCGCCGCAGCGGCGGACTCTGCAGCGGCGGGCTCCGCAGCGGGCTCCGGAGCACCGGCGGCGTTGCCGTCGATGTCCAGGACGCCGGGCACCACGCCGCGCAGGCGGTCGAGGCTGATGGCTCCCTGCCGGACGACGCGCAAGGGCAGCGCCGTCGCGTCGACGATGGTCGAGGCGAGGGCGTCGGCGCCGTCGGCGGGCCGGGGTCCGCCCTCCAGGTAGACCTCCACGGATTCCGCCAGCTGGGCTTCGGCGTCCGCGGCGGTCTGCGCCGCGGCGTGCCCGGTGCGGTTCGCGGAGGACACCGCGAGGGGTCCGGTAAGCGTCAGCAGGTCCTGGGCGATCTCGTCGGCCGGGATCCGCAGGGCGACCGTGCCCTTGGTCTCGCCGAGATCCCAGTCCAACGACGGCTGGGCATGCAGGATCAGGGTCAGGCCGCCGGGCCAGAACGCCTCGGCCAGCCGCCGCGCCTCGGCCGGAACGTCCGTGGCCAGGCCATCGAGGGCGTTCAGCCTCGGGATCAGCACGGGCGGCGGCATCTTCCGGCTCCGGCCCTTGGAGGCGAGCAGCAGGGTCACGGCAAGGGGTGAAAAGGCGTCGGCGGCAATCCCGTAGACCGTGTCCGTGGGAAAGACCACGCACTTGTTCTCCCGGATGGCCCGCTGGGCGTGCTCAAGTCCCGCAGCGCGCTGCCCGGCCGCCGTGCAATCGTAGCTAGTCGTCACTGGCCTATTCTTTCATCACTTGTCACACGATTATTCGCAGGCGCCGGCCCTGACGGTGCCAGGACGGCGCTGGTGGCGCGGTCCTTGCCATTGAGGTCACGGTGCGTTGTCACCTCGGCGAACACCCCGGCGCGGTTGAGCATCGCGGCGATCCATTTCGACTGGACCTCGGCGTGCTCCATCACGAAGTAGCCGCCGGGGACCAGCAGGCGGGCAGCCGAGGCGGCCGCCGCCGTCGGAAGTTCCATCCCGTCCGCTCCCCCGCCGTAGAGCGCCTCGGGCGGGTCGTGCAGCGCCACTTCGGGTTCGTTCGGGATCGCTTCGGCGGGGATGTAGGGCGGGTTGGAGACGACGACGTCGAACGTGCCGTTGTGTTCGGCCAGCGCGTCGCGCAGGTCGCCACGGAGGAGGTGGACGCCCAGGGGAGCCAAGTTTTTCGCCGCCCACGCGTGCGCGAATTCGCTGAACTCGACCGCGTGGACTTCCGCGCCGGGAACCTCATGGGCGATCGAGCCTGCAATGGCACCGGACCCGGTGCCCAGGTCAACGACCTTGGGGCGCGCCAGGCCGTGCAGCCGTTTCCTATCGCTGAGCCAGTCCAGGACCAGCTGCACCACGGATTCGGTCTCCGGCCGCGGGATGAACACACCGGGACCGACGGCGAGTTCGAGGTAGCGGAAGTGCGCTACGCCCGTGATGTGCTGCAGCGGGATCCGCTGCGCCCGTTCGGCGACGAGGTCGGCGTAGCCTTCCGGCGCCGGCGAGTCCCCGAGCATCAGCGCGCGCAACCGGCCCAGTCCGACGCCGAGCAGGTGCCCGGCCAGGAGCTCGGCGTCCACGCGCGGGCTGGGCACGCCGGCCTCCGCGAGGACCGCCGTCGCCTCGCTGACGGCCTCCGCGAGGCTCGGACCATCACCTGCAGTCATCACCAGTGACCCGCGCCTATTCGCCGATGGCGTCGAGCCGGGACTGCTCGTCCAATTCAATGGCCGACTGGATCACCGGTTCCAGGTCGCCGTTCATGACCTGGTCCAGGTTGTAGGCCTTGTAACCGGTGCGGTGGTCCGCAATCCGGTTTTCCGGGTAGTTATAGGTACGGATGCGCTCGGAGCGGTCCATGGTGCGGATCTGCGACTTGCGCTGCGCCGAGTTTTCGGCGTCGATCAGCTCCTGCTGGTGCGCCAGGATGCGGGCACGCAGCACGCGCATGCCGGCCTCACGGTTCTGCAACTGCGACTTCTCGTTCTGCATGGCGACGACGATTCCGGTGGGAAGGTGCGTGATGCGCACCGCGGAGTCGGTGGTGTTGACCGACTGCCCGCCGGGACCGGAGGAGCGGTAGACGTCGATCTTGAGATCGTTCTGGTTGATCTCGAGCTCCTCGGGCTCGTCCACTTCGGGCAGCACCAGCACGCCGGCGGCCGAAGTGTGGATGCGGCCCTGGGATTCGGTGACGGGGACACGCTGGACCCGGTGCACGCCGCCTTCGAACTTGAGCCGGGCGTACACGCCTTCGGCCGGATCGTTCGAGCTGCCCTTGACGGCCATCTGGACGTCCTTGTACCCGCCGAGGTCCGATTCGGTGGCAGAGATGATCTCGGTCTTCCAGCCGCGGGATTCCGCGTAACGGCTGTACATCCGCAGCAGGTCCGCGGCGAACAGGGCTGCCTCGTCGCCGCCTTCGCCGCCCTTGACCTCGAGGATCACGTTGCGGGAGTCGTCCGGGTCGCGCGGGATCAGCAGCCGGCGCAGCTTGGCCGCCGCCAGCTCCAGTGCGGCCTCCAGCTCGGGCACCTCGGCCGCAAACTCGGGGTCCTCGTCCGCCATTTCCTTGGCAGCGGCCAGGTCATCGCGGATGCCTTCCCAGCGGTGGTAGGCCTCCACAATGCCGTTCAACTGGGCGGAACGCCGCCCCAGCTTCCGGGCCAGGCGCTGGTCAGCGTAGACAGCAGGATCCCCCAGCTGAGCCTGGATAGAGTCATGCTCATCCAACAGGCCCTGTACGGACTCAAACATTTTCAAACCTCTTTCGACTTGAAACCAAGTCTAGTTACGACAACAAAAACTGGACCGCGGCTGGCGACTTAACGACGAAGCCGCACGGATTTTTCCGCCCCGGGAGTGGCTTCGGGCCTGCCGACGCCGGGTGGCTTGCGATCGTAGATCGTAAGCCACCGTCTCCCGGATCTTGTTGGTCAGCAGCTCAAGGCTCTGCTGCGTTTCGAGTCCGGACAGGACGCGGCGCAGCTTCCACATGATCTTGACTTCCTCGGGGGAAAGCAGGTTTTCCTCGCGGCGGGTACCGGACGCGTTGACGTCCACGGCCGGGAAGATGCGCTTGTCCGCGAGCTGGCGGGACAGGCGCAGTTCCATGTTGCCGGTGCCCTTGAACTCTTCGAAGATGACCTCGTCCATCTTGGAACCGGTCTCGACGAGCGCGGTGGCCAGGATGGTCAGCGAGCCGCCGTTTTCGATGTTGCGGGCTGCACCGAAGAAGCGCTTCGGCGGGTACAGCGCGGCGGAGTCCACACCACCGGACAGGATGCGGCCGGAGGCCGGTGCTGCCAGGTTGTAGGCGCGGCCCAGGCGGGTCATGGAGTCCAGAAGCACCACAACGTCCATGCCCATTTCCACGAGGCGCTTGGCACGCTCGATGGAAAGCTCGGCCACGGTGGTGTGGTCGTCGGCGGGACGGTCGAAGGTGGAGGCAATGACCTCACCCTTGACGGTGCGCTGCATGTCCGTGACTTCTTCGGGACGTTCGTCAACGAGCACCATCATGAGGTGGACCTCAGGATTGTTGGTGGTGATGGCGTTGGCGATGGACTGCAGGATGAGCGTCTTGCCGGCCTTCGGCGGCGAAACGATCAGACCGCGCTGGCCCTTGCCGATCGGGGCCACGAGGTCGATGACGCGCGGGCCGATCTTCTTCGGGTCCGTCTCGAGGCGCAGGCGCTCGGAGGGGTACAGCGGGACGAGCTTCGCGAATTCGACGCGGTCCTTGAGCTCTTCCGGCGTCTTGCCGTTCACCGAGGTGACGCGGACCAGGGCGTTGAACTTCTGGCGGGCGGACTGCTGCTGGCTCCCCTGCTGGGCTTCGCCTTCGCGCGGTGCACGGATGGCGCCGACGACGGCGTCGCCCTTGCGCAGGTTGTACTTTTTGACCTGGGCGAGCGAGACGTAGACGTCGTTCGGGCCCGGCAGGTAACCGGACGTGCGGATGAACGCGTAGTTCTCGAGCACGTCGAGGATACCGGCGACCGGCAGCAGGACATCGTCCTCGGTGACCTCGACGTCGTCGACGTCGGGTCCCTGCTGACGTCCGCGGCGGCGGTCGTTGCGGTCGCGGAAGCGATCGTTGCGCGAGGAGTTGTCGCGGCTGTCCTGCTGGCCCTGGCGGTCACCGCGGTCGTTGCGGTCACGACGGTTGCGGCGGTTCCGGCGGCTTCCGCCGTCAGAATCATCGCTGTCGCGGGTGTTTTCGCGGGTGCCGGCCGAGTCGTCGCGGCCGCCACGGGTGCGGGTGTCACGGCGCTGGCCGTCTTCGCTGCCGGGCTCGCGCTGTTCGGTGCGCTGTTCACGCTGTTCGGTGCGCTGATCGCGCTGTTCACGCTGCTCGGTGCGCTGTTCAGCGGCGGGCTGTTCGGCCGGGGCCTCGACGGCGTTCTGGCCGGCATCCGTAGTCTGGGCTGCGGCTTCGCCGCGGCGGCGGTTGCGGGTGCGCGGCTGCCTCGTGCGGTCGCCGGATTCCGTTCCGGAAACGGCGGCGCCGGATTCTGCAGTGGCGGATTCCCGGGCGCCGGACTCGGTGGAAACCGCGGGGGCTTCAGCCGGGGCGGCGGCGGGTGCCTCAACGGCGGGAGCCGTGACGACTCCGTCGCTGCCTGCACGGCGGCTGCGGCCACGGCGGGCGCGGGGGCTTTCCTGGGCGGTGTTTTCCCTTGCCAGGGACTCGTCCTCGGCGGCGGGCGCCGTTGCGGGCGCAGCTGCCGGGGCCGCTGCGTGGGACACAGTGCCGTTGTCGCTCGCCTTTTCGGCAGCGCGGGCCGGAGCCTTGCTTACCGGGGTGCCTGCGCGGTGGGCGGAAATGGCCGTGACCAGATCACCCTTGCGCATGCGGGAACCGCCGGAAATGCCCAGCTGGCTGGCGAGGGCCTGGAGCTGGGCGAGCTTAAGGCCTGCAAGGCCGCTGCTCTTGGCGGGTGCTGTCGTTGATTCGGCAGCAGAAGATGTATCCACAGCCGGAGACAGCTCAGTGGTTTCGGTCACGAAGGATCCTTCCCCCTCGACGGCGTCCAGGCTAAGAGCTGGACGCGGTGATTTGATCTGGGCTGCAGTTCAGATCTGCAGCCGGGATTTCGGCCTTGCCGGATGGATATCGGCCAGCAGGGCCGGATATAGCTTCACCATGCACGATCCGAGAAATGAGGAACGGCGGGCTGAGTTTCAGGGGGCAGATCAATTCTGCTGATTCCTGCGTCAGACCGAAAGCAGGTGGCACCGGAAAATATTGCGCAGTGAAAGATGAGAGAGGCTACGTGGCCAACATCGCGGTCTTACAACGGTTATAAATTTACCGCCTGCGTATTTACCGCCGGTGCACTTCCACTTTAGCACCTTCAACGTCCACGGCCAGCTTCATCACGCGCCAGCCCACTTCCGGCGTGTTGCCCGCGGTGTGGGCGCCGATGAAGTCCACAACTTCACGGGCTTCCGCTTCGCCGTTGGCCAGGACCAGCACGGTGGGTCCGGCGCCGGATACGACGGCGGCGTGCCCTGCCCGGCGCAGCGCGCCGATCAGTTCCGCGCTGGGCCGCATGGCCTCGGCGCGGTAGCTCTGGTGCAGGTAGTCCTCGGTGCCGGGCAGCAGGAATTCCGGGTTCGTGGTCAGGGCATGGATCAGCAGGGCGGCGCGGCCGGAGTTCATGGCCGCGGCATGGTGGCCCACCGAGGCCGGCAAGAGGGCCCGGGCGGCCTCAGTGGAGAGCTCGTAGTCGGGCACGGCGACCACGGGGATCACAGAGGCGGCCACGGACGCGCACGTGCTGCTGTACTGGTCACTGTCCTGCCATGACAGCGCCAGTCCGCCGAAAATGGCGGGTGCAACGTTGTCCGGGTGGCCTTCCATTTCGCTTGTGAGCTGCAGGATCCAGTCGCGGCCACGCCGGGAGGCCTCCGGAACCAGGGCATTGGCGGCGCTGACGGCCGCCACCACGGCCGAGGCCGAGGAGCCCAGGCCCCGTCCGTGCGGGTTGACGTTGTCCGCCGTGATCCGCAGGCCTTCGTGCCGGAACCCCAGGCGGTGCAGTGCCTCGGTCAAGGCCTTGACCACGAGGTGCGTCGCATCGCGGGGCAGGGACTCGGCACCCTCGCCGCTGAGCTCGAATTCAAGTTCACCGCTGGCCAGGGTTTCCACGGTCAGCGTGTCATGCAGCGAGAGGGCCAGGCCGAGGCTGTCGTACCCGGGGCCCAGGTTGGCGCTCGTGGCCGGGACACGCACGGTGACCAGCTGGCCCGCCGGAACGGCCGGGGAGCCGGCAGCTGATTCGGCCGGGACGGTGAGGGTTGTTTCCAACGTTATCTTTCTTCCAGTCCCAGTGCTGCGGCGACGGTGACGACGTCGTTGGAGACCTTGACTGGCTGCACGTCGCTGCCGTCCTCGGTGCGCAGGGCCCACTGCGGGTCCTTGAGGCCGTGACCGGTCACCGTGATTACGATCGTCTTGCCTGCCGGCACTTCCCCGGCCGCGTGCTTCTTGATCAGCCCGGCGACGCCGGCAGCGGAGCCGGGCTCCACGAAAACGCCTTCCCGGGCGGAGAGCCACCGGTGCGCGGACAGGATTTCCTCGTCCGTGACTGCCTCGATCACGCCGCCGGATTCATCCCGGGCCGCCACGGCGGTGTCCCAGGAGGCCGGGTTGCCGATCCGGATGGCGGTGGCAATGGTGTCGGGCTCGGTGATGGGGTGGCCGGCCACGAAGGGCGCCGCCCCTGCGGCCTGGAAGCCCCACATGACGGGTGTCTTCGTGGACACTGCGGGCAGCGACCCGGCGGTGGGCGACTCGAACGCCGCAGCGTATTCCTTGTAGCCCTTCCAGTACGCGCTGATGTTGCCGGCGTTGCCCACCGGGAGCACGTGGAAGTCGGGGGCGTCGCCGAGCGAATCCACCACTTCGAAGGCTCCGGTCTTCTGGCCTTCGATCCGGGCCGGGTTGACGGAGTTGACCAGGAACACCGGGTAGGACTCGCCGAGCTTGCGGGCGATGTCGAGGCAGTCGTCGAAGTTGCCGTCCACCTGCAGCAGCGTGGCTCCGTGCGCGACTGCCTGGCTGAGCTTGCCCATGGAGATCTTGCCCTCCGGGACCAGCACCGCGCACTGCAGCCCGGCCGCCGTCGCGTAGGCCGCGGCGGAGGCGGAGGTGTTGCCGGTGGAGGCGCAGACCACGGCCTTGGCGCCGGCGGCCACCGCTGCCGTCATGGCCATGGTCATGCCGCGGTCCTTGAAGGAACCGGTCGGGTTCATGCCTTCGACCTTGAGGTAGACGGTGCTGCCGGTCAGCTCAGAGAGGTGGCGGGCATGCACGAGCGGGGTGCCGCCCTCGCCCAGGCTGATGACCTTGGTCGCTTCCGTGACAGGAAGACGGTCGGCGTATTCGCGGATGACACCGCGCCATTGGTGAGCCACTTAGACTCCTTCTACCCGGAGTACGGATGTGACGGAATTGATGACGTCCAGGCGCCTGACGGCCTCGACGGTTGCTGCAAGTGCGGCTTCGCGTGCACGGTGTGTGACGATCCGCAGCTCGGCCGATTCCACGTTGGAGTCGGCGTCGCGGTGAATGGTCTGCCGCATGATTTCGATGGACACGCCGTGCTCGGCGAAGAGCTGCGCGATCCTGGCCAGGACGCCGGGCTGGTCCGCGACGTCGAGTCCGATGTAGTAGCTGGTGACGGCCGCGTCGATGGGCAGCGATGGCACGTGTCCCGTGGTGGTTTCGGTGCGGCCGGGGCCGCCCAGGACAATGCGGCGGGCCGCGGAGACGAGGTCGCCCAGCACGGCGGACGCCGTCGGGGTGCCGCCGGCACCCTGGCCGTAGAACATGAGCTCGCCGGCGTTCTCGGCTTCGATGAAGACGGCGTTGAATGCACCGCGGACAGCGGCGAGCGGGTGCTCGCGGGGCAGGAGCGTGGGGTGGACACGGACCGAGACACCGGTTTTGCCGTCCTCGTCAACCAGTTTCTCGGCAATGGCCAGCAGCTTGATCACAAAGCCGGCTTCCTTGGCGGCGGCGATGTCCGCCGCGGTGACCGACGTGATGCCCTCGCAGGAGACGTCTTCCAGGGCGAACCGCGTGTGGAAGGACAGTGAAGCGAGGATCGCGGCCTTGGCGGCGGCGTCGTAGCCTTCGATGTCGGCCGTGGGGTCGGCTTCCGCGTAGCCCAGGCGCTGGGCCTCGGCCAGCGCGTCGGCGAACTGCGCGCCGGTCGAGTCCATCTGGTCGAGGATGAAGTTGGTGGTGCCGTTGACAATCCCGAGCACCCGGGTGATCCGGTCGCCGGACAGGCTGTCGCGGATGGGCCGCAGGATGGGGATGGCGCCGGCCACGGCGGCCTCGTAGGACAGCTGCACCCCGGCCTTGTCCGCTTCCTCGTACAGGGTGGGCCCGTCCTGGGCCAGGAGCGCCTTGTTGCCGCTGACAACACAGGCACCGTGCCGCATGGCGGTCAGGATCAGGGTCCGGGCCGGCTCAATGCCGCCCATGAGTTCAATGACGACGTCGGCGTCCTTGACGAGGACTTCGGCGTCAGTGGTGAACAGCTCCTGCGGCAGCTCGACGTCGCGCTTGGCATCGAGGTTGCGCACCGCGATGCCCTGCAGTTCCAGCCGGGCGCCGGTGCGCGCGGCGAGGGCGTCGGCGTCGTCAATGAGAATCCGCGCAACCTGGGCCCCAACGTTGCCACAGCCCAGCAGGGCCACTTTCAGGGTTCGCAATTCAGACATTCAGACTCCCATGTCGCGGTTGAGCAAATCTTCTTCGGTTTCCCCGCGGACAATGAGCCGGGCAGATCCGTCGCTGACAGCGATAACGCCCGGCCGGGCCAGATAGTTGTAGTTGCTTGACAGGGCCCAGCAGTAGGCGCCGGTCCCCGGTACAGCAAGCAGATCACCGGCTGCCACGTCCTCGGGCAGATATACATCTCTAACAACTATGTCGCCGCTCTCGCAATGTTTGCCCACCACTCGGGACAGCTGCGGCCCCGCGTCGGAGCTCCGCGAGGCGAGAATCGCCGAATAATCCGCGTCGTACAGCACCGGCCGGGGGTTGTCGCTCATCCCGCCGTCCACCGACACATAGCGGCGGGGGTGCGTAACGTCCCCGGCTCCGTCGTGGCCGGCCGCGGCACCAGCAGAGGCCGGGGAGTCCACCCGGACGGTCTTGAGCGTGCCGACCTCATACAGCGTAAAGGTGGTGCTTCCGACGATCGCGCGGCCCGGTTCGATCGAAATCCGGGGGGCGGTTATGCCGAGGGCAGCGCATTTGGAACGGACGACGGCGGCCATCGCCTGCGCGATTTCGGCGGCCGGGCGCGGGGTGTCCACGGGCGTGTAGGCGATGCCGTAGCCGCCGCCGAGGTCAAGCTCGGGCAGCACGATGGAGTATTTCGACTGCATCGCCGCCAGGAAGTCCAGCAGCCTCTCGGCGGCGAGGGCGAAGCCGTCCGGTTCGAAGATCTGCGAGCCGATGTGGCAGTGCAGGCCCAGAAGTTCGATGCTGGCGTGCCCGGTGGCCGCGGCCACGGCTTCCTCTGCGGCGGACAGTCCGGCCTGGTCCGTGGAGTCCCCGGCCATGGACAGGCCGAATTTCTGGTCCTCGTGGGCCGTGGCGATGAATTCGTGGGTGTGGGCGTGCACTCCGGGGGTCAGCCGCAGCATCACCCTGGCCGTGTCGCCCCGGTTGGCGGCGATCGCCGCGACGCGTTCGAGCTCGTCGAGGCTGTCCACCACGATCCGTCCCAGCTGCATGTCCAGCGCCCGGTGGATTTCGCCGTCGGACTTGTTGTTCCCGTGCAGGGCGACGTCGGCGCCGGGGATACCGGCGCGGAAGGCCACGGCGAGTTCGCCGCCTGACGCCGTGTCCAGGCGCAGCCCCTCTTCCTCGACCCAGCGGACCACGGAGGTGCACAGGAAGGACTTGCCGGCGTAGTAGACGTCCACTCCCCCGCAAATATCGGCGAAGGCGTCGTTGAAGGCGTCGCTGAACGCCCGGGCCCGGGCCCGGAAGTCGGTCTCGCTCAGCACGAACAGCGGCGTGCCGTACTGGCGCTGCAGCTCACTGACCGTCAGCCCCTCGATGGTGAGCTCGCCGTCGTCGTTGCGTGCAACACCGCCCGCCCACAGCGGTTCGTGGAGGGCATTGAGGTCGGCGGGGACCTCGAGCCAGTCCGGGGCGAGCGGGGACTGTCCTGAATTCGCGGTCATGGCGGTTACATCCGTTCCGGCGCCGAGACGCCCAGCAGTTCCAGTCCGTTGGCCAGCACCTGGCTGGTGGCGTCGTTGAGCCACAGCCTGGTGCGGTTGGTGTCGGTGATGGGTTCCTCGCCCTGGGGCGCCACGCGGCAGGCGTCATACCAGCGGTGGTAGGCGCCGGCGATCACTTCGAGGTGGCGGGCCACGCGGTGCGGCTCGCGCAGCTCGGCGGCCTTGGCCACGATCGAGGGATAGCTGCCCAGGTGCGAGAGCAGCTCGTTTTCGGTGGGGTGGTCCAGCAGGGCGGCGTTGAAGCTGTCTATGCCGTCCACACGGCGCTCCACGCCGGCGGCCACTGCGTTGCGGGCGGCGCCGCGGGAGCGGGCGTGGGCGTACTGGACGTAGAACACCGGGTTTTCGTTGCTGTGCTTCTTCAGCAGCTCCGGGTCCAGCGTCAGCGGCGAATCGGCGGGGAACCGGGCCAGCGAGTACCGGACGGCGTCCTTGCCGAGCCAGGAGATGAGGTCCTTGAGCTCGATGATGTTGCCGGCTCGCTTGGACAGTTTGGCGCCGTTGACGGAGACCAGCTGGCCGATCAGGACCTCGATGTTGACCTCGGGGTCGTCCCCGGCGGCTGCCGCGATGGCCTTGAGCCGGTTGATGTAGCCGTGGTGGTCGGCGCCGAGGAGGTAGATCTTCTCGGTGTAGCCGCGGTCCTTCTTGGACAGATAGTAGGCGGCGTCGGCGGCGAAGTACGTGGGTTCACCGTTTGCGCGGACCATCACGCGGTCCTTGTCATCGCCGAAGTCGGTGGTGCGCAGCCAGACCGCGCCGCCGTCGTCGAACACGTGGCCCTGTTCGCGCAGGCGGGCGACGGCGTCCTCGATCGCGCCGGCGTCGTGGAGCTCCTGCTCGGAGAAGTAGACATCGAAGTCGACGCCAAACTCGGCCAGCGTCTGCTTGATGTCATGCATCTGCGCCTTGTAGGCGGCGCCCCGGATCACCGGGAGGGCCGCCACTTCGGTGAGTTCGCGGATGTCCGGGTGTTCGGTGAGCACCTCGTGGCCGAGGTCCGCGATGTACTGGCCCGGGTAGCCGCCCTGGGGCACGTCCCGGCCGTGCAGCCTCGCGAACACTGAGTTCGCGAACACGTTCATCTGGGAACCGGCGTCGTTGATGTAGTACTCGGCAGTGACGTCGGCACCGGAGGCCCGGAGGACGCGGGCGATCGCGTCGCCGAGGGCGGCCCAGCGGGTGTGGCCGATGTGCAGCGGGCCGGTGGGGTTGGCCGAGACGAATTCCATGTTGACGGTGTGCCCGGCGAGCGCGGTGTTGGTGCCGTAGGCCGCACCGGCCTCGACGATCGCCTTGGCGAGGGCACCGGCGGCAGCGGCGTCCACGGTGATGTTCAGGAAGCCGGGGCCGGCGATGTCCACCGCGGACACGCCGTCGATCGTTTTGAGCCGGGCGCTCAGGACGGACGCGAACTCCCGCGGGTTGGTGCCCGCCGTTTTGGCCAGCTGGAGGGCGACGTTGGTGGCCCAGTCCCCGTGGTCCCTGTTCTTGGGGCGCTCCACGCGCACCTCATCCGGGATGTCGGCCGCGGAGAGGGCTATGTCACCGGCGGCGACGGCGTCCTTCAGGCAGGCGGATATGGCGAGGGAGAGTTCTTCTGGGGTCACACTTCTAGCCTACCGGTGGGCCCGGAGTGCGGCGGAATCTTGCGCCCGGCATGACGGCGGGGCCGGTTACGGGAATACCCAAGGTCATCAAGGCCTCGCGCCCAGGGTGAACCGTTACCCTGAATTCAACGTCTGCAACCCTGTCATGGCTCCACACTGTTCGCTGTCCGATCCCCGCAAAGAATCGAGTCCCGCATGAATACCGCCTTCCGCAAAAGCGTCCTCGTCGGCATTGCCGGCCTCTCCGTGGCCGGAACAGCGGCTGGCTGCGCCGCGTCTGCCCAGGCCCCGGCCGCACAGGGCGCGCCCCCGGCATCCGAGTCCGCTGCCGGTACCGGCTCTTACAAGGACGGCACGTACAGCGCCGACGGGAACTACACCTCCCCCAACGGCACTGAGACCGTGGGCGTGGAGCTGACGCTGGCCGGCGGTGCCGTGTCCGACGTGAAGATCACGCAGCACCCCTCGAATCCGAACACCCGAAAGTTCCAGGGCGAGTTCGCCGGCGGCATCCAGTCCCAGGTTGTTGGCAAAAAGCTCGACGAGATCAAGGTTTCCAAAGTGGCCGGATCCTCGCTGACCAGCGGCGGCTTCAACCAGGCCGTGGCGAAGATCAAGTCACAGGCCCAATAGCGCAGCAAGGGACAGAGGAATCGTGGCGCATCCGGGCTGGACACACTTCAGCTTTGACGGGATCGGGACCCGCTGGGAGATTTCCACCCCGTCCCGGCTCTCCGGCGAGCTCCGCCGGGGCCTGCTCGCCACAGTGGAGGAGTACGACGCCGCGTGGTCCCGGTTCCGCCCCGATTCTCTCATTGCCGACGCAGCCCGGACGCCTGGCCGCATTGAGCTGCCCGCCGAAGGGGCCGCCCTGGGCGAGCTGTACGGCACCCTGTACCGGCTGACCGAGGGTGCGATGACCCCGCTCATCGGCGGGAGCCTGGAGCGCCTGGGCTACGACGCCACCTACACCCTGCGCCCGGGCGGTGCGCCGCTTCCCGCGCCCCGGTGGGAGGATGCGCTGGACTGGCAGGGCACCGCGCTGACCACCACGGTTCCGGTGGTGATCGACGTCGGCGCGGCCGGAAAGGGCCAGCTGGCCGATCTGCTCTCCGCCCAGCTCCGGGACGGCGGCTGCGGCGGGCATTTCATCGATGCCAGCGGGGACCTGCTGAATCCGGGGCCGGATCCGGCGGTGGTTGCCCTCGAGCACCCCTACGATCCCACCCGGGCAATCGGCACCGTCCAGCTGGGGGCAGGCGCCCTGTGCGCTTCCGCCGCCAACCGGCGCGCCTGGGGCGACGGGTTCCATCATGTCCTGGACGGCACCACGGGAGCTCCGGTGCGTACCGTTGTCGCCAGCTGGGCCATGGCCGGGACCGCGATGGTGGCCGATGCGCTGGCCACCGCATTGTTCTTTGTCGACGGTCCGCGGCTGGAGCAGGAGTTCGATTGCGCCTGGCTCACGGTGTATGCGGACGGGCACGCGGAATATTCAGCCGACTTCGAAGGGGCCCTGTTCTCATGACTGCCATCGCCACCACCGCCCTTGGCTCGAGGCTGGACACCGCCTTGGGCCGGCTCACGATGTACCGGCTGGTGCTGTGGGTCCTGGCCGTCCTGGCCGGCTACAGCCTGCTGCTCAATGTGCTGGGCTGGCTGACGTTCGGGCTGCCGGAAATGCTGGCCCACCTTGCCCTGTGCCTTGGCCTGACGTACGCCTCCAGCCAGGGGCTGGCCGCACTGTTCCATGTGCGGCCGCACACGGAATCCTCACTCATCACCGGCCTGCTGCTGTACTTCCTTTTCTGGCCCAGCGAGCTTTTCTGGCCCAGCCAGCCGGCCCAGGGCCTCCAGCTGGCAGAGATCGCCGGCGTCGCCCTCGCCTGCATCCTGGCCTCGGCCTCGAAGTATGCGCTGGCCTGGCGCGGCCGGCACATCTTCAATCCGGCCGCGGCCGGCGCGTTTCTGGCCGGGCTGACCGGGCTCAACATTGCCACCTGGTGGGCCGCGACGCCGGCCATGCTCTGGCTGGTGCTGCCAGGGGTGCTGCTGGTGCTCTACCGGACCCGGAAGTTCGCCGTGGCCGCCGTCTTCACCGTGGTTGCCGTGTCCATCGTGGCCGCGGATCTGCTCCAGGCCGGGATGGATCTCCCCGAGGCCCTGTGGCAGACGCTCGCGCAGCGGCCGGTGCTGTTCTTCGTCGGGTTCATGCTCACCGAGCCGCTCACCGTGCCCCCGCGGCGCTGGCAGCAACTGGCGCTGGCCGCCGTCGTCGGGGCCCTTTTTGCCGTCCCCTACAACCTGGGGTTTGTGGCCAACTCCCCCGAGCTGGCGCTGCTCGCAGGCAACGCGCTTGCCTTCGCCGTCGGACAGCGGGGCGGGGTCCGGTTGGCGTTCGTCGCGAGCCGTCCGCTGACGCCGACGACGACGGAATTCAGCTTCCGCCCGGAACGTCCGGTGCGCTTCGCTCCCGGACAGGCCCTGGAGCTGCACCTGCCCCCGGACACGACCGGCGGGAAGGGTGACGGCAAGGGTGACGGGAAGGGAATCCGGCGCGTGTTCAGCCTGACCAGCGCGCCGGACGCCTCCCTGCTGACGATCGGGGTGGGGACGGCGGAGCCGGTGTCGTCAGCCAAGCGCTCGCTGCTGGCCCTTGAAGCGGGCGACGGGCTCACCGCAACCACGGTGAACGGCGACTTCCTCCTGCCGCGGAACCCGGCCACCCCCGTGCTGCTCATCGCGGCCGGAATCGGCATCACCCCCTACATGGCCCAACTGGCCGCGGCGTCAGCCGGAACCCCGTCCGGGGACCGCGACGTTGTCCTCCTGTACCTGGCAAAGAATGCCGCCGAGCTGGGCTACGCCGAGGAGCTGCAGCGCTCCGGGGCGCGCGTCCTGGCGCGGATTGCGGACGGTTCGGCGCCGCCGGCGTTCATGCAGGACGCAGGTTCAAGAAGGATCGATGCGGCGGCCCTCAAGGAGCTGGTCCCCGACATCAGCGGCCGGGTGGTCTTCGTCTCCGGCTCGCCCGCCAGTGTGCGATCGCTGCGGGCCGCGGCACGTGGCGCGGGCGCCCGGCGGGTCCATGTGGATACGTTCACCGGCTACTGAACCGCGTACGGAGCCGCCGGCCAATTCGCGGGACTTGCCACGCACCTAGGACACGTTTGACTGCCGCTTGACTCTATAAATGAACGACTGTTTTCCATGGTTTTCCGTTGGAGGCCAACTTCCTGCTAAGCTCTAGGACGTCCCGCCGGTAACGGCAGGACCCTTGGATGCCCTCGTAGCTCAGGGGATAGAGCGTCTGCCTCCGGAGCAGAAGGTCGTTGGTTCGATTCCAATCGAGGGCACGAACAAAACCCCGCCGTTTGAAACGGCGGGGTTTTTTGTGCCCTGAATCCCGCCAAAAGACCGCGGAAATCCAGCGGCATTGCCCCTGCCGATTGTCGGTGCTCCCTCGTAGGCTGTTTTCATCGGTGGCGGGCTACCCTGCCCGCTCCGAAGCGTGAAGGGGGTCTCACATGTTCTATCCAACTCCGTCCTGTTCTATCGTTCCGCCCTATTTGCTCCGCAGACTGGCCGCACAGCAAAAGCCGGAGCTCTCCAGGGCCGCCCACGGGGCAAAGCAGGCCCTGCAACACGTCCCGGGCTTCCAGGCCTCCCGCACAGTGCCAGGGCCCGGCAGCCGTCCGGGCCTGCGGGAGCTCAAGCCGTCCCCGCCGGAACGGACGGTCTACGACGCCAAGTCCGCCGAGAAGCTGCCCGGCAGCGTGGTCCGCAAAGAAGGCGAACCGCCCACCGGCGACCCCGCCGCCGATGAGGCCTATGACGGGCTGGGGCATACCCACCGCCTCTACGCCGAAGCCTTCGGACGCAATTCGATCGACGGCAAAGGCCTGCACCTTGATGCCACGGTCCACTATGGCCGCCTGTACGACAACGCTTTCTGGGACGGCCAGCAAATGGTCTTCGGCGACGGTGACGGCCAGGTCTTCGAGCGGTTCACGAAATCCTTGAGCGTCATCGGGCACGAGCTCACCCACGGCGTGACCCAGTACTCGGCCGGGCTGGTCTACCGCAACCAGGCCGGCGCCCTGAACGAATCGATGTCCGACGTCTTCGGGGCCCTCGTTGAGCAGTATGTGCGGAAGCAGTCGACGGCGGAGGCCAGCTGGCTGATCGGCGAAGGCCTCTTCACCGACCAGGTGCAGGGGGCCGCCTTGCGTTCCATGAAGGCTCCGGGAACGGCATACGACGACGACGTGCTCGGCAAGGACCCGCAGCCGGACTCGATGGACGGCTACGTGCGCACCAGCGCGGACAACGGTGGCGTGCACATCAACTCCGGTATCCCCAACCGTGCGTTCTGTCTGGTGGCCACTGCCCTGGGCGGCAATGCCTGGGACGCGCCGGCACAGATCTGGTACGAGACGCTGACGGGCGGCACGCTGTCCCCCACCGCCACGTTCGGCGCCTTCGCCAAGGCCACCACCGCCTCTGCCAAGGAGCTGTTCGGGGACGATTCCAAGGAACATGACGCCGTGCGCTCCGCGTGGGAAACTGTGAAAGTAAAGTTCCCGGGGGCCCGGCGATAAGCCAAGCCCCGCAAATCGAGTCCAATTGAGATCCGAGTCCGATGAAGATAACTGTCCAGCGCAGTGGCGGCGTGGCCGGAATGAAGAGGACGTGGACCGTCCGGCCCGAGCCGCCGGAAGACACCGACCGGTGGCAGCCGCTGATCGAGGCCTGCCCGTGGGACGACGTCGCCGGAATCAATGGGACAACCGGCCAGCCGGACCGGTTCATGTACAGCATCCGGGCCGATCAGCGCCGGGCGGTCCTGCCGGAGCGTGCGCTGACGGGGCCGTGGCGCGACCTCGTCGAATGCGCCCGGGCCGCCGCTGAGGGGTCGGCGCCGCCGGGCTTTGGCTAGCTGTTGCTGCCGGGCTTTGGCTCGCCGCTGCTGCCGGGCCGAGGCCCGCTATGCCGTGGCCAGGTGCCCGCGGAACGTGCGCCGGTAGGACTGCGGGCTGGTGTCCAGCGCCTTGGCAAAGTGGTGCCGCAACAGGACCGAATGCCCGAACCCGGACTCCCTTGCGATTTCGTCGATATTGAGCTCCGTGCTCTCCAGCAGCTCCTGGGCGCGCAGCACCCGCTGGGAATTAAGCCAGGCCGCGGGGGTGGCTCCCGTTTCCGCGCGGAAGCGCCGCGCAAACGTCCGCGGCGACATATGGACCCGGGCCGCCAGTTCGTTGACCGCGTGTTCCTCGTCCAGGTGCCGGACCATCCACTGCAGCAGCTGCTCCATGGGCTCCGAGCCGCACGTCGGAATGGGCCGGTCGATGTATTGGGCCTGGCCGCCGTCCCGGTGCGGAGGGACCACCATGTCCCGGGCGATGGCGGCGGCCACCTTGGCGCCGAACTCCACGCGGACCAGGTGCAGGCAGGCATCGATCCCTGCGGCCGTGCCGGCACTGGTAATGATCCGGCCGTCTTCGACGTAGAGGACGTTTTCATCCACCAGGACAGCGGGGTACCGGGTGGCCAGTTCCTGGGAGTAATGCCAGTGCGTGGTGCAGCGGCGGCCATCGAGCAGGCCCGCCCGAGCCAGGGCAAACGCACCGGAACAAATGGACATCACCCACGCACCGCGCGCGTGGGCGGCCCGCAGCGCCTCCAGGACGGAGTCGGGAACGTCCTCGTCCCGGCCGTACGGCGCCATCACCACCAGGTCGGCGTCCGCAGTTGCTTCCAGCCCGAGACCGACGTGCATGGATAGGCCGGACTTGAGCGGGACGTCGCCCGGCTCGGGCGCGCAGACGCGGAAATCGAACGCGGGCACGCCGTTTCCGCGGTCCGAGCGGTCGATGCCGAAGACCTCGAAAGCCGTCGCGAACTCGAAGATCGAGAAGTTGGGAACCACGATCATTGCCACTGATTTGATCATGATTCCATCCTGACAGAACAGTGGCAGAAATTATAGCTTTTTGGGCATTTCTGCCACTTTTTTAAGGGCCCGAACCGGAGAACCATAGAGGTATGGAACTCCTCGGAATAGCCCTCATCATCCTGGTTCTTGCCGGCGTCACCGCCACGATCTCCGCCCTCCGCAAGGATGGCCTCGGCCACACTCCGCCCGTCCGCTCGGAAGAATACTGGATGGCCCGGGACCTGCCGAGCATCAACTACACGATGCGGAACATCTAAGTCCGCGCACGCTTAGTCCACACGCCCATCGGGCCCGGTCATCCAGCCGGGCCCTCAACATGCGCCGAGGCTGAAGCAGCAACGGAACAGCCCGGCTGCAGCAGCCGGACCCGATAGCAGCACTGCACAGCCGCCGTCGCCACCCAGCGGACAGTCCACCCCAGTAGACTGTCTCCAGCCATGACATTGCATATTTCCTACCCCGCCGAGCTGCCGGTCTCCGAGCGCCGCGAAGATCTGATGGCCGCCATCGCGGCCAACCAGGTGACCATCATCGCCGGCGAGACTGGCTCGGGTAAGACCACCCAGATCCCCAAGATGTGCCTTGAGCTCGGCCTGGGCGAGAACGGGCTGATCGGCCACACCCAGCCCCGCCGGCTCGCGGCCCGCACCGTGGCCGAGCGCATCGCGGAGGAACTCGGCGTCGAAATCGGCCAGGAAGTCGGTTTCCAGGTCCGCTTCACCGGCGAGGTCAGCCGGTCCACCAAGGTCAAGCTCATGACCGACGGYATCCTGCTGGCGGAAATCCAGCGCGACAGGCTGCTGCGCAAGTACAACGCCATCATCATTGACGAGGCGCACGAGCGCAGCCTCAACATCGACTTCATCCTCGGCTACCTCAAGCGCATCCTGCCGCAGCGCCCGGACCTGAAGATCATCATCACCTCGGCCACCATCGATCCGGAGCGCTTCGCCAAGCACTTCGGCAGCGACGAGGACCCCTCCCCCATCATCGAGGTATCGGGCCGGACCTTCCCGGTGGAAATCCGCTACCGGCCGCTTTCCCAGCCGGCCGGCGGCACCGGCGCCAGCGCCGAAGATGGAGCAGGAGAAGGTGCCGCCGCGGACGACGAACTCGAGGAGGACCGCGACCCGCTCGACGCGGTGTGCGACGCCGTCGACGAACTCGCCCTGGAAGCCCACGGCGATATCCTGATCTTCTTCTCCGGCGAGCGCGAAATCCGCGACGCGGCGGAGGCCCTCAACGCCCGCATCCAGTCCAACCGGCGCCTCGCGGGCACCGAGGTCCTTCCCCTCTTCGCCCGGTTGAGCCTGCAGGAGCAGCACAAGGTCTTCCATCCCGGCAGCAAGCGGCGGATCGTACTTGCGACCAACGTCGCCGAAACCTCGCTGACGGTTCCCGGCATCAAGTACGTGATCGACACCGGCACGGCCCGGATCTCGCGCTACTCGCACCGGACCAAGGTCCAGCGCCTGCCGATTGAGCGCGTCTCCCAGGCTTCGGCCAACCAGCGCTCGGGCCGCTGCGGCCGCGTTTCCGACGGTATCGCGATCCGGCTGTACTCCGAGGAGGACTTCGAGTCGCGGCCGCTGTTCACGGATCCGGAGATCCTGCGCACCAACCTCGCGGCCGTCATCCTGCAGATGACCGCCATGGGCGTGGCCCGCGGACCGAAGGACGTGGAGAACTTCCCGTTCGTCGAGCCGCCGGATTCGCGCGCCATCAACGACGGCGTCAGCCTCCTGCGCGAGCTCGGCGCCCTGACCGCCGCGCGGCAGGAGCCATCGGACGACGGCGGGCAGCGCCGCGGTTCCGGCCGTCCCGGAAGCGGGCTCACCGCCGTCGGGCAGCAGCTGGCCCAGCTGCCGGTGGACCCACGGCTCGGCCGGATGATCGTGGAGTCCGGAAAGCGGGGCTGCGTCCGCGAGGTCATGATCCTGGCCGCAGCGCTCACCATCCAGGACCCGCGCGAGCGTCCAACAGACAAGCAGCAGCTCGCCGCAGAGAAGCACGCCCGATTCCGGGACGAGAACTCGGATTTCACCGGCTACCTGAACCTGTGGAACTACCTGCAGGAGAAGCAGCAGGAACTGTCCTCCACGGCGTTCCGCCGGCTTTGCCGCAACGAATTCATCAACTACCTGCGGGTCAGGGAGTGGCAGGACCTGTTCGCCCAGCTCCGCCAGCTGGCCCGGCCGCTGGGCATCAGCCTGGACAACAAGCGCCTTGCCGATCCGGTGGGCAACCACGACGGCATCCACATCAGCCTGCTCTCGGGGCTGCTGAGCCACGTCGGCATCCTCGACGAGCGCAAGCGCGAGTACGCCGGCGCCCGCGGCAGCCGCTTCGCGATCTTCCCGGGTTCGGCACTGTTCAAGAAGTCACCCACGTTCGTGATGGCCGCCGAACTCGTGGAGACGAGCCGGCTCTGGGCCCGCGTCGCGGCGAAGTTCGATCCGCTCTGGGCCGAACAGGTGGCCCCCGACCTGGTCAAGCGCAGCTACAGCGAGCCGCACTGGTCCAAGAAGATGGGCGCGGTGATGGCCCACGAAAAGGTCACGCTGTACGGCGTGCCCATCATCCCAAGCCGGCGGATCAACTACGGCAAGGTGGATCCGGAGCTCTGCCGCGAGCTCTTCATTCGCCATGCCCTGGTTGAAGGCGACTGGCAGACCCACCACAAGTTCTTCCACCGGAACCGCGCGCTGCTGCACGAAGTCGAGGAGCTCGAGGCCCGGATGCGGCGCCGCGACATCCTGGTGGACGACGAGACACTGTTCGAGTTCTACGACGCCAGGATCGGCGCGGAGGTCGTCTCGGAGCGGCACTTCGACAAGTGGTGGAAGGACGCACGGCAGCAGGATCCCGCCCTGCTCGACTTCGACCAGTCCCTGCTGATCAGCGAGGACGCCGCGGCCCTGGACGATTCGGCCTATCCCAAGACTTTGTTGCACAAGGGCTTCGAGCTGCCGCTGAGCTACGAGTTCCATCCAGTGGCGCCCGGTTCGCCGCCAAATCCATCCGACGGCGTCACCGCCGAGGTGCCGGTGCTGTTCCTGAACCAGCTCGACGACGCCGCGTTCCGCTGGCTGATCCCCGGGCAGCGCGTGGAACTCGTCACGGCGCTCATCAAGTCGCTGCCCAAGCAGATCCGCAAGAACTTCGTTCCTGCCCCGGACGTGGCCCGCCAGGCCGTCGCGGCGTTGGAGGCGGACTTCGATCCCGCCACAGACGAGCTTGAACCGTCGCTGGAACTGGTGCTGCGCCGGATCCGCGGACAGGTCATTCCGCCGGGCTCCTGGAACTGGGACGCCGTGCCGTCGCATTTGCGGGTCAGCTTCCGCGTGGTGGATTTCCGCGGCAAGTTGCTGGATGAGGGCAAGGACCTGAGCGCGCTGCAGGAGCGGCTGGCCCCAGCCACCCGCCGGGCCATCGCGGAATCCCTCGGTGCCACCCCGGGCACCACGGCACCCCAATCCAAGGGAAATGCCACAGCAAAGGCGAAAGCCGGCGCGAACGGCAAGGATGGCGCGCGTTCATCACAGGCCGGCACGTCCCCGTCGGCCGCCCTGGCCGCTGCCGCGGCGCCGGGCGGGTTCACCGAAATGTCCGGGCTCAAGGACTGGACGTTTGGAACCGTCCAGCGCCAGGTCCAGGGAACCGTTGGCGGGCACACCGTCACCGGCTATCCGGCCCTGGTGGACGAGGGAACGTCCGTGGCGCTGCGGCTGTTCCAGACGCCGTCGGAACAGCAGGAAGCCATGCGCGGTGGGGTCATCCGGCTCCTGGCCCTGAAGGTCCCGCCGCCGGACCGCTATGTCCTGGAGCACCTGAACAATACCGAGAAACTGACCTTCAGCCAGAACCCGCACGGTTCCGTGGCGGCGCTGATCGCTGACTGCGCCCTGGCCGCCATCGACAAGCTCACGCCGGCCCCGCTGCCGTGGGACGAGGGATCGTTCAAGGCGCTCTACGAGAGCGTCCGGGCGGAGCTGATCGACACCGTCTTTACTGTCACCGCCGTCGTCGAACGCATCCTGGCCAGCACCCGCCGGATCGAAAAGCAGCTCAAGGGCACCACGAGCCTGGCCCTGATCAGCGCGCTCAACGACGTCAAGAGCCAGCTCGAGCAGCTGGTGTATCCGGGTTTCGTGGCACGCACGGGCTACGCCCAGCTCAGCCAGCTGCCCCGCTACCTCGCGGCGATCGAAAAGCGCCTCGAGAAGCTGCCGGGCAACGTCCAGCGGGACGCCCAGCACATGGCCGCGGTCCAGGCCCTGGAGGACGACTACGACGACGCCGTGTCCGCGCTGCTGCCCGGCCGGCGGGCGGGCGCGGAGTTAACCCACGTGCGCTGGATGATCGAGGAACTGCGGGTGAGCCTCTTCGCCGTCGAACTCGGGACCGCCTATTCGGTGTCTGAAAAGCGTATCCGGGCCGCGCTTAACAAGGTGCTGGCGCCGGCGTAGACCCCTGAGGGTGCTGCGCCGGCGCCAGCACTGGCGGCCGGGAATGTCCGGGCGGGACCTAGGCGGCCGGGACGTGCTCCGCGTGGCCGGCCGTGCGCAGGCCTTCGCGGAGCTTCTCCGCGTTGGCGTCCAGCCTGGCCGGATCCGGGTGCTGGTCCACGGAACCGAAATCAAAGTCCGCCATTGAGTTCGATGGCCACACGTGGACGTGCATGTGGTTGATTTCGTAGCCGGCCACGATCAGCCCGGCCCTGGCGGCGTCGAACACCTCCACCTGGACGGCGCCGATCTTGCGGGCAACCTCCATGACCCGGCCGAGGACATCCGGCGAGGCATCCGTCCAGCGGTCCACTTCTTCGGTGGGCACCACGAGGGTGTGGCCGTCGGCCAGCGGGCCCATGGTCAGGAACGCCACGACGTCGTGCTCGCGCCAGACGAAGCGGCCCGGGATCTCGCCGTTGATGATTTTGGTGAAGAGAGTGCTCATGCGTCCGCCTTTTCTGCCGGGGACCCCAGGGTACTGACGTCCAGGACAAAACGGTACTTGACGTCGCCTGCCACCATGCGGTCGTAGGCTTCGTTGAGCTGGTCTGCGCCGACCACCTCAACGTTGGACACCACGCCGTGCTCGGCGCAGAAGTCCAGCATCTCCTGCGTCTCGGCGATGCCGCCGATCAGCGAACCCGCATAGGCGATCCTGCGCCGGATCAGCACCCCGGGGTTGACGGGCGGCATCGCTTCGGCGGGCAGGCCCAGCTGGAACAGCACGCCGTCCAGGCCCAGGGTGCGGAAGTAGGGGTTGAGGTCGTGCGGTGCGGCGACGGTGTCGATGATGACGTCGATACTGCGGTTCGCGGCTTCCATCGCGGCCGGGTCGGTGGAGAGGATGACGTCGTCGGCGCCCAGCTCGCGCGCTGCGGCGAACTTGTTCTCCGACGTCGTGAAGACCTTGACCTCGGCGCCCATGGCCTTGGCGATCTTGACGGCCATATGGCCGAGGCCGCCCAGTCCGACGACGCCGACGACGTCGCCTTCCTCGACCTCGAAGTGGTTCAGGGGCGAATATGTGGTGATGCCGGCGCACAGCAGGGGCGCCGCGGCGGCGGGGTCCAGTGCTTCCGGCACCCGCAGGACATAGTGACGGTCCACCACGATCGACGTCGCGTACCCGCCCTGGGTGATGGCGCCGTCGTTGCGGGCATCCTTCGCCCCGTAGGTTCCCACCGCGGCGTTTTCGCAGTACTGCTCGAGGCCGTCCAGGCAGCTCTCGCACTCGCGGCAGGAGTCCACGATGCAGCCCACGCCTACGCGCTCACCCACCGTGAAGTCGTCGACGGCGGAACCGAGCCGGGTGACCCGGCCGACGATCTCGTGGCCCGGGATCAACGGGTAGGTGTCGCCGCCCCATTCGCCCCGGGTGGCGTGCACGTCCGAGTGGCACAGTCCGCAGAACTCAACGGCGATCTCGACGTCGTCCGCCTTCGGCGCCCGTCGGGACACTGTCAAGGGAACAAGCCCGCTGTCCGGTGAGGTGGCACCGTACGCAGCAGCGAGTGTGGGGCCGGCGGTCGGCGCGGTGCTGTCCGCGGTGGCGGATTTGGTGTCTGTGATGCCCAAATCCGGCAGCGGCTTGGCAAGGGGCGGGGGTACGGGACGTCCAGGTGTCATACGTTGACGCTACCCCCGGTCCCGGGATGTATTCCACTTTGGGGTGGCTCGCTGACACCCCCTCGTCGTTCAGGTCGGGCACGTTGCCCAACTTGTCGTGCGTCAACGAGCCGGGGGGCACCCGGGGACGCCGTCCGAGCAACTGGCCGTAAGGCCGGATACTCAACTGCATTCAAGACTTCCGCACCGACAGCCGCCATCATTCGCCAACGAATTGGCCGCCGCCGGGCAGTTGGCACCCGGAGCGGACCCCTGCGGCCATTATTGTCGGGGGTCCCTGAAACACTGGATTCATGGACGGCAATCAGGGGCCCGAAGTGGTTCAAGCAGGATACGGCGACGGCGGCCTGAGTCGCGCCCGATCCTTCGCCGCCGCAGCGGGACTAAGTTCTGCCGTCCGCTCAGCGACCGGCAGTGCCCAAATCATTGACCGGATCCGGGAACTGGAGGACTGGAAGTCCGCCGCGTCGGCGGAACAGGCCCGGCTCGCCGTGGCCTTCGACCTGCTCCAGCGCCGCGAACAAGCCCGGCTCGGGGTCCCGGCCGAGAAGCTCGGCGCCGGGATCGGCGCGCAGATCGCCCTGGCCCGGCGCGAATCCCCGGCCAGGGGCGGCCGGCTCCTCGGCCTGGCCAACGCCCTGATCACCGAGATGCCGCACAC
>NZ_JBFUAR010000032.1:0-35517 GCF_056406175.1 Arthrobacter sp. P1_D12
AAACGCCCGGTCCCATCCCGAACCCGGAAGCTAAGACCCACAGCGCCGATGGTACTGCACCCGGGAGGGTGTGGGAGAGTAGGTCACCGCCGGAACACCATTAACGGTCGAGGACCCCCACCACCAGGTGGGGGTCCTCCCGCATTTAAACCAAAAAGCCCCTGATGACTCAGGCGGGCAGTTCTGGCATATGCCTAAGAACCATGGAAAAACCTTGGGAATTCCGTTAACCGGTGGAACCTTGGGAATACCTTTAAACGGCCAGCTATTTTGGCCATCGGCATTGAGAGGCCGGAATTCACCGGCTAGGGTTTGGATTCCTACGGACCACTAAGGCGCAGGGTGCGTCGACCGGACCTTATAGGAGTTCCGCGATGCGCGTAGATCCTGTTTTCGCCTCGGGCAAGAACGCAACTAAGAGGCATCGTTTGACCCGTTCCTTTGCGGGGCGCCGAGGGATTTCCCTGGCGTCAGTTGTCTTCCTGGTGGCTGCCACAATTTCCCTTATTGCCGGCCCCGCAGAAGCCGCCACGCTGACCTTTTCTACCACGGCTGACGCCGTCGTAAAACGTGACAGTCCCACCATCAACTTCCGCACGGCAACTGGCCTCAAGGCTGATAATTCGCCGGTCGAAATGATCTTCCTCAAACTCACGGTTACCGGCACTGCCGGCAGCACCGTGACCGGCGCCAAGCTCCGGCTGTTCGCTACGGATCCATCCAACTCAGGCGGCCAAGTCCAACGGGTCCTCAACAACTCCTGGAGTGAGAACACGATCACCTTCAACAACGCGCCCGTTGCGGAAACGCCGATTGTGGCGTCGCGCGGCGCTGTTGCGGACAACACCTATGTGGAGTTCGATCTCTTCAGCGCGATTAAGGGTGACGGGACGTATTCGTTCCGCATCAGCAACACATCCTCCGACGGCGTCATTTACAGTTCCAAGGAAACTTCCGTCACCACGCAACGGCCTCGATTGACCGTCACCACAAACGCGACGCCGCCGCCACCTCCTCCGCCGCCGCCGCCACCGCCTCCGCCCCCCGGCGACAACCCCTGCGGCACTGCGACCGCCCCTCCGGCGAAATACGACCACGTCATGTGGGTGCTCTTTGAGAACAAGACCTATTCACAGGTCATCGGGAACGCCAGCGCGCCGTACATGAGCACAAAGGCGACCCAGTGCGCCTCGGTGACCACCTGGAGCGACGCCGGCACGGGATTGCCCTCATTGCCGAGCTATCTGGCCATGACCTCGGGCAGCACGCAGGGCGTCACTTCCGATTCGAACCCCGCGGGCCTGCCGCCCATTACGGCCGACAATATCTTCCGGCAGGTGCGTACGTCCGGCCAGTCCTACAAGAGCTATATGGAGGACATGCCGTCGAATTGCCGGCTGAGCGCGTCCGGGCTGTATGCCGAGCGGCACAACCCTGAAATCTACTACCAAGGGACAGGGGACAGGGCGTCATGCGCGGTCAACAATGTGCCCCTGGGCACCGTGAGCGCCGGGCAGCTGGCGGGCGACCTCGCCAACAACACCCTGCCGAATTTCTCCGTAGTGGTGCCGAACGTTTGCAATGACATGCATGACTGCAGCGTTGCGACGGGCGACACCTGGCTTTCGCAATGGCTGCCGGTCATCCTTAACAGCCAAAGCTACCGGGCGGGACGCACAGCGATATTCGTACTCTTTGACGAAGATACTCCGGTGCCCAATTTCGTGGTGGCACCATCCGTGGTCCCGGGCACCGTTATCCAGGGCAACTACAGCCACTACTCCCTGCTCCGGACCACCGAAGAAATGCTGGCCATCGGCCTGAAGTTGCAGAACGCCGGCACGGCCCTGAGTTTCCGGTCGCCGCTGCGCATCTAGCGCTGCAGCCGGTGCTTTCCCAGCAGATCCCGGGGAGGCACCGGCCGGTCCGGAACGAACTCCCAGT
Source organism: Arthrobacter sp. P1_D12 (assembly GCF_056406175.1). Classification (NCBI taxonomy): domain Bacteria; kingdom Bacillati; phylum Actinomycetota; class Actinomycetes; order Micrococcales; family Micrococcaceae; genus Arthrobacter; species Arthrobacter sp. P1_D12. Next base: position 1,945 of record NZ_JBFUAR010000032.1, read on the forward strand.
TGCACTCGTTAGAATTCGACGGGGCTGGATTCCCAAAGACCAGCCCACCGCTTCGTTCTAAGGACACCTCAATGCCCGAGCGCACTATCGTCATCACCGGAGCCAGCGACGGCATCGGCGCGTCCGCCGCGCGGACCTTCGCCCGGCAGGGGGAACGTGTGGTCGTCGTCGGGCGTTCCGCGCAAAAGACCGAAGCGATCGCGAACGAAATCGGCGCGGAATTCTATGTCAGCGACTTCGCCGACCTTGCCCAGGTGCGGACCCTGGCCACGCAGCTGAAGGAAAAGTACCCGCGGATCGACGTCCTGGCGAACAACGCCGGCGGCATCATGGGGCCCCGTGAGCTCACCGTGGACGGCCACGAGAAAACCTTCCAGGTGAACCACCTGGCCCCGTTCCTGCTCACCACCGAGCTGATCGAGGTGCTGACCGCCAGCCAGGCCACCGTCATCAACACCTCAAGCGTCGCGAATTCGCTCTTCGCCAAGTTCGACATCGACGACCTCGACGCGGCCAAGAGCTACTCCACCAACCGCGCCTACGGCAACGCCAAGCTCGCCAACATCCTCTTCACCGCCGAACTGCACAACCGCTACAACACCGAGGGGATCTCGACGGCGGCGTTCCACCCCGGCGGCGTGGCCACTAACTTCGCTGCCGACTCCACAAGCCCCATGCGCCTGGCCTACAAGTCCTTCCTCAAGCGCTTCATGCTGACCCCTGACCAGGGCGCGGACACCCTTGTGTGGCTCGCCAACGCCACCCCGGGCCACGACTGGATCTCCGGCGCCTACTACGCCAAACGGACGCTCTCGAAGGCCAACAAGCAGGCCTACGATGCGGGCCTGGCGAAGGCGCTGTGGCAGCGCAGCGAGGCGATGGTGGCCCAGGACCTCGACAAGCTGGACCAGGGCTCGGATCACGGCGCTTGAGCCTGACCGGAAACAGCGAATTCGTGGGTTAGCATTTTCCTGCCCCTCGCCGATCCGCGGCTGAGGGCTTCTACCTGGGGGAGTGCTCTTAAACGTGCGCCTGAAAAAATTGCTTATCGCGTCCCTGGCGGGTACCGCCGTCGTCCTGAGCGCCACGGCCGTGCCGGCAACCGCCGCGCCGGCGCCGAAGTCGTACAAGAACTGCACGGAGCTGAACAAGGTCTACCCGCACGGCGTCGGCAAGAAGGGCGCCCGCGACAAGACCAGCGGAAAGCCGGTCACCACGTTCCGCGTCGACAACACCCTGTACAACCTCAACGACGGCGGTTTCCGCCAGTACGACCTCGACCGTGACAACGACGGCATCGCCTGCGAAAAGCGCTGATATGACCAGTCGGGATCCTCGCCAACGGCGGGGACCCGATTGCTTTAACCGGCTACTTGAAACGGCGACGGCTTTTGACCGGCTACGGCGCTTGGGGCAGGAGGGGGACGGCTGCTGCGGGCTCCGCCGGGCTCCCACCTACTGCGCGGCGTCGACCTTGTCCAGGGCGTTCAGGGCACTCTCCATGGTCCCGGCCAGGTGGCTGGCGGAGGCCGGCTTGGCGAACAGGTAGCCCTGCAGGGAGTCGCAGCCGCGATCCATCAGGTATTTGGCCTGCGCGGGCGTCTCGATGCCTTCCGCCGTGACTTTCAGGCCGAGGGCATGCGCTGCGCTGATCATGGTGGCGAAGAACGGGAGCTGTTCCTGGCCGGTCTTGATCATGGCCACGAAGGAGCGGTCGATCTTGACCTTGTCCAGGGGCAGTTCCTGAAGCCGGCCGAGCGCGGAATACCCGGTGCCGAAGTCGTCCATGGCAATCCGGACACCGGCGCCGCGCAGCTGCCGCAGCTGGCCCAGCACGTCCGAGGAGGCGTCGAAGAACACGCTCTCTGTCAGCTCAAGGGTGAGCTGGCGCGGGTCAACGCCCGTGGACGCGGCAATCGCGAGCACGTCCGCGGCGAAGTCCCGGTGCTGGAACTGCAGGCCCGAGACGTTCACGGCGACGCTGTAGGCAGGATCGCCGGCCAGCCAGGGCCGGATCTCGGCGCAGGCGCGGCGCAGGACCTCGTCGCCGATCTCGCGGATCAGGCCGCTCTGCTCCGCGACGGGCAGGAACTGGTTTGGCGGCACCAGCCGCCCGTGCCGTTCCCACCGCGCGAACGCCTCGAACTGCACCACCGAACCGATGCCGGGAGAGACCACGGGCTGGTAGTGCACCGAGATCTGGCCCAGTTCGACGGCGCGCCTCAGCCCGGAGTCGCCGTCGGCCTTGTGGGCCGCGGTGTTCAGCATCTCCGGCCGGAACCGCATCCAGTTGTTCTTCCCGGCAGACTTCGCGGTGTTCATGGCGGCGTCGGCCTGCCGCAGCAGTTCCGCGCCGTCCAGCGTCTGCCCCGACTTCGATGCCAGGCCCATGCTGACGCCGGGCCGGACCATGGAGCCGCCCACGCGCAGGGGGGCGTAGAGGGACTCGGCGATCCGTTTGGCCACCGCGTCCGCGTTGAGGCATTCGGTGAGCAGCACCGCGAACTCGTCGCCGCCGAGCCGGGCCACCGTGTCATGCGGGCGGACGCAGTTGCGCAGCCTGGATGCCACCTCCACCAGCAGTTCATCGGCCGCGGAGCGTCCCAGCACGTCATTGAGGTGCCTGAAGTCATCGAGGTTCAGCAGCAGGATGTCCACCGGATCCGGGCGGCGCAGGGCGGCGGCGAGCCGCTCGTTGAAGAGGGGGCCGTTGGGCAGCGCCGTCAAGGGGTCGCGGAGCGAGCCCGCCTTGAGTTCGTCGTCGTGCTCGGCAAACGCCGCAGGAGCGGCAGCCGCTGGACCTCCGGAAAGTGAAGCTCCCGCCGCACCAGAAGTACGACGGCGGGCAAAGTCGCCGCTGAGGGTGCGCCCGGCGCTGCCGGCGCCCGGGTTCCGGCCTGCGGCGCCGCGGATCGAGAGGGCAACGGACGTTCCGGCGTCGGCTGCTCCGGCCGGGGCGGGGACCAGCGAGCACGTGATTTCGACCGGGAGTTCCGTGCCGTCGGAGCGGCGGCCCGAGCCTGCGAACGGGGAGCCGGGGGACGGCGAGCCGGCGGACGGCGAACCAGGGCTTGCGGCCTTGGCCAGCCCGGCCAGGACGCCGTGGAATTCCTCCCGCGAAGCCTCGGCCAGGAGCATGCTGTGGTCCGCGCCGAGCAGCTGCGCCCGGGGGTAGCCGAAGAGCCGTTCCGCGGCCGCATTGAGGAAGGAAATGGCTCCGTCCTGGGCGACCAGCAAAAGTGCGTCCGGGCTGTACTCCAGCAGTTGTTGTGCGAAACCAGCTTCCACGATGTCTAACAGCCCCCCGGCGATGAGTACGGATAGCGGGCACCTTGCGGAGAGCAGGCGCACCGCCGTTCCGCGGCCGAATTCACGAAGGCGATGGTCCCGTCCGCGGTCAGCAGCAGAAACGCATCAGGACCCTGCTCCAGCAGGTCTTCACCAAATCCAGTTCCCACGACGATACCGGCCCCCAAGCGACGGAAGTTCATTGAGCGATGATGTTCCCGGCCGAGGTGCCCGGAGCAATGCGTTTCACTGAATCATAGGGTCCTTCGGTCCCGTGTCCAGCACATTGGGCATGGAACTTTGCGGGTCACCGGTTGCCGGGTACCCGATCGCCCCGCAGCGCGGCGATGGCCAGGGCCGCCCGGTCCAGCGCGGGCTGGAGTGTGGCCTCCGGCTGGGGGCCCGAAAACAGGAAACCCTGCAGGGAATCGCAGTGCAGACTCATCAGGTAGCGGGCCTGGGCGGCCGTTTCCACGCCCTCCGCGGTGACGGTCAGCCCCAGTCCGTGGGCCATCCCGATCATGGCGTTGAGGATGGGGAGCTGCTCGGTGCCGGTGTTGATCATGGACACAAACGACTGGTCGATCTTCAGCGTGTCCACGGGCAGGCCCTGCAGGCGTCCCAGGGAGGAGAAGCCGGTGCCGAAGTCGTCCAGCGCCACGCGGGCGCCGGCCGCGCGCAGGGTCATGAGCTGCTGGATGACGTGGCAGTCGTCCTCGAAGAAGACGCTCTCCGTGACCTCCAGGATCAGCTGGCGCGGGTCCACGCCACAGGATTCCGTCACGGCCATCACCAGCTCGGCGAAGTCCCCGTGCTGCAGCTGGACGCCGGAGACGTTCACGGCCAGGGACCGGGTGGAGTCCTCGTCCAGCCAGGGCTTGAGTTCCGTGCAGCCGCGCAGCAGCACCTCGGTGCCGATCTCGACAATGAGTCCGCTGCGTTCCGCCGCCGGAATGAAATGCTTGGGCGGAACGAGCGCGCCGTCGCGCACCCAGCGGGCCAGGGCCTCGACCTTAGTGACGGTCCCGCTGCCGGCGGAGACGATCGGCTGGTAGTGGACGGCGATCTGTCCGCTGTCCACGGCGCGCCGCAGGCCGGCCTCGAGGTCATTGCGGTCCACGAGGGCCTTCATCATCTCCGGCTTGAAGCGCATGTACCGGTTCTTCCCGGCGGTCTTCGCGGCGTACATTGCGACGTCGGCACGGCGCAGGAGCTCGGAGGCGTCCACTTTGGACTCGCCGATCGAGGCGAGCCCCAGGCTGAGGCTGGGCCGCAGCATGGTGCCGTCGATCCACACGGGGACGCGCAGCGAGTCGACGATCCGGGCGGCGACCGCCTCGGGCTCCAGCGAGTCGAGCAGGAGGACCACGAACTCGTCGCCGCCCAGCCGGGCCACGATGTCACTCGGGCGCACGCACGCGCGCAGGCGCCGGCCGACCTCAATGAGCATCTGGTCCCCGGCGTGGTGGCCGAGGATGTCGTTGACTACCTTGAAGTCGTCCAGGTCCAGGAGCAGGACGTCGACGGCGCCGCCGTGCTGGTCCGCCAGGGCGCTGGCGAGGCGGTCGTTGAACAGCTGGCGGTTGGACAGCCCGGTCAATCCGTCCCGGAAGGCCAGCGCCTTCAGCTGTGCGGACTGTGCGGCGAGGTCGGCCATGGCCCGGGTGATCCGGTCCTGGGCAACCTTGGCCGCGGTAACATCCCGGAAGCTCCAGACCCGTCCGACCACCTGGTCCGCGACTTTCTGCGGGCGGGAATAGCGTTCAAAGGTCCGGCCGTCGCGGAATTCCAGGATGTCGTGGCTTTCCGCCGCGGGATCGGCGTAGAGGGCCTCGACCTTCTCGACGAACTGGGCCGGATCCCGCAACTGGTCCAGGACGAAGGCCATGACCGCCTCGTCCTCCCCGGTGGCCAGCATCTCCCGGGGAATGCCCCACATGGTGACGAACTGATTGTTGACGCCGGCGATCTCGCCGTCGCTGCTGACCACCAGGATGCCGTCTGCGGTGGATTCGAGCGTCGCGCTCAGCAGCGACATGGCCTCGCGGAGGCTGTCATCGTTCTCCGGCCGGTGCGAGGTGTCCCGGACCGCGGCGATCATGCTCGCGGAACCATTACCAGTCCCGTCCCGGGCGCCTGTACCGGTGAAGAAAATAGATCCGGCCACCTCGGCCTGGAACTCCGTACCGTCCCGCCGCACCCCGTAGGCCTCCACGGGCGCAGTGTCAGTGTCAGTTCCGGCGGCAGCGGCGTCGCCGTCGGTGTGGGCGCCGCGGCGGAGGTTGAAGAACAGCCGCTCAAGGCCGTTCCGGAACCCCTCGGCCAGGAGCATGCGGTGGTCCGAGCCCACGAGTTCCCCGCGGGCGTACCCGAACATGCGCTCCGCGGCGGTGTTGACCATCCTGATGGTCCCGTCCTCGGCCACCACCAGCAGGGCATCGGGGCTGGACTCCACCAGGTCTCCGTAGCCCGGGACCGCGGCGGATACTGTCTTGGGGACTGTGCCGGGGGCTTCCTCCGGGTACGACGACGCCGTCACCCGGCTACCGCCGTGCGAACCTGAGACCACCAACGAGACATTYAGAACCCTCCCATCGGGAAATCATAGGCGTCGGAAGCCTCCCTTGGGTGTCAAGAGGGTGTCAACACGTGGGCGGGGCCGGATCCGTGCCCGTGGCGCAGGACCAACCGCCCAGTTGCGCTATCACCTAGGGTGCTTAAAACCCCGGTTTGGCAGCCCTAAGTGATAGGGCAACGCGGGGGGAGCGGCCCACCTGGGACTCTCGAATCGCGGCCTTGTAGTGGCCCACGAGTTCGGCGCCGAGCACGGACCACGTCCGGCCCTGGACCGAGGCGTGCGCGGCCGCGGCGAACGCGCGGCGCTTGGCGTCGTCGCCCATCAGGTCCATTACCCGGGCGCGGAACCCGGCCAGGTCGCCGGGCTCGTACAGCCAGCCGGTCCGGGAGTTCTCCACGAGGTCCAGCGGGCCGCCGCGGCCCGTGGCCACCACCGGCACCCTGGACGCCATCGCCTCCTGGATGGTCTGGCAAAAGGTCTCGAACTCGCCGGGATGGACGAAGAGATCGAACGAGGCCACTGCCCGGGCGAGGTGGTCGCCGCCGAGGAAACCGGTGAAGACCGCCTGCGGCAGGGCAGCTTCCAGGGCGGGCCGCTGGGGCCCGTCGCCAATGATCACCAGCCGGGTCCCGGGAACATCCGCCAGCACCGCCAAATCCTCCACCTGCTTCTCGGCCGCCAGCCGGCCCACGTAGCCGATGATGCGCTCGCCGCCGGGCGCCACGGAAGCCCGCCAGCTGGCGTCGCGCTTCGCTGGGTTGAACCGCTGGGTGTCCACGCCGCGCCGCCACATGTCCACGCGCGGAATGCCGCGGCCGCGGAGCTGGTTGAGCGCGAAAGTGGAAGGAACCAGGGTGCGCGAGACCAGCAGGTGGATCTGGTCCACCCGGTTCCAAGCCCAGTTCTCCAGGAAGTGGACGCCGTAGCGGCCCGCATAGCCGGGCAACTCGGTCTGGTAAATGGCGACCGTGGGGATGCCGAGCTGGTGGGCGGCCTGCGCTGCCCGCCAGCCGAGCACGAACGGGGACGCGAGGTGCACGACGTCGGGCGCGTAGTCGGCAAGGATTCGCTTGACCCGATACACACCGCCCATCGCCACCCGCAGATTCGCGTAGCCGGCCAGCGGGAGCGAGGGGAGCCGGAGGACGCGGGCGCCATAGACCTCGTCCGATGCATCCGTATCCTGCGTGGACGGCGCGATCACCAGCACCTCGTCCCCGCGCTCCTGCAGATGCTCCAGCACGCGCAGGATGGAGTGGGTGACCCCGTTCATGAGCGGCAGGAATGATTCGGCGACGATTGCGATCCTCACCCCTCCACGGTGCGGGCGGCGGTTTGCGGCGCGGGGGAGCAGGCGTGGCCGGGAGGGGAAGAGTGGGTTAACAGGCGGGCGAACTCAGGAGGGAACGCCACAGGGCGCGCAGAAAGGCGGCGGTTGCCGGGAACTAGTCGGGCACCCTTACGTGGGCGCAGTTCAGCGCGGCCATGCGTCCACGGCGCAAACCCCACGAAGCAGAGGTGCCGGATGGCATGACGAAAGTCGAGCTACAGCGGGTCGGGCCAGTTGCCGACCGGGAAGCGGGCACGGATGCCGGAAACCGGACCGCAACGCGCACGCTTGTTGCCTTCCATCAGAAATACCTCCAGAGGCTACGGAACTTCAGAATACGCCCGTCGCCTCCTACCGTCCAGAGGGTCAATCGGCCTTGAGGACATCCGGAAGTTCGTCCACAAACACCGTCTGCGGCGGCTCAAAATAGATGACCAGTACCTGCTCGCCCACGGCGAAAACGCTGGTCTTGTCGAAGGGGTGCGCGTGGAACGCACTGGTTCCGCCGCGGACCGGCAGCATGACCTCGCCGATGGTGCCCGGACCGATCCGTCCGGTGACGCGGCCGATCTTTCCGGTCAGGCTCCGGTCAACATCCTTATGCATCAGAACCCCAGCACATCAGAATCCCAGTACATCAGATCCTCCGGTTCCCCGCGCGCATTCCCGCCCCTACGCCTCAGGCGCCTTCGCAGGCCGTTTCCCGCCATCCCGGGTGTTTTTGAGGGCCGTGGAGAGCGCCGGGAGGTAGTCGCCCACCTGTGCCAAAATACCCCCGATCATCCGGTTGACCCCTTCGCCGCCGTTGAGGACGGTCATCTGGCCGACGTGTGCAAAGGGTTCGGCGGCCGCCGCCACGATCGCCGGCATGTTCTCGGCGAGCTGCTGGGAGATGACGGCGTCCTGGTTGGTGCCCAGTGCTTCGGCGCGGGCCTTGATGCCTTCTGCCTCGGCCAGTGCCTTGGCCTTGATGGCGGAGGCGGCGGCATCGCCGCGGGCCTTCGTGGCGGCGGCCTCGGCCTCGCCGGTGACCTTGGTGGCCCCAGCCGCTGCTGCTGCCGCCGTCGCGTTCGCCTGCGCCTGCACCTCGGTCCGCCGGGCGTTGGCCTGGGCCTCGAGCTCGGTGCGCCGGGCCAGCGCCTCGGCCGCGCTGATGTCCGCCGATTTCTGGCCTTCCGCGTCGGTGCGCTTGGCGTACGCCCTCGCGTCGGCGGGCTTGCGGACGGTGGTCTGCAGTTTCTGTTCCTCCCGGTCGGCCTCGAGCTTGGCCACCTCGGTTTCCTGGACCACCACCTGCTGGCGGGCCGTCGCGTCGGCCAGCGGCCCGGCCTGGGCCGCGTTCGCCTTGGCGCGCTCGGCGTTGGCCTGCGCCTCGGACTGCCGGATCGCGGACAGGCTCCGGGCGTCGGCAATCAAGGCCTCGGCCTCCGCTTCCTTTTCCGCCGCCTCGCGGTTCCGGGTGGCCTCTGCGATGCGGGCCTCCATCTTGACCATGGCGATGTGCGGCTTGGCGATGTTCTGGATGTAGCCCGTGGGGTCCTGGAGGTCCTTGATCTGCAGCGAATCGACGACGAGACCCAGCTTCTCCATTTCGACGCCGCTGGCGCTGCGGACCTGGGAGGCCAGCTTGTCGCGCTCGCGGATGATTTCCTCGACCGTCATGCTGCCGATGATCGAGCGCAGGTGGCCTTCAAAGACGTTGTATACCTGGCTTTCCATCTTGGGCTGCTGGCCCAGGAAGCGCCGCGCGGCGTTGGCAATGAACGGCGGGGCGTCGCCGATCTTGTAGATGACCACGCCGTCGACAATCACCTGGATGCCCTGGGAGGTGACGCAGGAGACCTTGAGTTCGGTTTCGTTCAGCGTCAGGGACAGCGGCCGCACCGTCTGCAGGCCCGGCAGCACCAGGGCCCCCTTGCCCGTGACGATCTTGAAGTCCATCCCTTCACGGGTTTCCAGCGTGCCGCGCGTCAGCCCGGAGATGATGAGGGCCTCGTTCGGTTCCGCCACCTTCCACATCAGTTTTGTTGCCACCCAGATGACGCCGACGACGGCGACCGCCCCCAGGATGATCGAAATGAGCGGATACAAAAATGACAAGTCCGGCATAACCAGGTCCTTTCACGGCGGTGGAAAAGATATTAAGCAAAGCCCCAAACGATGCTGCTGGTAGTCCCCGGCCGGCCTGGAGGCAGGAATTCCCACGCCGCCCAGCCAGCTGTTGTACACAGTCTGTGGTGCTTCCGGCCGGGAGTCCAGCAATTCGACAATGTCCGGGCATACGCCCAAGTCCCGCCGGTGCCTAAAGCCCCTGTTGGGAGCCTCCGCCGCCGTGCCAGCGTGGAAGAGGGTGCGGGCGTTGAAGGGCGGACGAGCGCGCGTGCCTGAGTGAGCGGGGAACGGCGGAGGCCATGAGTGCCTGCCCGTGAAAGGGGTGATGGGTGATGCTCGGCTCTCCCCCCGGGACGACACGGACGGCCGGGATCGCGTGGGACATCTGGCGGGCCGGTCGGGCAAGCCAGGATAAGATCGACCGCCGGCAGCGCGACCGGCTCGCCGCGCTGGTTGAGTGCGCACGGTCCTCCTCGCCCTTCTACCGCAGGCTGTACCGGGACGTCCCGGACACGGTCCCGGACTCAGCCACGGACCGGGCCAAGGACCGGGCCCAGGACCTGGGCAGGTATTTAGGGGAGCTGCCTCCGGTGGGCAAGCGCGAGCTCATGGAGAACTTCGATGACTGGGTGACCGATCCCCACGTCACGCTCGCTGGGCTGAAGCACGACCTGCTCGATGACCCGTCGCGGATCGGCGGCCTCTACCGCGGACAGTACCTCGTGGTGACGACGTCGGGATCCACCGGTGAACCCGCGGTCCTGGTCCATGACCGGACCTCGCAGCTGGTGGCCAGTTTCCTGGGCCCGATCCGCGAACGGCGGACCCTGATGGCGGCCAAGGAGGCGCGGGCTTTCCTGCACCGGGGGCTGCGGGCCGCGGCGCTGATCGCGGACGGAGACCACTTTGCCGGCATCGTGCTGACCGAATCCGCGCGGCGGCACAGCCCCCGCATCGCCCGCCGGGTGCGCGTATTCTCCGTGCTCCGGCCGTTCCCGGACCTCGTGGCGGACCTCAACGACTTCCAGCCGACAGTGCTTTACGGGTATCCGAGCGCCATGGTGCAACTGGCCGCCGAACAGAGGGCGGGACGTCTACGGATTCATCCGCTCCTGGCGGTCGCGTCCGGGGAGAGCCTGGCAGCCCACGCCGCGGCCGAGATCGAGGCGGCCCTCGGCTGCCGGGTTACTGAACGATACCTTGCCTCCGAGGCGCTCGCCCTGACCAGCCGTTGCCGGCAGGGGCTGCTGCACGTCAATGCGGACTGGAACATCGTGGAGCCGGTGGACGACGCCTTCCGGCCCGTCCCGCCCGGCGAACTCTCCCACACGGTGCTGGTCACCAACCTGGCCAACCGGGTCCAGCCGCTCATCCGGTACAACCTGGGCGACCGGGTGCAGCTGGCTGCCGGCCCGTGCGCCTGTGGCAGCCCGTTTCCCACGCTGCGGGTCGAGGGCCGCAGCGGCGGCGTGCTGAGCTTCGCTGCCGCCGACGGGGCAAGGTCGGAAGGGACAAGGTTGGAAGGGACAGGATCGGACGGGACAGGGTCGGACAGGACAGGGTCGGACGGGGCAGTGCCGGCCGGCAAAGTGGTCACCGTGTTGCCGTTGGCGCTGGGCACGGTGATCGAGGAGACCGCCGGCGTCCGCCGGTTCCAGGCGATCCGCACCGGGCCGCGCTCGCTCACCGTGCGGCTCGAGCTCTGGCCGGATGCCGCGACGACGGCCGTGCGGACGGCGGTGGGGGAGCGCCTGGGTGCGTTCTTCGCGGCCCAGGGCGCCGCCGGCGTCGACGTCCGCTTTAGCGATGAGCCGCCCCGGCCGGACCGCAGCGGCAAGTTCCGCGAGGTGTGGTCCGCCTGAGCCGGCTGCTGCTGTCGCGGCTGTTAGGGCTGTTAGTGCTGTTCCAGGATCCGCCGGGCGTCCTGCTGGGCCTGGAGCTGCTCCGGGGTCACGGACTGTCCGGTCAGGAACCCGGCGGCGGCCATGATCCGGCGCAGCTCCGCGACGCTGCGCGGCGTCCGTACCCCGTGGTGCGCCATGGCGTGGCAGTTGGCGCAGAGCGGGACGAGGTCTGTGATGGGGTCAAGTTCATACCCGCTGCCCAGCTGTGACACCGGGACCAGGTGGTGGACCGGGATGAAGTCCTTGCCGATCTCGCCGTAGGCGATTTCAAACGAGAATCCGCACGCGGCGCAGCTGGTCCCGTGGTGGGCGACGCAGACCCGCCGGGCGTCCGGACTGTGTTCGTACTTGTTTACTTCGACCCGGGTGACCGCCGCCGCGGGGACGGTGCCGGGCACGGGCTGGGTGGGGTCAGCCGGCAACGGTCCAAACTCACCCCAGAGGCCGCGGAGCAGGGGCTCGACGGCGGGGTCGACGGCCAGCGCGGGGCCGTGAAGGGCTTCCCAGTCGATCCCTGGCACGGCCTCGGCGAGGACCCCGGTCGGGATCTGGTCGCCGGCGGGCAGGAGGGCGTCGAAGTCCACCTGGAGGTAGAGCGGGGATGGGGACTGTGCGCCGGGCTGTGCGTCGTCCTGGGCGCCGGCCCGGGCGGCGCTCGCGGAGTCCGGTGCCTGGGCGCGGAGAGCCTGCCGTTCCGAGACGATAACGCCGTGGCCGATCAGACCGCGTCCGTGGCGGCCCTGGAGCACCAGCCACGCGTCCGTGCCGGCGGCGTTTCCGGCGTCGCTGTCGAGAGACGTCCCGACGTCCCAGCTGGCCAGGTGCCGGCCGGTTTCGGCGACCTCGTCCAGCACGGCCGGGTAGGTCCAATCGTTCCATTCGTCGGGGTTCCAGACGAGGATGATTGCTGTCATCTGCCCATTGTCGCAGTGCCCGGACTGCCTGCGGCATTGTTGAGCGGCCCGGTCGGCCCGGTCATGCACGTGGCGTTGAGGGTGTCCTCCGCGATGGACTCCATCTGGTGCAGAATGTGGGTGTCCCCGCGTGGGAGCGGTTCCGGCGGGTAGGCCACGGCCATGGTGAGCTGCCGGGTTCCGTCCGCGCTGGTCATGGTGATGGTGCCGTAGCCGGGCACGTCGCCGGGATGGCCGTAGTAGAAGTCGTTGGTGCACAAATCGTTCCAGCGGACCACGCCGAGTCCGTACCTGGCGTAGAGCGGGCTCTCCATTTGCGTGATCGTGGCCGGCTTGAGCAGCTTGTTCTGCAACAGCGCCCGGTAGAACGTATTCACGTCCGCCACGGAGGACACCATGCCGCCGGCGGCGTTGTCGATCTGGGCGGCCGGATAGGTGACGTCCAGTTGTTTGCGGTCCAGCGCGATGTAGCCGTGGACCATGGACGACGGCGCCGGCCCGGCCGCCGTCATCAAGGTCTCACTCAGGCCCAGCGGCTCGATGATGTCGGTGCTGATCACCTCGCCGATCCGCCGGCCGCTGAGGCGCTCGACGATCAGCGCCAGGGCAATGTAGTTCGAGTTGGAGTATTCAAATCCCTGGGCCAGCTTCGCCTGCCAGGAGATCCGCCCCGCCATGGCCAGCAGATCCGCCAGGCTCACCTTGGTGGTCAGGGCTTCGCGCACCGTGGCCGGATCGAACAACGGCCCGTCCACCGACGGCATGCCGGAGCGGTGCTGCAGCAGCTGGCGGACGGTGACCGGTCCCGGCGGGTGCATCACCTTGTTGAACTCCGGCAGGTAGGTGCTGACCGGCGCATCCAGGTCCAGCCGGCCCTCCTCGGCCAGTTTGAGCACGCAGACGGCCACCATGGACTTGGTGACCCCGCCGATGTGCACCGGGTCCGTTATCTCGGCCCGGGACGGGCTGTTCAGGTTTCGGACCCCGTAGGCCGCGGACCACTCGTCCCCGCCCACGCGGACCTGGATGAGGACGGCCGGGGCGCCGTCGTCGAGCAATCTCCTGCCGAACTGTTCGAGCACGGCCCGGTAGCCGGAATCGGGCGACACCGGCGCCGGCGGTTTCGGCCCGGGGACGCAGCCGCCGAGGGCGGCCGTAAGCACGACGGCGAGGATTGCGGCCGTGAGCCGGCGGGATTTTGCGCGGATCCAGACCATCAGCATGAGGGTCCTTCTTGCAGGTCGGGAGTGCAGTCAGGGCAGGAGAATGCCCCCAGCCAGGCACAGTCCTAATGCTTGTGATGGTCCTCAGGCAGACATCAGTCGACCAGAGCCATAAGTCACGGGTACGGATTCGACGTTGCTTGCGACATTCCGAGATCGCGGGCAACCGGCGCAGCGGGCTCAAAGCCTTCGACCATCTGTATAGTCCCGGCCCGGCACTGGAGCTATTCGGTCCGTCTTGATAGCTTCAACGCATGGCCATCAAACTTGAAAACGTCGGTATTGCGGTTCGTGACCTCGAAGCAACAATCGCCTTTTTCACCGACCTCGGTCTCACCGTCGTCGGCCGTGATACCGTCAGCGGCGAGTGGACCGACACTGCCGTCGGACTTGACGGCAACCATGCCAAGATTGCGATGCTCCAGACCCCGGACGGTCATGGTCGACTTGAGCTCTTCGAGTACATCCACCCTCAAGCGATCGAGTCGAACCCAACCCGTCCCAACGACATCGGCATGCACCGCGTGGCCTTCTCGGTTGACGACATCGACGAGGCCCTTGAGGTAGCTGCGAAGCACGGATGCCGTCCGCTACGGGGTGTGGCGACCTACGGTGACGTCTACAAACTCACCTACCTCCGAGGTCCCAGCGGAATCCTCGTGATGCTCGCCGAGAAACTGAAAAAAGACTGACACCCGGATCGGCCCGAGCAGGGGCGTGAAGGGATCAGAAGATGCGCCGATCCGGAAAGACTGCATCATGGGCGGTCCCGCCGGCCCTGCGTGGCTACAGGATCGAGTGGCTGCGCCACGACGTGGTGGCCGGCGCCGCGCTCTTCGCGATCTTGGTCCCCGCTGGCATGGCGTACGCCCAGGCCGCCGGCCTTCCACCGGTGACCGGCCTGTACGCGACGGTAGTGCCCCTGCTTGTCTACGCGGCGGTCGGGCCATCGCGTGTGCTGGTGCTGGGCCCGGATTCCGCGCTCGCTCCGATGATCGTGGCAGCCTTGATTCCCCTGGCCGCGGATAACGAGCAGAAATCCGTGGCCCTGGCCGGTCTCCTCGCCATACTGATTGGCGGCATCTTGCTGCTCGGCTCAGTGCTGAGGTTGGGAATCGTCACTGGACTGCTGTCGAAGCCCATCCGGCTCGGCTATCTCAACGGCATCGCCTTGCTGGTGGCCGTGTCCCAGCTTCCCACCCTCCTGGGGATCTCCGTGGAAGGCGGTACACCCTGGGAAAAACTCATCGCCGCCGCGCCGAAGGTGCTTGCCGGCGAGACCAATTTGACGGCACTGCTGCTCGGCTTGGTCTCGCTGGCGCTCATCTGGGTTCCCCGCCGGCTGAAATGGAAGGTTCCGGGCGTGCTCATTGCGGTGGTTGTGTCCTGCCTCGCCGTGGCAGCGCTGGGACTCCAAGAGCGTTTGACGGTCACAGGTGCCCTCCCGCAGGGGCTCCCTGCACCGGCCCTGGGCGGAATTGGCTGGGCCGACGTCCTGACACTGCTGCCCGCTGCCGCCGCAATCGCCCTCATCGTCTTCGTTGATACCGGAACCCTGGCCCAATCCCTGGCGGCCGCAGAGGGCGGCAGGGTATCCGGCAACCACGAAATGGCAGCCTTGGGCGCGGCGAACGCTGCCACCGGGCTGCTCGGCGGCTTCCCGGTGTCGGCCAGCACGTCCCGCACGCCGGTGGCAGTCGAGTCCGGGGCGAAATCCCAGCTCACGGGGGCCGTGGGCGCCGTCCTGGTGCTCGGCTTCATGCTCGTGGCGCCCGGCGTCACCGAGTTCCTGCCGGCCACAACCCTTGCCGCCATTGTCATCGCCGCAGCCGCCGCAATAGCCGACCCGGCCGGTGTGCGACGGCTCATCGGCATGAGCCGCAGTGAATCGTTGGTGATGCTCGCGGCCTTCCTGGGGGTGACCATACTGGGCGTCCTCCCGGGCATCGCCGTTGCCATCGGCTTGGCAATTCTGGACTTCCTGCGGCAGGCCTGGGACCCCTACCGTGCTGAACTGGTGGACGTGCCCGGGATCCCGGGGTACCACGACGTGAGCCGTCATCCGGAAGGGGACCGCATCCCCGGCCTGTTGATCCTGCGCTTCGACGCACCGCTGTTCTTCGGCAACGGCGCCTTGCTGGGGTCCTTCGTGCGCAACGAACTGGACCAGGCGGGGGACGGCATAGAACGCGTGGTGCTGGCGGCAGAACCAGTGACGGGAATCGACACGACTGCACTGGACGAGTTGGTGCAGCTTGACGAATGGCTGGACCGGCACGGCGTGGACCTGGTGTTCGCCGAGCTCAAAGACCCGGTCAAAGACAGATTGTTGCAGTACGGCATGGGCGCGCGCTTCTCTCCCGAACATTTCTACCCAACTGTGAGCGAAGCAGTGAGGGCGTTCCAACGGGAGAAAAGGGAGGGGTAGGGAACGGTTGTCCCCGGTCATCAGCCAGTTCGGTCACGGGCTCAGCCGACGGCGCGTGCGCCTAGAGGCGCACGCGCCACCACAGGGTGGTCGCGGTGCAGGTTTCCGAGGGCTGAGGCGCCCTGCGGCGACCCCAGTTCCTCGAAGAACTCCACGTTGGCGCGCACGTAATCGGCCCACTCGTCCGGGACATCGTCCGAGTAATAGATCGCCTCGACCGGGCAGACGGGATCGCAGGCGCCGCAGTCCACGCATTCGGACGGGTGGATGTAGAGCGAGCGTTCACCCTCGTAGATGCAGTCCACCGGGCATTCGTCGATGCAGGCCTTGTCCTTGACGTCCACACAGGGCTGGGCGATCACGTACGTCATGGCTGGCTACACACCCGTGTAGACGGTCTTGCCCCACGTGAAGAAGTCCAGCGCGGACTTCCCCTGTTCGCGGAACGTGTTGGTGGAGGAGTCCTTGACGCCGCCGAACGGCACGTTCAGGTCCAGGCCCGCCGTCGGACGGTTGACCTTGATGACCCCGGCCTGGGCGCGGGCGGCGAAGTCCGTGGAGAGCGCCAGGGAGTCGGTGCAGATGCCGGCGGTCAGGCCGTAGCGGGAGTCGTTGATCGCGGCGAGCCCGGCCTCGTAGTCCGGGACCTCGAGGACGGCCACGACGGGTCCGAAGATCTCTTCGGTCACGGCGGCGTCGTCGAAGGGCAGGTCCGTGAGGATGGCGACCGGGAAGAGGAACCCGGCGTCCGTGCCGCCGTCGTACTCGCCGTGCAGCAGCGTGGCGCCGCGTTCGACGGCGGTGCGCACCGCGGCCTGGTTCTGTTCGAACTGCTGGCTGCTCACCACGGCGCCCATCTTTGCGGCTTCGAGGCCGTCGCCGGCGGTGTACTGCGCGGCTTCCTCGGTGAGGGCCGCCAGGAATTCCTCGCGGATGCCGGGCGTGACGTAGACGCGGGACGTGGCGGTGCAGGCCTGGCCGGTGAGGCCGAACGCGCCGGCCGCCACCACCTGGGCAGCCTTGCGGGGATCGGCATCGTCCAGGACCAGCACGCCGTTCTTGCCGCCCATTTCCAGCTGGACCCGGGCGCGGCGGGCGTTGAGGATCTCCTGCAATCCGAGCCCGACGTTGGTGGAGCCGGTGAAGGACAACCCGGCGATGCGGGGATCGCGGGCCAGGGCGTCGCCCACCACGCGGCCCTTGCCGTGGACCACGTTGAACACGCCGGCGGGCAGCCCGGCGTCCTGCAGGGCGCGGGCCAGGTGCGTGGCGGAGAGCGGCGTGAGCTCGGCCGGCTTGATGACCACGGCGTTGCCGCTGATCAGCGCCGGCGCGGACTTCCATGCCGGGATGGCGATGGGGAAGTTCCACGGCGTGATGAGCCCGACGACGCCGAGAGCCTCGCGGCGGGTGGTGATGGTGGTGTCCGGCAGGCCGCTGGGCAGCACCTCGCCGGTGGCGGCCCAGCCGAGGGAACCGAAGAAACGCAGCACGTCGGAGGCGCGCTTGACCTCGCCCTTGGCCTCGGCGAGGGTCTTGCCCTCTTCACGGACGAGGTCCTCGGCGATGGCGGTCTGGCGCTCCAGGAGCAGGTTGCCGGCGGCCATCAGGATGGCGCCGCGGGACGGGGCGGGCATGGCTGCCCAGGCCGGCTGCGCGGCGGCGGCGGCGGTGATGGCGGCGTCGACGTCGGCTGCGGTGCCGCTGGGGGAGAGGGCGGCGAGTTCGCCCGGGCGGGCCGGGTTCATCCGCTCGGTGTCCGCCCCGCCGAGCCATTCGCCGTTGATCAGGTGCCGGGCGGTGAGGAGGTCCCGGGCTGTTGCGGCTGAGGTGTCTGTGTCGGTGGAAGTCATGGTGGTCCTTCGTGAGAGTCGGAGCAGGGTGTGTGGGCAGTGGTCAGCGCCTGTGGCTAGAGCCCGCGGATCAGGCCGCCGTCGCAGCGCAGTGCCACTCCGGTGATGTAGGAGGCCGGCGCGCTGCAGAGGAACGCCGCGGCGGCGCCGAATTCCTCGGGTTCGCCGTAGCGGCGGGCGGGGATGGTCTTGCGGGATTCGAGCTGGATCTCCTCGGGCGAGGTGCCGCGCCGTTTGGCGGCGGCCTGGTCCAGTTCCGCGACCCGGTCCGTGGCGATGCGTCCGGGAAGGAGCATGTTGACCGTGACGGCGTCCAGCGCCACCTCGGCGGCGAGGGTCTTGAGGTAGCCGGCCAGCGCCGCGCGGCCGGTGTTGGACACGGCCAGGTTCGGCAGTGGTGCCACGACGCCGCTCGACCCGACGGCCAGGATCCGGCCCCAGCGCCGTTCCCGCATGCCCGGCAGGATGTGCGAGACCAGGGCGTGATGCGGTTTGACGAGTTGTTCGAACGCCGCGGCGATGTCGTCCGCGCCGAGCGTGGCGGCCGCGCCGGGCTTCGGCCCGGGACCGTTGAGGACCAGGATGTCGATGGGCCCGAGTTCCGCGACTGTCTGCTCGACGGCGGCGGCCACGCCTTCGGCGGTGCTGAGGTCCGCTTCGATGGCGACGGCGCCCGGTCCGTAGGCGTCCGTCAGTTCGGCCACGATCTCCTTGGCGCGGACTTCGCGCCGGCCGGTGATGGCCACCCGGACGCCTTCGGCGGCGAGGGCCCGGGCGATGGCGAGGCCCAGGCCGCCGGTCGAGGCGGCCACAAAGGCGGTCTTTCCGCTGATTCCGAAATCCATCAGTTCCTCCCCGCCGTGGTCAGCACGGCGGCCGGGTTCGGGCCGAGGGCCTTGGCGGCCTCGGCCAGGTGGGTGCGCAGCCCGGTCCGGAGAACCTCCGGGAACGGCGCGGCCGGTGCCCGGACGCCGGCGTCGGCAATGAGTCCGCGCTGGTGCAGGCATTCCTTGCGGATCGCCAGCGCGATTTTCGCCTGCTGCTCGAAGTTGATCAGCGGCAGGTAGGGCAGCAGGGCATCGCGGGCGGCCTCGTAGCCGTCTTTCTGCCAGGCCTGCACGCAGGCGATGAGCGCTTCCGGGTAGGAGAAACCGGTCATCGCCCCCGCGGCGCCTGCCATGAGCTCGTCCAGCAGCCCCTGGCCGCCGAGGCCGCCGAAGACAGAGACGTCGAGGGCTGCGGTGAGGTGCCCGATCGCCACGGACGTGGGCGGGGCCTCGGCCTTGACCGCGGTGACGAAGCCGCAGGCCTGCACCACGGAAATGAGCGCCTCGGTGCTGATGTGGACGCCGCTGGCCAGCGGGTAGTCCTGCAGCACCACGTTGGCGCCGGTGGACTGGTGGATGGCGTTCAGGTGCGCGATGACCACACCGGGGTTGGCGGAGTTTGCCTGGACCATGACGGCCGACAGCCGGTCCCCGGTGGCGGCCTGGATGGAACGGATTTCATCGACGGCCGTGCCGGTGAAGAGGGAAGTCACCCCCACCACGAGGGGCAGGCGCGTTTCCTCCACGACCACTTCCAGGACCAGGCTGCGCTCGGCCGCCGTCAGGGCCGCGGCCTCGCCGAACACGCCCAGGACCGTGAGTCCCGTGGCGCCGATCGACTCGTAGTAGCCCACAAGCCCGGCCAGGCTGTCCGTGTCGACATCCAGGGTGCTGCCCTGGAACGGTGTGGCGACGACGCCCCACACGCCGGGTGTCAGTGACTCCCGCATTGGTTTCTCCTTCTAAGCTCTTGTTGTTCTTCGAGCGGCTGAATCTTCGGGCCGCGGAACGGCTAGCGGCCCGGCCAGTGAGGCGCGCGCTTCTCCTGGAAGGCGCGGACGCCCTCGGCGGAGTCTTCGCTGTCCAGCGCCGCCATGAGGGCGGGGAGCCGGAGGCCGCGGGCCTCGGTGGCGGTCAGGTGCGCGGTCTGCGTGACCATCTGCTTGACCGCCCGGACCGAGGTGGGGGCGCAGGCGAGGATCTGGTCCACCCAGCGCTGTACCGCGGCGTCGAGCTGGTCCGCGGGGACCACCTCATTGACCAGGCCCATGGACTGCATCTCTGTGGCCTCGGCCTTCCGCCCGGTCAGGAGCATGCCCATTGCCTGGGTGTACGGGATCCGGCGCACCAGCTGGTGGATGCCGCCGTCGAGCGCCAGACGCCCCACGCGCGGTTCCGTCAGCCCGAAGCGGGCCGTGTCCGCGGCGATCACGATGTCCGCGCCGAGCACGATCTCCATGCCGCCGCCGAGCGCATAACCGTTGACCCGGGCGATCACCGGGATGTCCAGCGTGGTGCGCAGGCTGAGCCCGCCGAAGCCGTTCGGGTCCAGGCCCGCCCAGTATTCGAGCCCGGTCTTGTCCACGGCGGAGGCGGACATGTCCGCGCCGACGCAGAAGGCCCGGGTTCCGGCGCCGGTGATGACCACGGCGCGGACGTCCGGATCGGCTTCGAGCTGGTCCCAGATCTCGTTGAGCCGGGCCTGCGCGCCGCCGTCGACGGCGTTGAGCACATGCTGGCGGTCGATGACCACGGTGGCGACGTGGTTCTCGATGGTCAGGGTGACCTGGTCAACGGCGGTGGGAACTGAGGCGGTCGTCCCGGCCTCTGAAACGGCGGTCACCGAAGGACCCCCAGCTGCTGCAGGCGCTCGATGGTCTCGGCGTCGAAGCCGTTCTCCAGCAGCACCTCGACGTTGTGTTCGCCGAGGCGCGGGGCCACCCGGCGGATGGTGGGCGGGGTGGCGGAGAGCCGGATGGGCGCGTTGAGCATCTTCACGGTGCCGACGCCGGGGTGTTCTGCCTCGACGATCATGTTGTTGGCGTGTGTCTGCGCATCGGCCAGGGTCTGCTCCAGGGTGTGCACCGGGGCGTTGAGCAGCCCCTGGTCTTCGAGCCGGGAGGTCCAGTATTCGGTGGTGTTGGTGGCCATGCGCTCGCGGAAGATCGCCTGCAGTGCCGGCTTGTGCTTGAACTGCTGTTCGAGGTTGGCGAACTCGGGCCGCAGCGTGAGGTCCTCGTCCAGGCCCAGGGCCTCGGAAATGCGCAGCAGCGGGTCCGGGGTGAAGCCGCCCACCATGCAGACGGCGCCGTCGGTGGTTTCAAAGACGCCGCTGAGCGGCATGGCGCCCCAGTTGACCTCGTAGCCGCGGTTAAGCTGCATGCAGGCCTCCTGCATCTGCAGGTGCAGCATGGAGTCGTACATGGTCACCTCCACCTTCTGCCCGACGCCGGCGGACTCGCGGGTGCGCAGTGCCAGCAGGATGCCCTGCATGAGGTGCATGCCCGTGATGTAGTCGCACAGCGTGGTGGGGTAAATGGCCGGCTTCATGTCATCCGACTCGCGCCGCCACATGACGCCGGAGTAGGCCTGGGCGATCGCGTCCTGGCCGCCCTTGTGCGAGTAGGGGCCCTCGGGGCCGAATCCGGTGCCGGAGGCCCAGATGATGCCCGGGTTCTGCTCCTTCAGGTCCTCGTAGCCGAAGCCCATCCGCTCCATGACGCCGGAGCGGAAGTTGCTGACCACGACGTCCGCGTCGGCGAGCAGCCGGCGGAGGACGGCTTTGCCGTCATCGGTGCGGGTGTCCACCGAGATGCTGCGCTTGTTCCGGTTGATGGACAGGAAGATCGGGTTGTCCTGGCCGTCCTTGTCCGGGAACGAGTTGCGGGAGATGTCCCCGGCGCCGGGGCGTTCCACTTTGATGATGTCCGCGCCGTAGTCGCCCAGCAGCTGGGTGCAGGACGGGCCCATGAAAACCTGGGTGAAGTCCACGATCTTGATGCCGTCCAGGGGGAGCGGGGTGCCAGCCGGCTGTGCCTCCGTGGCGGCCGCCGTCGTGCCTTCTGCCGTTGTGCCTGAGAACAGGTCGTCGATGACGGTGCTCATGCCCCCACCACCGCGTCCACGTCAAGGGTGGCGTTCGACGACGGGACGTCGCCCGGGTCCGCGCCGTGCCGGCGCATGCCCTGCTGGATGTCCAGGGCGGAGACGTCGCGGACGAGGGTGCCGTTCTGGATCGCCAGCGCGGCGGCGACGCCGACTGCCTGGCCCATGGCCATGCAGGGCGGGATCTCGCGGGACATCTTCTGGGCCTCGGGGGTGGCGGAGTAGTGCCGGCCGGCGACGAGCAGCTGGTCAACTTCCTTGGGCAGCAGCGAGCGGAAGGGGTAGTAGTAGTCGCGGCCGCGGGCCACGGTGTCGGCGAAGTGGCGGCGGGAGGTGACATCTTCCTTCGTCATGACGTACTCGCCTTCGAGCAGGCGGGTCTGGCGCACGCCCATCTGGGACGCGACGTCGAGCATGTAGCAGTTCTCGAAGCCGGGCAGGTTGGAGCGGACGTAGTCCACGGCCTCGGTGATGCGGTCCCGCGCGGCGAACTCGGCGGCCGTCATGTCCGCCGGGTCGACGCCGTCGAACCCGGTCATGTGGGGTGCGTTGCACCAGACGACGCCGTCGATGGGGGTCTTGAGCCACCACAGTTCCCAGGCGCCGCCGAGGAGGCGCTTGATCTTGCGGTTGATGGCGCGGGCTTCCTTCGGGTTGGCCTGTTCGAAGGCCTCCGCGGCGTTGGTGTCCACGTTGCCCAG
Source organism: Arthrobacter sp. P1_D12 (assembly GCF_056406175.1). Lineage (NCBI taxonomy): Bacteria > Bacillati > Actinomycetota > Actinomycetes > Micrococcales > Micrococcaceae > Arthrobacter > Arthrobacter sp. P1_D12. The sequence goes on from NZ_JBFUAR010000032.1 coordinate 24,208, forward strand.
GCGGAAGACGAGCGTGGTGAGGTAGCTGTCCTTGACGTAGCTGGCGCCGGCCCGGGAGGCGACGTCGATGTCGCCGGTGGTGTCGATGACGACGTCGGCCATGAAGGCCTGCGGGCCGGATTTGGTCTCGCAGATGACGCCCTTCATGACGCCGTTGTCCACGATGGGGCGGGAGAACCAGGAGTGCAGGCGTAGGTTGACGCCGGCCTCGCGGACGAGGTCGTTGGAGACACGCTTCCAGCCGTCCGGGTCGAAGGCGGCGGCGTAGCAGACCGGCTTGGGGGTGGTGTGGGAGTGGAAGTCGAAGGTGCCGTAGCGGCCCCACTTGTTCCACAGTTCCTCGGAGGTCTTGCGGTCATCGGCCGGCGGGACGATCGCCAGGCCCAGCTTCTGCAGCCGCTCGACGTACTCGGAGACGATGCCGGTGACCGTGATTTCCTGGCCGTTGATCATGTCATCGAGCACCAGGACCATGCCGCCGGAGGCGAGGCCGCCCAGGGAGGAGTAGCGTTCCAGCAGCGTGACAGAGGCGCCCGAGCGGGCCGCGGTGACGGCTGCGGCCACGCCTGCGGGGCCACCGCCGACGACGAGGACGTCGGAGCGGGAGATGACGGGGGCGGTGAGGTCCGCCGTGGTGGTGCTGAGTTCCAGCGACGACATGGCTGTGGACGGGTTCATGGGGGATCCTTACTGTTTCGGCCGAAGTGCCGTTAGAGGCGTGCCGTGGGAACGGGTGCCGTTGGAACGGTGCCGGTGACGTAGAAGACGGTGCCCGGCAGTAACGCGGCAACGCTGACCGCGAAATCGACCCGGCAGAGGGTATGACGCATCGCGGCCCGTTGCGGGCCGTGGTGCGGGCTATTGGAGGGTTCCGGCGGACGCTGCGGTATAGAAGAGGCGTCCGGACTGGAGAAAGGTGACGGCGGCTAGTGCCGGCGGATCACCACGCGTGAGGTGCGTTAACCCAGATTGCTACGCAGACCTCTTCGTAGCTGTTCTTGTACCAGTGGGGCGTATCCGAGGAGAAGGTGATCGAATCGCCTTCTTCCAAGGTGTACTTCTCGCCGTCCAGGAAGATGTCCTTCCGGCCGGAGAGCACGATGCCGAATTCCTCGCCGCTGTGCCGGAAAGGAGTGGCGCTGGTGTCGTGGCCTGGCGGACTCACGATCCATTGGGCCTCCAGCGCACCGTTGAGGTCCGGGGTGAGCAGTTCATAGACTGCTTCACCGACGGACTTCTTGGTGACGCCCTTGAGGTTCCGCCGCTCGGCCTTGCGGACCACGGGGGACCTGGTTTCCTCCTGTCCGAGGAAGAACTTCCCCACCGGAATGTCCAGGCCGTGTGCCAGCTGCGCCAAGGTGGTGAAAGAGGGATTGGCCAGTCCGCGTTCGATCTGGCTGACGATCGCCGGGCTGAGGCCAGTGACTTCCGAGAGCTTCGCGAGGGTCATTCCTTTGTCCTTGCGCATGTTGCGGACCTTGTTGCCGACGGTGGCAAGAAGGACGCTTGTGCCGGCGGGGGAATGTCCCGTGACGATTTCGTTGGTCATGCTCCGACTCTCTCTTGGTGAGCTAACACACATAACTATAGTGAAAACTTTTAGCGAATCAAGGTTTTAGTAAATATTTTTACGGTTCCGGGCTGAATCTGCGCCTGACGTGGGGCTTTGTCACCCGGCCTGGGCCCGGCCCGCTGCGGGCGGGCGGGACTTCTCCTAAAACCATTGACTCTGTGAAGATCTTCAATATAGTTGTGTGAGCCGCAACACTTTGGGGAAGAACGCTTCAAACAGGTTAGGGCGCACAGCCTTCTGGCGGAAGGTGCATCCGACCCGCGAACCCGTTCCCTTCCTTAAGCAAAGCTGCCGTGACATCTGCCAAGCCATCCGCAGAACACGATGCTGGCCGGTCACCAGGGACCAGTTCCTTGTTGCCGAGCTGGATGGCCCGTTTGCATTCAAGCGCTACGAAGAGGCATGCGTAGCTATCTGGGCTAACTCGCCTCCCATGAGGTGAGCCGGTCCCGCCCCGCGGACCAAGCCAAACGATAGTTTCGATTGCCGGCGACCCCAACAGGGGTGCCCGCCGGCAATCCGTACCCTCACGCACCCCGAAAGTGCAGGGGAAGGAAAAAGGAATCATGACTGACACTGTCGTCAAGACTGACCTGGAGACCGGCCGCAAGTCCCGGCTATCTCCGGACGTCCGCCGGGGACTGCTCGGCCTTGGACTTGGAAACACCCTGGAATGGTACGACTGGATGGTCTTTGGCCTGCTGTCGGCCTTCATCGGACCCAAGTTCTTCCCGTCGCAGGACCCCGTTGCCGCGACGCTGAGCGCGCTGGCAGTCTTTGCCGTCGGCTTCGCGTTCCGTCCGCTGGGCGGCATCCTGCTCGGCACCTTCGCCGACAGGATCGGACGACGGCGGGTAATGCTCTGGTCCATCATGATGATGGCGATCACCACCCTGATCATTGCCGTGTCACCGACCTATGACCAGATTGGCCCCGCGGCCGGCGTCATCCTGCTGGTCTGCCGCATCGTTCAGGGCATCTCCACCGGTGTCGAAGCTCCGCTGTCCACCGCCCACGCCGTCGAACTCGTCCCCGAAGGACGCGAGGGCTTTGTCGCCGGCATCATCTCCTTCTACGTCAACGCAGGCATCCTGCTCGCCTCGCTGGTCAGCTACCTCTCGTCCCTGATGCTCGGTGGGGCCGTCATGGCCGACTGGGGATGGCGTGTGCCGTTCATCGTCGGCGCAGCCTTCGGCTTCGTCGTTGTCTACCTTCGCCGGACGCTTCCGGAAACCATGAAGCCGGAAGAACTGGCGAACAACTCCGCCAAGACCGTCTGGGGTGGAGTGCGCAAGCACTGGCTCAGCGTCCTGGCCATCACCTTCGTCGTCGGCGCGGCGCAGGCCTACAACTACGCCTGGAACACCGGCCTCCCCACGGCGGCCCGCACCGGCTTCAAGGAGGACGCAACCGCCGTCTTCGCGCTCACCACCATCCTCGGCGTCGTGCTGGTTGTCGGCAGCCTCATCATCAGCAAGGTCGCTGACGGCAAGTCAATGTCCAAGTGGTTCCTGATCACCCGTGCGCTGGCCATTCCGTCCGTGTTCCTGATGCTGATGTACGTCAAGCCCGGCATCGCCGGCTTCGCGGCCGTCCTCCTCGGCGGCTCGGTTGTACTGGTCCTGAACATGACCCTGTACAACGTGGTCACCAGCTCCCTGATGCCGAAGGGTTGCCGCGGTGCCGGCACCGCGCTCGGCTACGGCCTGGGCGTCGCCCTCTTCGGTGGCACGGCCTCCTACCTCCTGGTCTGGCTCCAGTCCATGAACGCCTCCTGGATCTTCCCCGTTTACGTGGCCGTCCTGTCGGCGCTCAGCATCGTCTTCTACCTGCTCGCCCGGAAGAAGAACGGCATCTTCATCGGCCGGTAGAGCACGCAGCCGGCCACGACCACGGCCGGTTACGAGGACAGCCAGTTACCAAAACAGCCAGGCCAGAACACAGGCACGCAAGAACAGCGGTAAGCAGGAACGGAAAGTGGGAACCCTCATGAACGCCAGTCGCCCGGACACAAACGGTTTGCAGGTAAACGTGATCTCCTTTGATCTCGACGCCTCCGACGTGGAGCTTTACGAGGCAGCGCGCGCGCTGTTGCTCACCGCCCACCACAGCGAGAACCACCGGGTGGCGGCCGCCATGCGCGGTGAATCGGGGGCCATCTATCTCGGACTGCACATTGGCGCCAAGCGCATCAATGTGTGCGCCGAATCCAGCGCCCTCGCCAATGCCCGCATGGCCCAGGAGCCAGCAATCCACTCCGTGGTGGCCGTCAGCATGGACGGGCAGGGACACCCCCAAGTCACCAACCCGTGCGGCCTCTGCCGGGAGCTGCTGCGTTCTTACGGAACCGAGACGTCTGTACTGGTCGATGCCGGGGGCGAGGTGGGCAAGGTCCGGATCAAGGAACTGCTGCCCTTTCCCTGGATGCGTGCCACCGAAACGGAATGGGACACTGTTCCGCCCCGCGTTCAGGAACACGCAAGCTAACGAGCCGCCGCGGCACCCGCATCATCACCGGCGGCAACGGCAGCGGCAGGGCATCACGGAAGGCCGGGACTCACAAAGTCCCGGCCTTCCGGCGTGCCGGGAGGCTCCGCCGTCGGGCAGCCCCAGACGCCACACAGAAAGCTGGTGCAGCGGCCGCGTTTCCGCTAAACCACTGCACCAGCAGGTAGTACGAATTTTCTGAATACTATGAAACGTTACTCATTCGCGGCTCCCTATGTCCCGGGGGTTGATGACCGGGTCTTTACGTCTTCTTCCAGGTGCCTTGTCATCAGCCAGCCTGCGCCGGCCATTACTACGCCCATCACCATAAAGGCCCAATTGTCCATGGTGTTCAGCGACAGGAAGTTGGCCGCCGAATCCACGCCGACGATGAAACCGTAAATGCTAAGGACGATGTACAGCAGACCGGAGCCCATGAGGAAATTCCGGGCGCCCATGGCAGTCCGGGACATGGTCAGGCCGGTGGCGCCGATCGCGAGCTGAACGATGTTCAGCAACATCGACACCTGGAACAGGCCCAGGAACAGGGCCTTGGAATCGGGCCCGAAGAACCTCAGTTCGCTGTAATTCGTAGTGATGCCGGGGATGAACCCCAAGATGCCCACGACGATCAGGACGATACCTGCACCCATGCCGACGTTCTGTACATCTGTCCGACCAAAATGAACGCCGTGCGCATGAGGAGATGCGGTAGTCATTATCTGCCTCCAACCACTGATTGCGGACATTTACAATTTTACGACCGGGGTGTGCAAAAAGCGCCGGGGGCCCCCGACGGCAAATCCGGCGGATCCGGCCAATGTGCCTGTCGGAAACCGGCCGGGTGCCGGGCCCGTGGCACCATGGATCTCGATGAAACTGCGCGCTGATCAGACCGGACAACGTGGCCTTCCCATGCCCCTGTGGCTGCAGGGTGCCCTCGAGTCCGCCCAGGCCGCCGTCATTTCCGCCCTCGTGGTGGTGGCCCCTATCGTCATGGTCTGGGCCACGGCCGGATTCCAGCATGACGGATTCGATGTCCTGGCGCGCCTGGCCGGCCAGGCCTGGCTGCTGATCCACGGCGTGCCCCTGCTGCTGGACACCGCCGGTGCCGGGTCCGCCGCGCAGCCGGAATCCGGGACGCTCTCGCTCATCCCGCTGGGCCTGGCCCTCATCCCGTTCCTGCTCGCCTGGCGCGCCGGACGGCGCCTTGCCCGCGCCTCATATACGGACCAGCTCTGGCAGGCGCTGCTCGGCTCCTGGCTGGCGTACGCCGGATTCGGGATTGCGACGGGTTTCGTCTGCCGCACGGCCGACGTCGGCATCAGCCTGTGGGCCGCCGCATTCATTCCCCTTGTCCCGTTCGGGCTCGGCATGGTGGTGGGCGCGCGCCGCGAGGCCGGGTCATGGAGCCGGCTGATCGGCGTCGACGCCGTGGCCTGGCTGTCCCGTACCAGCCAGCACTCGCGTTGGGCCGGATCCTACCTGGGCTCGGCCATCAAAGCCGGATCGGTGGCGCTGATGGCGAGCCTGGCGATGTCCGCCGCGCTGCTGGCCGTCGACCTCTTCATCCACTGGAACCTTGTGGTCGCCGTTTATGAAGGGCTCGACGCCGGGGCCATGGGCGGCGGTGTCCTCACCATCGTGCAGCTCGGCTTCCTGCCCAACCTCGTCGTCTTTGCCCTGGCCTGGATCTCCGGCGCGGGGTTCGCCCTGGGCGTCGGGTCGCTGGCCGGACCACTTGGGACCGCCGTCGGGCCGCTGCCGTCCGTTCCGGTGTTCGCCGCGCTGCCGGCCGGTTCCCTCGACTTCGGCTTCGTGGCCCTGGTGGTGCCGGCGCTGGCCGGGGCGCTGGCCGGCTGGTGGTTCCTGCGCGAAGGCGAAAACCACTTCGATGAATGGCTGTCCATCAAGATCCGGGCCCGCTGGTTTACCGCCGCCGCCTCCACCCTGGTGCTGGGTGCGGTGATCGGCTCCGTCGCCGGGCTGCTCGCGGCGGGGCTCGCCTGGCTGGCCCGCGGTTCGGCCGGCATCGGTCGGCTGACGGAGATCGGGCCCGACCCGCTGCGCACGGCACTGTTCGTGGCCGCGGAGGTCGGGAGCGGCGTCGTGATCGGCTACGCGGCCGGACCGTGGCTGGAACGCCAGCAGAAGCTGCGCGAGGCAGACCTGGAGACGGTCAGCAGCCGCTAGCGCGGAGTGGGTGCAGCTGTTAGCGCAGCTGCGTGGGCAGTTGCGTCGGCAGGGACTTCTCCAGTTGCGTCCTGCATTCCGAGGTTGCCTGCTGCGTCAGGGCGTAGCGGACGCACTGCTGGTAATCGCGGATCTGGTTGAAGAACAGCGTCGAGGCCAGGACCACCAGCAGCATCACCGCCGAAGCCACCAGCCCGGAGATCGCGCCGTACAGAACCAGCCGCGATTCCTTGTATTTCACCGCCCGGACCAGGACCACGATGCCCAGCACAATCCCAGCCACCGTGAGCAGCGCCGTCAGCCACACGTAACCCACGTCGAGCTGGAAGACGAAGAACGAGCCCAGCACCGCGATGACGAACAGCCGGAACAGGGTGTGCGTTAGCCGCGCGGAATCTTGTGCTGCCTGGCCGGCCGGTTGCCGGTCTGGCTGGCCGCTGCCGGATTCCGTGGGGGGATTCATGTTTTCCAGCCTACGCGAGCGGCCCCATAAGCTAGGACCATGCGCATAGTTGTCCTCGTTTCCGGCACCGGCTCCAACCTCCAGGCAGTAATCGATGCCGTGAAGTCTGGCGCGCTCGACGTCGAGATCGCCGCCGTCGGCGCCGACCGGCCAGGGACGTTCGGGGTGGAACGCTCCGCCGCCGCCGGGATTCCCACGTTTGTGGTGGACTTCAAGGCCTACCCGGACAGGGCAGCCTGGAACGCGGCCCTGACCGAGGCCGTCGCCGGCTTCGCCCCGGATGTGGTGGTGTCCTCGGGCTTCATGCGGATTGTCAGCGCCGACTTCATCGACGCGTTTGGCGGCAAATACCTCAACACCCACCCGGCGCTGCTACCGTCCTTCCCCGGCGCCCACGGTGTCCGCGACGCGCTGGCCTACGGCGTGAAGGTCACCGGCTGCACGGTGCACTGGGCCGACGCCGGGGTGGACACGGGCCCCATCATCGCGCAGGAAGCCGTGGCGGTCGGGGACGGCGAGAGCGAGGAATCCCTGCACGAGCGCATCAAGGTGGTGGAACGCCGACTCCTGGTCTCCACGCTCGCTTCCCTCGCCGCGGACCACACCCCCGCCTGATTTCGGCGCTGCCTGGTTCCCGCGATGCGCTATCACTTGGGGTGGCTATCAGCGCCCAGAACAGCCTGAAGTGATAGCGCATCGGGTGGTGGGCGCGTTACTCGAGCCGGCGCTGCTTCGTCTCGGGGGCGAAGAACGCCATCCACAGCACGGAGAGCAGCACGAGGCCGCCAGCCAGTGCGAACGACGTCGCGAGCCCCAGTTCCGGCCACAGGAAGGCCGCGAAGATCAGCGGACCGAACCCGGCGCCGAGCCGGGAGAACGTCGAGGCCCAGCCGAAGCCGGAGCCGCGCAGTTCCGTGGGGTAGAGCTCGGAGACGTAGGTGTAGAGCACCGGGATGGCCACCTGCACCACGAAGCCGAACACCAGGAGCCAGAAGACGGCGGCGGTGGGGATGTCCACCACGATCGCAACAATCACCAGCGTCAGCGCGGACAGCGGGCCGGTGATCGCCAGGATCCACTTGCGGCCCACCCGCTCCACCAGCAGGGCGGCCACCACCACGCCCAGGAGTCCGACGGCGGCCATCGACGCCGTGGTCAGGAAGGCCTTGTACTCCTCGAAGCCGGCGCCGATCAGGATCCGCGGCATCCACGTCAGCGACAGGTAGTAGACGAGCAGGATGCTGAAGAACAGGGCCCATGCCGCCGTCGTGATCTTCCAGTTGAACTGCCAGAGGGCGCGCAACTGCGTCCACGCGCTCCCTGCCGAGAGGCGTGGCGCATCCTGCGGTGCCGGCAGGCTGTAGACGCGGGCCTCGGCGCCGGTGGCCTGGACCAGGGCGTCGATCACCTTGGCGGCCTCGTCGCGGCGGCCCTTGCGGATCAGGAACAGCGGGGATTCCGGCACGCTGCGGCGGATCCAGAACACCAGCAGCGCCGGAAGCACCATGACCAGCATGGTCAGCCGCCAGTCCGCGAAGGCCGCGACCAGCCCGGCGGAGACAAAACCGCAGAGGGCCGCGCCGATCGGCCACCAGCCGTCCATCGCGGTGAGCACCCGGCCGCGCTGTTTGCGCGGGGTGAACTCGCCCACCAGCGCGTAGTCCACCGGGATGCAGCCGCCCAGGCCGAACCCGGCCAGGAACCGGAACACGACAAACCACATGAAGTCGGGGGAGAAGGCGCCGAGCACGGTGAAGATGGAGAAAATCAGGAGGGTCGCGGTGAAGGCCTTCTTGCGGCCGATGGTGTCCGCGATGGTGCCCCAGACGAACGCGCCCAGGGCCATGCCACTGAGGTTCGCCGTGCCGATCCAGGCGGCATCGCCCGGGCTCAGTGACCAGTGCTTGGACAGCAACGGAATGAGGATGCCGTTGAGGGTCACGTCCCAGGCATCGAACATGAAGCCCAGCCCGCCGATCAGGAAGATCCGGCCTTGGACCTTCCACCGCCACGGCAGTTCCTGGACCACCTGTTCGCCGCTGGGCACAGTGGTGTACGTGTTCATCTTGGCCTCCTGTGAAAACTCTACGTGGCCGGGCCGCGGCCCGCGCGTGCTTCACACTCCGGCGCGCGGGAGGGCCCGGCGGCGGGACGCGATAAACTTGCCGCATCCCCACCACCCGCGGCCCCGCCGCGATATAAGACGGAGACTTTTGTGAGCTTCACTCAGCTTGACCGTGTATCCATCGACCGAGTCCCCATCCACCGGGCACTGATTTCGGTCTACGACAAGACCGGTCTGGAGGAGCTCGCTCAGGGCCTGCACGCCGCCGGCGTCAAGATCGTCTCCACCGGCTCCACGGCCAAGAAGATCGCCGCCGCGGGCATCCCCGTGCAGGAAGTCGAGGAAGTCACCGGCTCCCCGGAAATGCTGGACGGCCGCGTCAAGACCCTGCACCCGCGCGTGCACGGCGGCATCCTCGCGGACCGCCGCGTCCCGGCCCACATGCAGACCCTGGCGGACATGGAGATCGAGCCGTTCGACCTCGTCATCGTCAACCTCTACCCCTTCGTGGAGACCGTGAAGTCCGGTGCCGCGCCGGACGACGTCGTCGAACAGATCGACATCGGGGGCCCCGCGATGGTGCGCTCCGCCGCGAAGAACCACGCCGCCGTCACCATCGTGGTGGACCCGGCATCCTACGGTGCCGTGGTGGAGGCAGCAGCCTCGGGCGGTTTTGACCTGAAGACCCGCCGCAGGCTCGCCGCCAAGGCGTTCGCGCACACCGCGGCCTACGACACCGCCGTGGCCACCTGGACCGCCAGCCAGTTCCGCGACGAGGACGGCGACGGCGTGATCGACTGGCCCGCCTACGCCGGCCTGGCCCTGGAACGCTCCGAGGTGCTCCGCTACGGCGAAAACCCGCACCAGCAGGCCGCACTGTACGTGGACAAGGCCGCCCCGGCCGGCATCGCCCAGGCCGACCAGCTGCACGGCAAGGCCATGAGCTACAACAACTTCGTCGACGCCGACGCCGCCCTGCGCGCCGCCTTCGACTTCGCCGAGCCCGCCGTCGCCATCATCAAGCACGCCAACCCGTGCGGCGTGGCCGTGGGGTCCGCGTCGGCGGCCGACCCGATCGCCGACGCCCACGCCAAGGCCCACGCCTGTGATCCCGTGTCCGCGTTCGGCGGCGTCATCGCCGCGAACCGCACCGTCACCGCCGGGATGGCACGGACCGTCGCCGGCATCTTCACGGAGGTCGTCATCGCGCCGGGCTTCGACGACGAGGCAGTGGAGATCCTGTCCAAGAAGAAGAACATCCGCCTCCTGGCCCTCCCGGACGGATACGGCCGCTACCCGACCGAGTTCCGCCAGGTCTCCGGCGGCATGCTGGTGCAGGCCACGGACAAGGTCGACGCCGACGGCGACACCCCCGCGAATTGGACCCTGGCCGCGGGCGACGCCGCCGACGCCGCCACCCTGGCCGACCTCGCGTTCGCCTGGACCGCGTGCCGCGCGGCGAAGTCCAACGCCATCCTGCTCGCGGACAACGGTGCCGCCGTCGGCATCGGCATGGGTCAGGTCAACCGGCTCGATTCCTGCAAGCTCGCGGTCGAGCGCGCCAACACCCTCGGCGTCACGGTTGAGTCCGACGTCGAGGGTGCAGGCGGGGCGGCTGCCGTTCAGGCAGAACCAGGCGCCGCCGCTTCGCCGGAGCGGGCCCGGGGCGCCGTTGCGGCCTCGGACGCGTTCTTCCCGTTCGCCGACGGACTGCAGATCCTGGTCGACGCCGGCGTGCGCGCCGTCGTCCAGCCCGGCGGCTCTGTCCGGGACGAGGAAGTCATCGCCGCAGCCAACGCCGCCGGCATCACCATGTACTTCACCGGAGCCCGCCACTTCTTCCACTAGGGCTCGCCCACTCGGTTAGGGCTCTTACACTCGGGCTGCGGTTCGCGCACAAGGGACCAGCGCAAGAGACCCCCAAGAGACCCCCGCATAAAAAATGGACATGCCCTCCCTATCCGGGGGACATGTCCATTTTTTGTGCCATCGAGTGGGCTGATGGCCAGTGCCGGGGACATGCTCATTCTTTCCGCGGGACATGCTCATTTTTCGCGGCAAAGAGTGGGCATATGGGGGATATGTCCAGGCTTCGGAATGGGGGGAGGGCATGTCCCGTGCGACCCGGGGCTGCCTGGACCGGCCGGGGGACATGCTCATTCGTTCCCAAGCGCCGAGAAGCCACCCGAAGGGACATGTCCATTCCTAACACCAAGGCCCGGACATATGGGGCATATGTCCGGGCCTGGGTGTTAGCGGAGGGCATGTCCAGCGGGCGGGGGCGATCCGCCGCCGCAGATAGAGCCAGCGCGGGGCCACTGCGTCCTCCCCACTGCTGAAGATGGGACGCAATGACCCCGCGCTGGGGTAAACAGGGTAGGCAGGGGAAACAAGCCAGGCCGCGCTGCCCCCGCGAACGGCCCCCGCGAACGGAGCCCGGCCCCGCGAACGGCCCCCGCGAACGCAGCCCGGCCCCGCGAACGGCCCCCGCGAACGCAGCCCGGCCCCGCGAACGGCCCCCGCGAACGC
>NZ_JBFUAR010000033.1:0-45409 GCF_056406175.1 Arthrobacter sp. P1_D12
TGGATGGTTCCGCCCTTGAAGCGCTGGTAGCAGCCGCCGCCGGCCAGGCCGCAGATCTCGTTGCTGGTTGGGTAGCCGAGTTTGCCGTTTTCGTAGCCCAAGGCGCCCCAGGTTGTGCGGATGGCGCCCCAGGTGGCGTGGGCGCCGGCGCCGGGCGACCAATGGATGGTTCCGCCCTTGAAGCGCTGGTAGCAGCCGCCGCCGGCCAGGCCGCAGATCTCGTTGCTGGTTGGGTAGCCGAGTTTGCCGTTTTCGTAGCCCAAGGCGCCCCAGGCTGTGCGGATGGCGCCCCAGGTGGCGTGGGCGCCGGTGGCGGGCGACCAATGGATGGTTCCGCCCTGGAAGCGCTGGTAGCAGCCGCCGCCGGCCAGGCCGCAGATCTCGTTCGTGACGGGGTAGCCGAGTTTGCCGTCCCCGCCCCCAGCTGCAGCCCATGCGGACGCGATTGCTCCGGTGATGCTATATCCAGCCGCGAAGCGTCTCAGGCCGGCGTAGTCTCCATTCCAAACATTCGAATCACCTGTAAAGGGCCCGGTGCTGCTGTACTGCCAGATGCTGTAGTTGCCCCAACTTGAGGGTATGAGTCCGACGTTGTTCGTTGGGGCCAACGGGTATGCGGCCACCCATAGCGGGTAGTCCCCGAACGCCCGTGCATCTGCCGTGCACTGCTTCCACCATGAGGTATTGGTGTAAATCACGGGCAAGCGTCCCGTTAGCGAAAGCATGGTGTTTCCAAAATCCCGTACCCAGGATGTTAGCTGGGCAGCAGACATGTCATAACAGTTGTTGCCAAAGAAGAAGCCACTGATGGTGCGGCCGGCATAGGGGTTGAATTCAATATCGAGCACCGGTGGCAGTGTGTAACCGTCAGCGCTCCATCCACCGCCATTGTTAACGAAGTAGCGTGCTTGGTCCGCCCCTGAAGACCAATTGGGGATCGCGAAGTGGTAGGCGCCTCGGACCATCCCAACACCCCGGGAACCTTGATACTGGGAGGCGAAGGTCTCGCTTGAGTAGTAGTCGCCTTCTGTTGCCTTGACATAGGCGAAGCGTGCGCCCAAATCCCACTGGTGTTGCCAGTCGACCGAGGCCTGATGGCCGCTCACATCAAGGCCCTGGATTCCGAACGTCGGCTGCCATGTGCCTTCCGCTGCCACAGCCTCGGTGGCAAGGGTCCTGCCGGTAGCACCCGGACCTGCGACAGCCGTCCCCGCAACGCGGGCCGATCGTTGCCCCATCTCGGCGCCTCCAGCGCCGATTGCCGCAGCCATCGCGGCCGCATCGGGTGGACCGGTGCGTGGGAACGAATTCGGCGTCGAGGCAGTCGTGGTTGGTGAGGGCGCGGGAGCCGGCAGCGTCGTCGTCTGGCCGGAGGGCATCGGCGTCGCATCGGCTGTAGCAACGGGCGCTGGCGTTGGAGGCGAGGAAGCAGTGCTCGACGTCGGCGTCGCAACTTTTGGGATCGGTGGCTCGGCGGCTGTGGAGGGCGCTGCCAGTCCAGGACCAACCAATAGCGAAACGAGTAACAATATGTTCCCTGCGCGTCTGGCGAAATAGTTGCCGTGGGGAAGTTGGGTCCGCTTCATTTTCTGCTCCGGAACGATGGTGCGCTTCGCGAGCGCCGCATATATGCCTCAGGTTTGTTCGGATGCGTCAGGAACCACCGAACGAAGAGAATGTCTGACTCATGGCGCTCACCCTAGCACCGTCACTCGATTGGGACCATTGATCCTGATGTTGCTCATGTGGCGGGTGGGATCGCTGCTACCTTCAGGAGGCTTGAATTCGTAGGCTGTCCGGGAGCCGTTCGGCTTTGGGATGCTGACTCGGCGGGCCTTGGTCGAGTTCGCGGTGGCCGGCCGATCCTCCTAAGCTGTCATTCATGAAGGTATTGGTTACCGGCGGCGCCGGCTACATCGGATCCCACACGACTCTTTCCCTCCTCGAAGCGGGGCACGAGGTTGTGGTCCTGGACAACCTAATGAATTCCAGCGTGGAGTCCCTGCGCCGTGTGGAGCAGCTCACGGGCAGGACCGTGGACTTCCGGGAGGTCGACCTTCTTGACGCTCCCAGCCTCGACGCCGTTTTTGCCGAGGGCGGATTCGAGGCTGTGATCCACTTCGCCGGGCTCAAAGCAGTGGGGGAATCCGTCGAGAAACCCCTGATGTACTACCAGAACAATGTCGTGGGCACCCTCAACCTGTTGCACGGCATGGACGCCGCGGGGGTACGCCGCCTGGTCTTCAGCTCGTCCGCGACTGTCTACGGTGCCTCGGATGAAGTTCCCCTCATCGAGAAGGCGCCGTTGGATGCCACCAACCCCTACGGCCGCACCAAGGAACAGATCGAGGACATCCTCTCAGACCTGGCAGCCGCCGATCCCCGCTGGAGCATCGCCCTCTTGCGCTACTTTAACCCCGTGGGCGCCCACGAGTCTGGTTTCATCGGTGAAGACCCCAGTGGCATCCCCAACAATCTTCTGCCGTTTGTGGCCCAGGTGGCCGTGGGTCGCCGCGAAAAAGTGATGGTTTTCGGCAACGACTACCCGACGCCGGATGGCACCGGAGTGCGGGACTACATCCACGTGATGGACCTCGCCGCCGGCCACTTGGCCGCCCTGGGCTACCTCAGCGACCAAGCAGGGGTGTTCCGCTGGAACCTTGGCACCGGCCGGGGTTCCTCCGTGCTCGAAGTCATCGATGCGTTCGGCGCGGCGGCCGGCCACCCGGTGCCCTACGAATTCGCGCCGCGCCGGCCCGGCGACGCCGCCGTCAGTTACGCCGACCCGTCGGCGGCCCTGGCGGATTTGGGCTGGTCAGCGCACCGCAACCTCGCACAAATGTGTGAGGACCACTGGCGCTGGCAAAGCAGGAACCCGCAGGGCTACACCGCGGTTGCCGAGGCCGCCGGAGTTCAGGCCGACTAGCGGATCCATTGAGTCAGAGGTGGTAGCTGGACCTCAGCCGCGCCTCGACGCCGCGGCGGTCGCGCTCGCCAAGCCGGCTGGCCGCCTCCATCATGCAACGGGCGAATTCAGCGATGTCGGGATCCTCCGGGTACGGCTTTCCCGCAGTCGGCCGGTTGTACAGGATCGTGGAAGCCGATCCGTGGAAGCCGATCCGGTCCGCCGCCAGCTTGCTGAAGGATTCCGCGAGGACTTTGTCCCCGTTCTCGTCCGACCAGGCTCGGGTCTGGCTCAACTGGGTCTGGTGGCGGCGGTAGGCAATGGTTGGCAGCCGCGGAATGCGACGCATGCGCAGCCCCGCTGTGGCGGCACGAAGCCACAGGTCATAGTCCTCTGCCGGGGTCGCCTGGTACCCGCCGAGCGACTCCAGGGCGGCGCGGGAGGCGTACATCGTCGGGTTCATCAGCACGTTCGTCAGCAGCAGATGCAGGGGCATGGCCTCAGCGGAGATGCCCGGCTCGAAGCGTGGCCTGAACGGAACACTCTTGGCGTTGATCATGAGAGCCTGCGAGAAGACCATGTCCACGCCCTCGAGGGCCCGCCGCTGGACGGCGAACCTCCACGGCAGGCAGATGTCGTCGCCGTCGATGCGGGCAATGTGTTCGCCGCTGGCCCGCGAAAGCATGGCGGTCGAAGCAGCAGCGACGCCGGCTGACTGCTCATTTCGGTAGACCTTGAGCCGCTTGTCACTCATGCCTGAGAGGAAGGCCTCGGTGCCGTCGGTGCTGCCATCGTCCAGAACAAGGAGTTCCGAGTCCCGCGGCATTGCGCGCAGGGTGCTGGCAACGGTTGATTTCAGGTAGGGCATCCCGTCCTTGACGGGGAGCAGCACGCTCAGCTGTGGCACGTTCGACCTTTCTGTTGGCTAAAGTCCGAGTTTAGTCGAGCAGGCGGAGGAGGGGTGACCCGGGCCCGTTGCCGGTAACTTATCCACAAGCGTCGTTAAACGCCCTTGTCGGGAACCCCGGGCTCCTCTAGTTTTAACCCCAGTTGCACTGCCCCAGGGGGAGGGGTAGCGGTCATATTGGGGGGCACCGTGGAGGCTGTGCGCATCGTCGAAGACGAAGTCCGTGAGTTGATCCGTCGCCGCGGGCTGGATCCACTGCAGCAGAGCGGCGAAGTCCGGCGCCTGGTCGAGGCGGCTGTCAGCGACTACGACGAACGGGCCCTCCTGGCGCCGTTGCCCCCGCTGGGCCCGTTGGAGTCGGCCCGGAGATTCGTCTTCGACGCTGTGGCGGGCTTTGGTGCGCTCCAGCCGCTCCTTGACGACCCGGGCATCGAGGAAATCTGGCTCAACGCGCCGAATGAAATCTATGTAGCGCGCAACGGCGAATCGGAACTGACCTCTGTTTCGCTGACGGACCAGCAGGTCCGGGACCTTGTGGAACGGATGCTGAAGAGCTCAGGCCGGCGCCTGGACATGTCTTCGCCGTTTGTGGACGCGGCGCTCCCGGACGGCTCCAGGCTGCACGTCGTGATCCCGGACGTCACCCGGCGTCACTGGGCCATCAACATCCGCAAGTTCGTCGTCAAAGCCAGCCGGCTCGAGCACCTGGTGGAGCTGGGAACGCTCACCCCGCAGGCGGCCAGGTTCCTCGGCGCGGCCGTCGCCAGCGGCCTCAACATCCTGGTCTCGGGCGCCACCCAGGCGGGCAAAACCACCATGCTCAACTGCCTCGCCGCCAGCATCGGCACCCGCGAACGGGTCATCACGGTGGAGGAAATCTTTGAACTGCAGCTGCCGCTCCGCGACGTCGTCGGTCTTCAGTGCCGTCAGCCGAACCTGGAGGGGCAGGGGGAGATTCCGCTGCGCCGCCTGGTCAAGGAGGCCCTGCGCATGCGGCCGGACCGGCTGGTGGTCGGGGAAGTCCGGGAGGCCGAGAGCCTGGACATGCTCATCGCTTTGAATTCCGGCCTGCCCGGGATGTGCACCGTGCATGCGAACTCCGCCCATGATGCCGTGACGAAAATCTGCACGCTTCCGCTGCTCGCCGGCGACAACATCTCCAGCGCGTTCGTAGTGCCCACCGTCGCGTCCTGCATCGATCTGGTGGTCCATTGCAGCAGGCACATCAGCGGGCGCCGACAGGTCACCGAGATCCTGTCCCTGGGCCGCCGGGTGGAAAACGGGATCATCGAGTCATCCATGGTGTTCACGATGTCGGACGGGCACCTTCTGCCCAAGGCCAACTCCATGCCCGCCGCGGAAAAGTTTGCCCGCTCCGGGTACGACGTCGCGGCGCTGCTGGAGCAGCGGTGATGGCGCCGCTGGTCGGGATGCTGGGCGGCGCCGGCCTCCTGCTGATCTGGTGGTCCGCGTGGGAGACGCCTGAGAGCGTGCGGCGCAGGACCCGGACCAGCCGGCTTGAGGACCTCCTGCGGTCGGCGGGCATCGAAAAGGTCAGCGCGGCAGGGCTACTCGCCTCGTGCCTTGGACTCGGGGCCTTCACAACGCTCGCGTTCTTCGCAGTTACCGGGTCATGGCCGATCTCGGGATGCTTTGGCCTCTTTGGCGGATGGCTGCCGATGGCGATGGTCCGGTGGCGTGCCAGAAAGCGCACGGCTGTCCTCCGCCAGCTCTGGCCCGACGTCGTTGATCATTTGCGTTCAGCCATCAGGGCCGGCCTGTCGCTGCCGGAGGCTCTTATCCAGCTAGGCGACAAGGGCCCCGTGGAGCTGCGCCACGTGTTTGTGGACTTTGGCTCCGACTACCGGTCGGGAGGCCAATTCGATCCCTCACTCACCCGGCTCAAGGACCGTCTGGCCGATCCCGTGGCGGACCGGATCGTCGAGGCCCTCCGGCTCACCCGGGAGGTGGGCGGTTCGGACCTCGGGAGGCTGCTGGGCACCCTCGCGGAGTTCCTGCGGGAAAGTGCCAGGACTCGGAGTGAGCTGGAGGCAAGGCAATCCTGGACCGTCAACGCGGCACGCCTGGCCGTCGCTGCGCCCTGGATTGTCCTGGTGTTGCTGGCCAGCCGTCCTGAGGCCGTGATGGCGTACAACACCCCGCTCGGCGCTGCCGTCCTTTTGGGCGGCCTTGCCGTCTCCCTGCTGTCCTACGCCATCATGCTGCGTATCGGGGCGCTGCCGGAAGAACAGCGGGTCCTCCGATGACGGGCCTGATGGCCGGCGCCGCGGTGTGCGGGGCCGTGCTCGGGGCGGGCCTGTGGCTGGTCCTCGTCCGGCTTCCCTTCATGCGCCCAACGACGTTCGTCGAACGTATCGAACCGCAGCTGAGAACCCACAGCCTCGAATCCCGGCTTTTGCGGGCCGCCCCGCGGAATGTCACACCATTTGGGCCGCTCGAGCGGATCCTCCGCCCGGCGTTCCGGGACGGTGCCAGGTCCCTGGGCCGGATCAACCTTGGCGCGACGGCGTTAAACCGCAGGCTCGCCCGCGCCGGCAGCGCCAAAACAGCCGTGGACTTCCGGGCTGAGCAACTCCTCTGGGCGGCCGGCGGTTTCGTCCTCGCCGTCGGCGTTGTGGCGCTCGCCGGCTCGATCGGCCGCTTCAGCCCGTTCGTCGCCGTCGTGGCCGTCGTGGGCAGCGCGGTCGGCGGGTTCCTGCTCCGGGACTACCTGTTGGGCGCGCACATCAAGAAACGGGAGACGCGGATGATGGCGGAGTTTCCGAGCATCGCCGAACTCATGGCCTTGGCCGTCAGCGCCGGCGAAAGTGCCACCGGTGCCCTGGACAGGGTCTGCCGCAGCGCGCGGGGTGAGCTCTCGCAGGAATTCGGCCGTGTCCTCGCAGAGACCAGGTCCGGCAAGCCCCTCGTGGAAGCCCTCCACGAGTTCTCGTCCAGGACCGATCAAGGGCCGCTGCTCCGTTTCGTGGACGGCATGATCGTGGCCGTCGAACGTGGAACACCCCTCGCCGACGTCCTCCGGGCGCAGGCACAGGATGTCCGGGACACAGCCAAGAGGGAACTGATGGAGTCCGCCGGCAAGAAGGAAATCGGCATGATGGTGCCGCTTGTCTTTGGCGTCCTTCCGCTCACGGTCATCTTCGCCGTCTTCCCCGGTCTGGCCGCCATCAGTCTCGGACTCTAGGAGCCTGGCGAACGACGACGACGGACAGCCGGCGGCTGCCCGCCGGCCGGCACGGGCAGGACTCAAGAAAAGTCATACGAGGAGGGAACAGGATACGAAGGACGCCCTGCATCTGGCCGGCCAGCCTGGGGCACCTGGTGCACGATCTGCCTGCGACATGTCACGAACCATCAGATCCAAAAACAGGACCCCGGAAAACCAGAAAACCAGAAAACCAGAAAACACAAAACCAGAAACACAAAACCAGAGAACCAGGAAAGAGGACACGGTGAAGAACTTCGGAACCCGGGCTGCAATGGCGGCCTGCGCGCTCAGCATGTTGACCTGGTGGTCTGCTCCGCCGCAAGCGCGGGCGGCGGACCACTCTGACGTGGGAACCGCCCATCCCCAGCGCGGGGATGTCCCCGGCTGGGTCATGATCACGCTCATGTCGGCAGTCCTCGTGGCCGCCCTGCTCGCCCTGGCCGGTCCTGCGCTTGAGGGACTCTTCAACCAGGCAATGGACAAGGTCGGACAGTAGGCAATGGCAGCCCAGGGCGGGGGGACCGGGCGCCAGACCGATAGCGGGAAAAACCGCAAGGGCGCGGAGCGGGGCGCTGCAGTGGTGGACTTCGTGCTGATCGGTGCGTTGCTCACCTCGCTCTTCCTCGCGATCGTCCAGCTCACCCTGGTACTCCACGTCCGGAATACGCTGATCGACGCCGCCGCCTCGGGCGCCAGATACGGCACGTTGGCCGACCGCAACGACGGGGACGCCAAGGAACGGACTGTCCAGCTGATCACGGCGGCGCTCAATTCGGATTTCGCGCGGGACGTGGGGACAAGCGAATCGACGTTCCAGGGCATCCGTACACTCGAGGTGACCGTCCGGGCACCCCTGCCGATCATCGGCTTCATCGGTCCCCGGGCGCTCTTGGAGGTGAAGGGCCATGCGGTTATCCAGCGGTGAATGGCCGGAGCACGACGCCTCACCGGAACAGGGGAGTGCCGTGGTCGAGTTCGTCTTCCTGTCCGCACTGCTGATGGTGCCGCTGGTGTACTTCATCATCACCGTGGGCCAGATCCAGGGCGGCTCGTACGCAGTCGTGGGCGCCGCCGACCAGGCCGCCAAGGTCTATGTTGCCCAGCCGGACGCGGCAAGCGGCCGGGCAGCGGCAGAGCAAGCCGTGCTGCTGGCGCTCGCCGATTACGGCCAGCCGGCGGGAAACGGCACCGTCGACACCCGCTGCGAGCCTGCCGATTGTCTGGCTCCCGGTTCGGCGGTGACAGTCACCGTCCGCCTCACCGTGCCCCTGCCGTTTTTGCCGTTCAGCGACGCACTGCATCTGAACGCGAGCCAGCTCAGCGCGTCGGCAACCCAGCTGGTGGGCAGGTTCCGGTGAGGGGCCGGCCCGGGCCCTGCCGGCAGGAGGGACAGGTGCTGGTGCTGAGCATCGGCTTCATGCTGATTGCCCTGCTGGTCGCCACCGTCGTAATGGCGGCCTCCAGCGTCTACCTCGAACACAAGAAACTGCTCTCCCTCGCGGACGGTGCCTCGGTGGCGGCAGCGGATAGCTTCACCCTCGGCCAGCTGGGCAACTCCGGCGGCACGCCGTCCGCCGTCCTCAGCGGGGCGAGGGTTCGCAGCACCGCTGTCGACTATCTGGGCCGCAACGGCGCGTTCGAGCGCTTCAGCGCCCTAAGCGTGGCGCCCTCCACGGGCAGCCCGGACGGCGCCACCGCCGTCGTCGTCCTGAGTGCAGCCGTCCACCCGCCGGTGGTGAACTTCCTGGTGCCGGACGGCATCCGGATCGAGGCGACGTCCACGGCGCGCTCCCGCCTCAGCCGGTGAGCCGCTGGCCCGCCAGTCCAGTTGCCCTATCAGTAGATGCTGCCAACCAGGCCGTCAGGCAACCCAAAGTGGCAGGGCAAGCGGATATCGGGCAACCCAAAGTGACAGGGCAACCATCTATCGGGCAACCCAAAGTGACAGGGCAACCGGCAGGGTCGGGCGGCTAGGACACATAGCGTAGGCTTAAAAAACCATGGCAAACATTGATTTTCCCGCTGAAATCCGCGCACTGCGGGCCACCTACACGTCCATCGAGAACGTCTCGAACGTCGAGGCGCTCAAGGAAGACATCGCCGAGCTCAGCGAGCGGGCCGGTGAACCCAATCTGTGGGACGACCCCGCCGCGGCGCAGGTCATCACCTCGAAGCTCTCGCACAAGCAGACCGAGCTTGAGCGGCTCAACAAGCTCGTGGCCAGGATCGACGACCTTGAGGTCCTCGTGGAACTCGGCCAGGACGAGGACGACGCCGACTCCATGGCCGACGCCGCCGCGGAACTCGAATCGGTCCGCAAGGCGCTGGCCGACCTTGAAGTCGTCACCCTGCTCTCCGGCGAGTTCGACGAGCGCGAAGCCGTGGTGACCATCCGCGCGGGCGCCGGTGGTGTGGACGCGGCGGACTTCGCCGAAATGCTGCTGCGCATGTACCTGCGCTGGGCCGAACGCCACGGCTACCCGACGACCATCATGGACACCTCCTACGCCGAAGAAGCCGGACTGAAGTCCGCCACCTTCGAGGTCAAGGCGCCGTACGCCTTCGGCACGCTCAGCGTCGAGGCCGGCACCCACCGCCTGGTCCGGATCAGCCCGTTCGACAACCAGGGCCGCCGCCAGACCTCGTTCGCGGCCGTGGAAGTGATCCCGCTGATCGAGCAGACGGACTCCATCGACATCCCGGACAACGAGATCCGCGTGGACGTCTTCCGCTCCTCCGGCCCCGGCGGCCAGTCGGTCAACACCACCGATTCCGCGGTGCGCCTGACCCACATCCCCACTGGCACCGTGGTGTCGATGCAGAACGAAAAATCGCAGCTGCAGAACCGCGCCGCCGCCCTGCGGGTGCTGCAGTCCCGGCTGCTGCTGCTGAAGAAGGAACAGGAGGACGCCGAGAAGAAGGCGTTCGCCGGCGACGTCAAGGCCTCGTGGGGCGACCAGATGCGCTCCTACGTCCTGAACCCGTACCAGATGGTCAAGGACCTCCGCACCGAGCACGAGGTCGGCAACACCTCGGCCGTGTTCGACGGCGAAATCGACGACTTCATCGACGCCGGCATCCGCTGGCGGACGGACAACCGCAACGCCGAGAAGTAGGCCCGGCGCCCGGCGCGGTTCCGCCGTTACCCGTGCGTATAGTCGAGGGGCCGGAGCTCTACTTCCCCCAAACGAAAGCCCTTGCGCCGGCAGCAGAACCGGGCCCTCGCGGTCATGTCCTGCAGGGTACTAAGGGCCATGATCCGTTTCGAAAATGTCACCAAGGTCTATGACCAGAAGGCGCGGCCGGCGCTGGATTCGATCAACCTTGAGATCGACCGTGGCGAATTCGCCTTCCTCGTCGGCGCCTCCGGTTCCGGCAAATCGACCTTCCTGCGCCTGGTCCTCAAAGAGGACCGCGCCTCCTCCGGTGCCGTCTACGTGGCCGGCCAGAACGTCGCGAACATCTCCAGCTGGCGCGTGCCGCGCCTGCGCCGCGGAATCGGCGTCGTCTTCCAGGACTTCCGCCTGCTGCCGCAGAAGACCGTCTTCGCCAACGTCGCCTTCGCCATGCAGGTCATCGGCAAGAGCCGCAGCGTCATCCGCGACACCGTCCCCGAGGTCCTGAAGACCGTCGGCCTGGAAGGCAAAGAAAACCGTCTCCCACACGAACTCTCCGGCGGCGAGCAGCAGCGCGTGGCGATCGCCCGCGCCGTCGTGAACCGCCCCGGCATCCTGCTGGCCGACGAGCCGACCGGAAACCTGGACCCCACCACCTCGATGGGCATCATGGGCGTGCTGGACAAGATCAACCAGAACGGCACCACCGTGGTGATGGCCACGCACGACGACGACATCGTCAACGAAATGCGCAAACGGGTGGTGGAACTGAAGAACGGGGTCGTCATCCGCGACGAAGCCAAGGCCCTCTACACCTCCATGATTCCCGTCGTGGGCCAGTCGCGCCGCCTGCGCGACGCCAGCGGACGGGACGAACAGCCGCAGGTTATCCCGCCCCGGGCCGGCTCGCGCGCCGAAGCCCGCGCCGAGTTCCGCACCGCAGGGGAGGGCCAGGCGTGAGGCTTGCATTCGTCCTGGGCGAGATCGGCAGCGGCCTGCGCCGCAACCTGTCCATGGTGATCTCCGTGATCCTGGTGACCTTCGTGTCGCTGACCTTCGTCGGCGCCGCCGGCATGCTGCAGCTGCAGATCAACCAGATGAAAGGCTACTGGTACGACAAGGTCCAGGTGGCCATCTTCCTCTGCAGTGACGGTTCGACGGCGCCCGGCTGCGCCACCGGTCCGGCGACGCCGGAGCAGGAGGACAACCTGCGCACGCTGCTGAAGTCGCCCGCGGTGGCGCAGTACGTCAACGACTTCCAGTACGAGTCCAAGGACGACGCCTACAAGCACTTCAAGGAACAGTTCTCCAATTCCCCGATCGTTGACTCCGTGACCCCGGACCAGCTGCCGGCGTCCTTCCGGATCAACATGAAGGACCCGGAGAAGTACGAGATCATCAGCGAGACCTTCTCCTCCCAGGCCGGGGTAGAGACCGTGATCGACCAGCGGCAGCTGCTGGAGCGGCTGTTCTCGGCCATGAACGCCGCGTCCCTGGTGGCCGTGAGCATTGCCGGCGTCATGATCATCTGCGCCATCCTGCTGATCGCAACCACCATCCGGCTCTCCGCGTTCAGCCGCCGCCGGGAAACAGGCATCATGCGCCTGGTGGGCGCGTCCAAAATGGTCATCCAGCTCCCGTTCATCCTCGAAGGCGTGATCGCCGCGGTGATCGGTGCCGCCCTGGCCTCCGGCACCCTGTGGGCCGTGGCCCGCTTCTTCCTCGAAGGCGTCCTGTCCAAGCAGTATCCGGACACCGCGTTTATCTCACCCGGGCAGACCCTGATCCTGGTACCTGCCCTGATTGGCCTGGGCGTTGTCCTGGCCGGAATTTCCTCCCTGCTGACCCTCCGCCGGTACTTGCGGGTCTAGCCTTGCGAAACGAAAAGGGAATGCTTATGACACCGATGGCCCGCCGCCCCCTCCGGCAATCCCTCCGGCTCCGCCTGGTGGGGCGCCGCAGCCGGATGATCAGCGCCACCCTGGCGCTGGTCCTGGCCGGGACCATGGGGGCCTCGAGTCCGGCGGCATTCGCCGATGACCTTGAGGACCAGCAGGCCGCGCTGCGCGACGAGGCGGCCCGGGTCCAGCACTCCCTCGAATTCGTGGACGGCAAGATCGCCCAGGCTGCGGCAGACCTGGTCCTGTACCAGGGCCAGCTCCCCGGCGCCCAGCAGGCGCTCACGGACGCCCAGGGCCGGGTGGCCGGAGCGGTCCAGGAAGTGCAGGCCCTCGCGGCCCGCGTGGACCTGGCGCAGCAGAACAAGGCAAAAATCACGCAGCAGCTGGAAGCGGACAAGCAGAAGATCGCGGACACCCGGAAACTGATCGGGCAAATCGCCACGCAGGCCTACAAGTCCGGCGGCGTCCCGTCCAACCTGTCCCTGTTCTTTGGCTCGAACCAGGGCAGCAGCCTGACGGACACCATCGACCTCGCGGACCAGGCCCTGCGCAGCCAGAACTCCGCGATGGACAAGCTCACCCAGCAGAGCGCCACCAACGTCAACGCGCAGGCCCGGCTGGCCGCCGTCGAGGCTGAAATCACCGACCTCAAGGCCAAAGCCGACGCCGCCCTGGCCCGGGAAAAGGCCGCCCGGGACGAGGCCGCAGCCAAGAAGGCCGCCGTGGACAAGCTGATTGCCGACACCACCCGGCTCGACGCCCAACTCCAGGCCGCCAAGCCCGGCATCCAGAACCAGCTCGCCCAGGTCAAGGCCCAGCAGGACGCCGTCGCCGCCGAGATCGCCGAACGCGACCGGAAGCTGCGTGAGGCCTGGCTGGCCGAGCAGCGCCGCATTGCCGAGGCCGCGGCGGCCGCCGCCCGGGCGCAGGGACAGGCCGTCCAGCCGTATGTCCCGCCGGCCCAGGGCTCGCCGTCGGCCTTCGGGCTGCAGCACCCGTTCCCCGGCAATATTCCGATCACCTCCGGGTTTGGCTGGCGGGCGACGCCGCCGGGCACCATCGACTTCTACGGCCAGGGCGGCTACATGCACACAGGCATCGATTTCGGTGCCGCCTGCGGCACGCCCGTCTACGCCGCGGCTGCCGGCACCGTCTTCTCGGCCGGCTGGGCCAACGACGGCGGCGGCAACAACGTGAAGATTTCCCACGGGGTGGTCCAGGGCAACTCGCTGACCACGATTTACTACCACAACACTTCCGTGGCGGTCTCGGTCGGCCAGCACGTCAACCAGGGGCAGCTGATCGCCTATTCAGGCACCACCGGCAACTCCACCGGCTGCCACTCGCACTTCGAGACCTGGCTCAACGGCCGGGCCGTGGACCCCATGAACCTGCTGTAGTCCGGCCCGGGCCATCCGGCAGGCCATCCGGCGGGCCATCCGCTGAGGCGGGCGCCCTGCCGTAAACTGGAAAGACTCCGCACCACCTGGCCGGAGTGAACCACCAACAAACCGAGGAGTCCTACCGTGCCCAAAGAAAGTGGCCGTAAGGTAGTGGCCACCAACCGCAAGGCCCGGCACGACTACCACGTCCTTGACACCTATGAGGCCGGCATCGCGCTGATGGGCACGGAAGTGAAGTCCCTGCGCGAGGGCCATGCTTCGATGGTGGACGGCTTCTGCACGTTCTACAACGACGAGCTGTGGATGGAGGGCATCCACATCCCCGAGTATCACCAGGGGAGCTGGACGAACCACGCCGCACGCCGCCGCCGCAAGCTGCTGCTGCACCGCGAAGAGCTCACGAAGATCTCGCACAAGATCCGCGAGTCGGGCTTCACGATCGTGCCGCTGCAGCTGTACTTCGTGGACGGCCGTGCGAAGGTCGAAATCGGCGTCGCCCGCGGCAAGAAGGAATATGACAAGCGCCAGACACTGCGCGAACAGCAGGACAAGCGCGAGGCCCAGCGCGTCATGCGCGAACGCAACCGCCGCTAGCGCGCCGCAGGCTGTCACGGTGCCCGGGAATGTTTCCCGGAGGCGGTGCGTTATGATTGGTAGTCCGGGAAGGATTCGAAAGTATCCGGTCCGGGTTTGATAAAAAAATACGGGGATGATCGGTTTCGACGATGTTAGTCGCGACAGGTGAAGCGGGCCGAGGATGCAGAATTATCTCGTAAACGCTGTCTGCAAACCAATAAGTGCCGAATCAAAACGCACTGACTTCGCTCTCGCTGCCTAAGCAGTAAGACAGTCCGTCAGCCCGAGGTTGCTATTGCCCCGGATCCTGGCGTCATTTAGATAGCCACTGCTGTTTACCTCCGTCATCGGGGTAAACGGGACTCTTAGATGACTGGGCCCGGATCAGCCAGCTGTTTGCAGCATGGCTGGGGCCGAGAAATTCCAATGCAAACTGCGCCCGGAGAAGCCCTGACAACACGACATCGGACGGGGGTTCAATTCCCCCCATCTCCACATAGGGGCCCGGCAACGGCGCTCCACCCCGTATTGGGTTCACAAAAGTCCCCGCCGGCTTCTGTCGGCGGGGACTTTTGTGCTTAAAGCCAAAGAGGAGGGAAGCGTCTTCCGACACTCCCCCTCCTCCTTCCAGTTGCTTGGCACTACATGCCGAGGATCTTCGCCTTCTGGACGCCAAACTCTTGTTCCGTGAGAATCCCTTGATCCTTCAGCGCCCCGAGCTGCTTGAGCTGTTCGAGGGCTTCGTTTGAGATGCCGCCGGCAGCCGGGGGAGGGGGTGGTGGCTGCTGGTAGACCGGCTGCTGGTAGGCCTGCGGCGGTGGCTCCTGCTGGGCCATCTGCGAATCGTAGGCCTCCTGCTGCTTGGCCGCCGTCGCGGCGTCCTTCTCGGCAAACTTGTTGGCCTGGCGGCGCTGGACCCGGCCGCTGACTGCACTGGCTGTCCCGGCAACCACCGCCGTCCGCCCTATACCTCTGAGAAGTCCCATAATTTTCTCCTGTCGGATTGCTTCCTGTGTGTCTTACGCGTCGGGTGCCGGCGACACGGCGGTTGCCGTCGTCTCGGCGTCGAGGGCCTCGAGGGCATCGAGTGCTTCCATCACGTCCGGAGCAGGGATCCGAGTGCTCGCGATGAGTTCGCCCCCGCTGTCCCGAACGGCCGCCACGAACGGTGCCGCCCAGATGTTCTCGTAGACGATCAGCGCGGCCACAGTCCCGGGGAGCAGCGCGGCCGAGGCCTCGGCGATGTCGTCATCGCCCAAGAGCCCGGTCCGGGCTCCCTCGAAGTAGGAGAACCCCGCCGCCGGACCGCCTGGGTCGGTGAGTTCGAGCACCTCGACAGATCCGTCGTCATTCTTCATGACGACGAGGAGATCGAAGAGGCGGATCACGCCCTGCTCGACGAGCTTAACGAGTTCCTCACTCGCCTGTCCCGTCAGTCCCGATACGGGGAACTCCAGGAGTACGAAGTCGACCGGCCCGTGGGCCTCAGTCTCCGGTGTGATTGTCACTGGTATTCCTCCGGTCTGTGTCGAGCACGCTGTCTGGCGCACTGGTCTTAGTGTGGGCGGTCCCCGCCGGGCCGTCACCACCCGCGTCGAATGATTCCGATAGGGGCCGCGCCGCTCAACGGTTGGAACTGCCCCGCGGACATGGCCCCGGAATGGGACCTCTCGGTCGGATTCCAAGACCACTAAACCGCCAACGGGAGATTGTCACATCATCCATTTCGGGTGAGCCCCCAGCCCGCAGCGACGTGCCAGGCCAATACGACAAGAGGCCGGAAGCAACGGCTTCCGGCCTCTCGATATTTCAGCGCTTCTTGATGTGTGCCACTGGGTCGGTGTGGGCATCGACGATGTGTTTCGCCTTCTTCTCTGCCCGTTTTTCCTTGATGGTTTTAACCGACTTCTTCGACACGCTCTGGTGCGGCGTCTTGTCAGGCATGGTGCTCTCCCTCACGGCAGGGGCCAGGGGTAGCCCCGTCTTTTAAGCTACGCCTCGGGAACGGCGGCGTCCACGATCCCTGCGAAACGGCTGCCGACGCCGTCGTACACACTGCGCACGAGCCCGGGCCCGAGCACCGGGATCTCGCGTGCCTCGTGGTGCACGCAGCAGACGTACGTGAATTCCGGCCACCATTTTTTGGGCCGGGCCGCTTCGGAGAATCCGCAGACGGCACAGGTGAGCTGGACCCAGACGGGCCGCTTGCCGGTGCGGTTTGCCTTGGACTGGACCAGCCACGCCGGCGGGTTGTCCAGCAGCTCGCCCAGCTCGGCCTCGGACAGCCGGGGCGGGATGCCGTGACGGTGCGCCATTTCCAGGGGAATGTCGAGGATCTGGGCTGCTTCACGTCGGGTAACCATCCTTCAACGATACGGGAACGACGGCGGCCAGAAGCCACCAGGGCGCCCCGGTGTTACCCTCGCCACACCGGCGGCGGCCTGAGGTTTTCAGCCGGCGAGGGCAAGCCCCAGCGCCGCGGCCGCGAGCCCCGCGAGAAGGTTCGCGCCGATGTTGAGCGCCGCCGCCCGGTACCGCTCTTCGCTGACCAGGCGGACCGTCGCGGTGGTCCATGAGCTGAAGGTGGTCAGGCCGCCGGCGAGACCGGTTGCGATCGCTGCGTGCCAGTCGGCGCCCAGCTCCAGGTGGCCGGTCAGGCCGACGGACCAACCGATGATGAAGGATCCGGCGACGTTGACCGTGAGCGTCGCCCAGGGCCAGTGCGGTCGGGAGCCCTGATGGTGCGCAAACCAGGAGTCGACGGCGAACCGCAGGAGTGCTCCCGCCACCCCGCACGCCCCGACCACCAGCGCGGTCATCATTGGGCACCGCCGCGGAGGTCGGCGATCGCCTTGCCGGTTTTCCAGCCGGCCGCGGCGGCCCCGAGGCCCAGGACGAGCGAGAGCCCGAGGTAGGCCAGCCACGTGGCATGGAAGCCGCCGCGGATCTGCTGGTCAATGGCGATCACCAGCGCCGAAAAGGTGGTGAAGGAACCCAGGAGGCCGGGGCCGATGCCGGCCCGCAACCAGAAAGCCGTTTGTGGCCGCGCGATCCAGAGGGTGGTCAGGGTGGCCAGGACGAAACTCCCGGAGACATTGATCGCCAACGTGGTCCACGGCACCGCGCCGGCGCCTTCGGGAAAAATCAGGCCGGCGCCGAAACGCAGCTCGGTTCCGATCAGCCCGCCGACGGCGACGGCGGACCAGGCCTTCCAGCCCGGCACGCCGGGGCGCGGCACGGCCCGGCGCTCGTCCAGCGCACCCTTCACTCAGCTCTCCGTGACGCTGCAGCCGGCGTGCCCGGCATCGCTGTGGACCCAGAGGGCCGAGGCGACCTCGTCGGCGAAATCGAATTCGCGCAGTGCCGCGGCGGAACCGATCCGCACTACCATGGGGCCACCGAAGGGACGCCGGCCTACCACCTCCACTTCGGCGTCGAGGTCGATGTCCTCTGCGGCGAGATAGCGCAGGAGCTCCGGGTTCTCGTCGCTGATCCGGGTGATCCGGCCGGTGTGGCCGTCGTCGAGTTCGCTCAGGCGGTGGGCGGCGGGCATCAGCACCGAGCCGTCGGCGGCCGGGATGGGATCGCCGTGCGGGTCCCGGGTGGGGTTGCCCAGCTTGGCCGCCATGCGTTCAATAAAGGTGTCCGAGACGGCGTGCTCCAGGAGTTCGGCTTCGTCGTGGACCTCGTCCCAGCGGTAGCCCAGCTCGCGGACGAGGAAAGTCTCGATCAGCCGGTGCCGCCGGACCATGGACAGGGCGAGCCGGACTCCGTCGCCGGTGAGCGTGACGGCGCTGTAGGGCTTGTGGTCCACGAGGCCCTGGTCCTTGAGTTTGCGGACCATTTCCGACACCGAGGAGTTGGCGACGCCCAGGCGCTGCGCCAGCTGCGTGGAGGTGATGGGCTTGCGCTGCCACTCGGTGAACGAATAGATGACCTTGACGTAGTCCTCGATCGAGGAGGAGGGCGTACTGGTCTTCACAGACCTAAGCCTACCGTCAGCTGCCTCCGGAGAAAGTGAGCCACAGCAGCACCAGGTTAAGAGCCACGACGAGCACCACGCTGATGATGGCGGCGACTCGGAGGGCCGGGCCGTCGGCAAACCGGCCCATCAGGGCTTTGTTGCTGGTCAGCACCACCAGCGGGACCAGGACAAAGGGAATCCCGAAGCTGAGGACCACCTGGCTCAGGACGAGCGCCCAGGTGGGATCGAAGCCCACCGCCAGCAGCACGACGGCGGGGATAAGGGTCACGACCCGCCGGGCCATGACGGGGATCCGGATCTTGAGCAGGCCCTGCATGATGGTGCCGCCGGCATAGCAGCCCACGGAGGTCGATGCCAGGCCGGAGGCGAGCAGCCCGACCGCGAAGATCACGCCGACGATCGGGCCGAGATTGGCGGTGATGGCGGCGTGCGCGCCCTCGATCGTGTCCGTGCCTTCTTCGCCGCCGAGGGTGGAGGCGGCCAGGAGCAGCATGCCAATGTTGACCAGCCCGGCGATCGCGAGGGCGGCCACGACGTCGAACCGGGTGGCCCGGACCAGGCGCGCGATGGCCGCCGGGGGAACATGCAGGTGTTCGTCCGGCCGGTGCCGGTCCCGGGACAGGGCAGAGTGGACGTAGATGGCGTGCGGCATGACGGTGGCCCCGAGCATGCTGGCGGCCAACAGGACGGTGTCCGGGCCCTGGAAACCGGGCATGAGCCCGGCCAGGGCGGCCCCCGGATCGGGCGGGCTGATGAACAGCCCGGCCAGGAAGCCGACTGTGATGATGCCGAGCAGGAACATGATGATGAATTCGAACGGCCGCTGTTTCTGCCGGGCCTGGACCGCGAGCAGGAGCATGGACACGGCGCCAACAATCATGGCGCCCAGGGGGAGGGGCAGGCCGAAAAGCAGGTACAGGGCGATTGCGCCGCCCACCACCTCCGCGAGATCGGTGGCGGCGGCGACGACTTCGGCCTGCACCCAGAAGGCGCGGCGCCAGAACGGCTTGAGCCGTTCACCAAGGATCTCCGGAAGGCTCTTGCCCGTGACGATCCCGAGCTTGGCGGACTGGTACTGGACGAGGACGGCCATGACGTTGGCGGCCACGAGGACCCACACCAGCAGGTAGCCGTACTGCGCTCCGGCGGTCAGGTTGGCGGCCACGTTTCCGGGGTCCACGTAGGCGATCGACGCCACGAAGGCCGGTCCCAACAGGCCGATCAGCGCCCTCCGGGCACCCGGGTGTTTGTAAGTGGGGGCGTCCTGCGCCGGTTGCCCGTGTCCCGTTAGCTCCAGCACTGCCAGCTCCTGTGATTGGCGCGTCGGCGTTGACGCGATGATCGGCGCCGGCCGGAAAACAGCCGGTGTCAAAGTTTCGTGTGCCTATAAGAAATTATTAGGCATACCGAAACAATAAGCCCGGCGGGCGCTGCGTGCAATCCGGGGGCATCCGGGGTGAGCGTGCATCAGGCCCGGAAGGCCCGCCACGTCTGGGTCAGGTAGGGCAGCCGGAGCACCTCGCCCGGGGTGTGTCCCAGATGCTCGTTCAGGTACCAGGCAAGGTTGGCTGTGACCTTGGTCCGGGTGGAGGCCGATGCCGCGAGATAGTAGCTGCGGGACTTGGCGAGCTCCTGGATGTCCTCCGTCGTGACGGAATCCTCCCAGCGCGTCAGGTGGCTCTCCAGCCCGGTGAACTCGGGGCCCACGGCCGGACGGAAGTGTGGCTTGTGGACGTCCCCGGCGTGCATGATCCGGGAGAGCCGGTGCACCCAGGGCACGCTGGTGTCCAGCTGGTTCCAGATCAGGCCCAGCACGCCGCGCGGCCGCAGGATCCGGGCAATCTCGGCGCTGGCCGGGCCCGGGTCGCACCAGTGCCACGCCTGGGCAACCGTGACCAGGTCAAAGGACTCCGGCTCGAGACCGGTGTCCTCGGCGCTGCCCTCGATGGCGGTGACGTCCGGCAGGGTCCGGCGCAACTGCCCGAGCATGTCGGCAGAGGGGTCCACGGCCACCGTGCCCAGTCCGCGTTCTGCCAAAAGGGAAGTGAACTTCCCGGTGCCCGCGCCAATGTCCGCGGCGTCCCTGGCTCCCGCCGGAACCAGCCAGTCGGCCGACTCCTGCGGATAGCCGGGGCGGACGCGTTCGTAGTGTTCGCCGCCGTCCTGGAAGCTTTGTCCGAGTTCCTGGCGCCGCTCGCTGTGCAGCTTCGGTCCGCTGTGGAGCCTGGGTCCGGCGCTTGCCACGTGCGATCTCCTTCTGGAAGGTCCTGCTGGTTTCAGATACCTTTCGAATTTACCGCACCCGCGCCGGGCCCTGATCCTGCGCTAGTCGAGGGTGCAGGGCGCAGCGCCGGCCGTGCCCGGGGTGTTCGGAGCCCAGTGGGGGTAGCTGCGGGTATCGTTGGCCGGCACCCAGCGGCCGGCGTCCACCACGTAATCCCAACCGAGTCCGTTCTGCCGCAGCTGCTGCAGGCCGGCCAGCAGGCGTTCGGCGTCCTCCAGCCGTGAGCCAAGGCCGAAGCTGGCCCGCAGGGAGCCGGCGGGCAGGCCGAGCCGCTTGAGCAGCGGGTGGGCGCAGAAGCGGCCGTCGCGCAGGCCAATGCCGTGTTCGGCCGACAGGTAGGCGGCCACCAGTCCGGCGTCGTAGCCTTCCACGGAAAAGTTCACGACGCCGATCGTGCCGGTGTCCGGCTGATCGCCTCCAGTGGAAGAAGCGGAGGAAGAATCAGAAACCGAATCGGCAAAGATCCGGTGCACGGTTACCCCTTCGATGCCCTGGAGGCCCTCGACGAGGAAGGACCGGATGGCGTCCTCGTGGGCCTGCCACTGCTCCGGGTCCAGGGCCGCAATGACCTGGGTGGCGCGGGCGAGGGCCGCCGCACCGAGGACGTTCGGCGAGCCGCCCTCGTGCCGGGCAGGTCCCGTGGTCCAGCTGACGGAGTCGAGCCGGGCATCGCGGACCGCGCCGCCGCCGGCCAGGTGCGGGGTGCCGGCGTCGAGCCAGTCCGTCCGCCCCACCAGCACGCCGGCGCCGAACGGGGCGTACAGCTTGTGCCCCGAGAAGGCGAGGTAATCGACGTCGTCCGCGGCGATATTAATCCGCCGGTGCGGGGCGAGCTGCGCGGCGTCGACAACGATCCTGGCGCCGTATTCGTGCGCCAGTGCGGCCAGGGTCCGGATCGGGAGAATCTCCCCGGTGACGTTGGAGGCGCCGGTGACGGCCAGCAGGCTGACGCCGCCGCGGGCGAGTTCGTCGCGCAGGCGGTCCACGGTGGCCGCGAGGGTGGCGGCGGCCACGACGCTGCGGTGCGGGACATTCTGCCAGGGCAGGAGGTTGGCGTGGTGTTCGATGTCGAGGTAGAGGACCTCGCCCGCGGGGCGCCCGTCGCGCAGCGGCAGGCAGCCGGCCAGCAGGTTCAGGGAATCGGTGGTGTTGCGAGTGAAGATCACGGAATCGTCGGGCCGGCCGCCCACGAAGTCCCGCACGATGTCCCGGGCGTTCTCGTAGACGGAGGTGCTGATCTGCGATGCGTAGCCGGCGCCGCGGTGCACGCTCGCGTAGTACGGCAGGATTTCGTTCAGGTAGGCCGAGACCACGGACAGGGCCGGGGCGGAGGCGCCGTAGTCGAGGTTGGCGTAGCGCGCGTGGCCGCCGGTGATCAGCGGGGCCTGGATTTCGGCCCCGGTGACGGCTGCCAGCGGGCGGGCCGCGAGGGCAAGCGGTGCATGGAATTCAGGGGCAACGGGGAAAATGGCAGTTGTCATGGGACCTCACTCGAACAGGACCCCACACCGTGGGAATCCGCGCTTGCCGGGTCCGTTCCGGACCGGCCAGGTCGTCACCCGGGGCACCCCACCGCGACTGGAGGGTTGCCGGCCAGCAAACCGGGGTTTAGCGCTGGCACTCGTGACCTGCATCGAGCGTAGGACATCGGGGCAGCCGGGGAAAAGGCGGCCGCCGATTGTGAAGCGGATTATTACGGGCGCGGCTCAGTTGTTCGGGTGGGCTTGGAAGAGGTCGTCGAGTCCGGGGTTGAGCCGCTTGAGCACTTCCGAGTGCAGGATCGAATTGGTGGCCAGGGCGTTGCCGCCGAAGGGGCCGTCCTCGCCTTCGAGCGAGGTGAAGCGGCCGCCGGCCTCGGTCACGATCGGCACCAGGGCGGCCATGTCGTAGAGATTCAGCTCGGGTTCGCAGGCGATGTCCACGGCGCCCTCGGCCACGAGGCAGTACGACCAGAAGTCACCGTAGGCGCGGGTGCGCCACACTTCCTCGGTCAGGCCCAGGAACTCGTCCAGGTTCCCGCGTTCCTTCCAGCCGCCAAGGCTGGAGTAGGACAGCGAGGCGTCCTCGAGATTGGAGACGTTGGATACCTTCAACCGTGTGGCGGCGGCGAGCGAGCGGCCCGTGTAGGCGCCTGCACCCTTGGCGGCCCACCAGCGCTTGCCCAGTGCCGGCGCGCTGACGACGCCGACCACCGGCTCGCCCTCATCGACGAGGGCGATCAGGGTGGCCCAGACCGGGACGCCGCGGACAAAGTTCTTCGTGCCGTCGATCGGGTCGATGATCCACCGGCGGGAACCGTGGCCCGAGCTGCCAAATTCTTCGCCCAGGACCGCGTCACGCGGACGTGACCGGGAGAGCTGGCCGCGGATGGCCTCTTCCGCGGACTTGTCGGCATCGGTGACGGGTGTGAGGTCGGGCTTCGTCTCGATCCGAAGGTCGAGCGCCTTGAAGCGGCTCATGGTCTGGGAATCGACCGAATCTGCCAGTACATGGGCAAGGCGCAGGTCATCGTTGTAGCTCGAAGCGGGTTGACTCATGGTTCCAAACTACCGTCAAACCGGGCCGCCGGGCGGTAGGCCGCGGCACGGCGCCGCCGCCCCGTTGCTGGTCCGGCTAGGAGACGGTGCCCAGTTCCTTGGTTTCCTGCGCTTCCATCCGCGGGTCAGTGCCCAGCAGCCGGCGCAGGGACGCGAGCCTGGCCGGTCCCGAAGGCCCCGCGTGCCCGGCCGCAACCCACTTGTCGACGCCGCAGTTGACGGCGGTGGAGTCATGCTTGCAGCCGCGTTCGCAATCATCGGTGCCCGGCTCCAGGTCCGGGAAGGAGCGCAGGATCCGGTCCGGGTCCACGTGGGCCAGGCCGAAGGACCGGATGCCGGGGGTGTCGATGATCCAGCTGCCGGCCGGGGCATCGTTGACTTTGAGCGCCAGTGCCGAGGAGGACGTGTGGCGGCCGCGGCCGGTTACCGCGTTCACGCCTCCCGTGGCCCGCTCGGCCCCGGTCAGGGCGTTGACCATAGTGGACTTGCCGACGCCGGAATGGCCCAGCATCACGGTGACCTTGCCGTCGAGGTAGTCGCGCAGCTGGGATACCGCGTCCTTGTCGAGCCGGGCGGAGAGCCCGTCGTCGGAGCGGGCGTCGATGCCGGAAGCGGCGGAGTCCGCGGTCTTGGAGATGATGACGGGGAAGTCGAGGTGCTGGTAGTTGGACAGCAGCTCGGCAGGATCCTTGACGTCGGCCTTGGTGACGAGCAGCAGCGGCTCAATGCCGGCGTCGTACGCGGCCACCAGCGCGCGGTCGATGAAACCGGTCCGCGGCTCGGGGTTGGCGGCGGCGACCACCACCACCAGCTGGTCGGCGTTGGCCACGACGGCACGTTCGATCGGGTCCGTGTCGTCGGCGCTGCGGCGCAGCAGCGTCTTGCGGTCCTGGATCTTGACCAGCCGCGCCAGGGTGTCGGGCTCGCCGGTGACGTCCCCCACGAGGGAGACGAAGTCGCCGGCAACCACCGGGTTGCGGCGCAGTTCCCGGGCCCGGGCCGCGATGATCTTGCGTTCGTCCGCGGTCCCTTCGCCGACGACGGCGGTGTAGCGGCCGCGGTCAACGGTGATGATGCGTCCGGTGACGGCGTCGTCGTAGCTGGGCCGGTCCTTGGTGCGGGGCCGTGTGCCCTTCTTGTTCGGCCGGATCCGGACGTCGGACTCGTCCCAGGAATCAGTGCTGCGTGCCACCGGCGGTGTCCTCATCTGCGGCGGATCCCTGGGCCAGCATCGCTTCCCAGAGTTGCGGGAAATCGGGCATGGTCTTGGCCGTGGTGGCGATGTCCTCGACTTCCACGCCGGCTACGGCAAGGCCGAGGATGGCGCCGGCGGTTGCCATGCGGTGGTCCGCGTAGCTGTGCACCACACCGCCGTGCAGCGCGGCCGGGCGGATGATGAGGCCGTCGGGGGTTTCTTCGGCGTCGCCGCCGAGGCGGTTGATTTCGGCGACGAGGGCGGCGAGCCGGTCCGTTTCATGGCCGCGGAGGTGGGCGATGCCGCCCAGCCGTGAGGGGCCGGTGGCGAGGGCGCACAACGCGGCTACGGTGGGGGCGAGTTCGCTGGTCTCGTCGAAGTCGCCGCCCTTGATCTCCGGCCCTCCGCTGACGGTCAGGGTGCCGCCGTCAACCGTCACCGTGGCGCCCATGGCGGTCAGGATTCCGCGCCAGAGATCACCCACCTGGGTGGTTTCGGCGGGCCAGTTCGGGATCCGCACGGTGCCGCCGGTGGCCAGGGCCGCCGCGAGGAAGGGTCCGGCGTTGGAGAGGTCCTGCTCGATCCGGACGTCGAAGGCGCGGATCGGGCCGGGGGAGACAACCCAGTGGTTCGGCACCGAGTCGTCGACTGCCACGCCCACGCCGCGCAGCACGGCCACGGTCATGTTGATGTGGTCCAGGCTCGGCACGGGCTTGCCGACGTGTTCGCTGCTTTGATGTTCGAGGTGGAGTCCCTCGGTGAAGCGCGCCCCGGCCAGGAGCAGGGCGGAGACGAACTGGGACGAAGCGCTGGCATCAATGACCAGGTGGCCGCCGCGCACCTCGCCCGAGCCGTGCACCGTGAACGGCAACGACGACGCCGGACCGCCGTCGGGTGCGGTGACTGCCACACCCAGGCCAGCGAGGGCCTCGATAATGGTGCCCATGGGGCGTTTGCGGGCGTGCGGGTCGCCGTCGAAACGGGACTCACCGCGGCGCAGCGCGGCCACCGGCGGCACAAAGCGCATGACTGTACCGGCCAGGCCGCAGTCGATCGCCGTGTCCGCCGCCGCGGTGTCCATGCTGATCGGGACGATTTCCAGGTCGGGGCCGAAGGCGCCGTCGCCGGGCACTTCCGTGACGGTGGCCCCCAACTGCCGCAGGGCCTCAATCATCAGCGCGGAATCCCGGGAGTGCAGGGGAGCGCGCAGCCGGGAAGGTCCGTCCGCGAGGGCGGCGAGCACGAGGTACCGGTTGGTCAGTGACTTGGATCCGGGAACGGTGACAGTGGCATCGACCGGCCGTGCTGCGAAGGGGGCGGGCCAGTGCGTACCGGCTGCATGGGCGCCGGCAGGGTGGGACGGGGCAGCTGCAGAGGGGGTGGTGCCAGTCATTACCGTCTTAGGCCCCGGCAGAGTGGTCTACGGCCTTGCGGACGACTTTGTCGGCCTTCTTCAGCTGCTTGTTGGTGGTCTTGCGGGCATCGGCGGCGAGGTGGCCGGCGCTCTTCTTGGCATCGGCGGCCAGGTGCCCGGCGCGCCAGGCCAGGCTGGGCTTGCCGGCGGTATCGACCGCGGCGAGGAGCACGCCGCCGGTGAGGGAGACGTTTTTCAGGAGCTGTTTGCGGCGGGCGTCGCGGGCTTCCTTCGAGGAGATGTCCGCGCTGCGCCATTCGACGTAGCCGTTCAGGAGCGAAATGACGGCGAGCAGGGTGGCCGCCAGCCGGGCGGACTTGCCGAGGGCGAAGCAGACGCCGGCACCGATCTGGGTGCCGCCGATCACGCGTGCCACGACTTTCTCATTTGGCTGGAACGGCAAGGCGTCGGCCGCACGCCGCAACAGGGGGGACAGCTGGGCCGCAGTGTCATCCGCGTTCTTGAGCTTGTCCATGCCGGCGAGGACGAAACTGGAGGCGAGCATGGGCCGGGCGAGAAAGCGGACAAACGACATGAATTTCCTCCTGGATGGACGAACAGCGGCTTCACTGCGGGAGAACCGGTTCTAGTCTTGCACTTTTGCGGAATATTTGCCCGCAGGACGTGGTTGTGAAAGGCAGATCCCAGCAGGCTAACGAAGGCGGAGATTTGACTCTGGTCAAAGACAGGGCGGAACCGGAAGCCGGTTCCGGGCAATCATGGACCCTCGCGCTTCCGTCGGTTCCGGGTGCCCGGCGGAAGGTGACAGTAGACTTGAACGCAATGAGCACCATGGACCCGGCCGTTGCGGCCATGCACGAGGTTGCCGGAAACGACGCCACGCCCACCAAGACACCTGATGCCGGCACGCCCGCCGCTTTGGAGACCGAGGTGGACGGGAAGCCCCTTGATGTCTCCAACGAGTCCGCGGAAGAGCGCCGGGTGCGCTTTGAGCGTGACGCCATGCAGTACGTGGACCAGCTGTATTCGGCGGCCATGAGGATGGCCCGGAACCCCTCCGACGCCGAGGACCTGGTCCAGGAGGCGTATACGAAGGCGTTTTCCGCGTTCCACCAGTACAAGCCCGGAACCAATCTGAAGGCCTGGCTGTACCGCATCCTCACCAACACGTACATCAACCTGTACCGGAAGCGTCAGCGCGAGCCGCTGCAGTCGAATTCGGACACCATCGAGGACTGGCAGCTGGCCCGCGCCGAGTCGCATACGTCCTCGGGACTGCGTTCGGCGGAGGCTGAGGCCCTGGACCACCTGCCCGACTCGGATGTGAAGCGCGCCCTCCAGTCGATTCCGGAGGAATTCCGGCTGGCCGTGTACTTCGCCGACGTCGAGGGTTTCGCGTACAAGGAAATTTCGGACATCATGAACACCCCCATCGGGACCGTCATGTCGCGGCTGCACCGCGGCCGGAAGATGCTGCGGGACATGCTGGCGGACTATGCCGCCGAACGAGGATTCAGGGCCGCCACCGAGTCAAGCGCCGCGGCCGACAGCAACAAACAGGAGAACAGGAAATGAGCGACTGCCAGGGACTGGGCGATTGCGATGACGCCCGGATGCAACGTATCTATGAATATCTGGATGGTGCGCTCACGCGTGCAGACATCGCAGAGATCAAGGACCACCTGGACAGTTGCCCGGAGTGCCTGGAGCAGTACGACCTCGAATGTGTCATCCGCGTGATGGTCAAGCGTTCGTGCACGGAAGCAGCTCCGGAAAACCTCAAGAACTCCATCCTGGACCGGATTCACTCGATCCGGACAGTGGAAGCGTGAGCCGGACCAGGGAAGCCTGAGCCGACATTAAACGAATGACCCCGGATTCCGTGAGGATTCCGGGGTCATTCGTCTAAAGCTGTCATTCCAAGCTTTGCTTAGGCGTTGGGGCGCTTACCGTGGTTCGCGCCGCCACGCTTACGGTCACGACGTTTACGTGCACGTTTGCTCATAGCTGGCCTCCTTAATCTTGGTACTCAAAAGAGCTGCCCTCAAGTCTCCCACATCGCGGCACCCGCCGCGAACCGGAGGCCCGTGCTACGGGCCGCGGCCGGTCCGGCCCGGCCTCAGCCCTCCAACGAATTTCGGATCGAGATCCGGGCCTGGTCCAGCACGGTCCTGACCGTTTCGAGCGTGACGGCGGTAACCGGACGGCTCCCGGCATGACGGCGCAGTTCCACCCGCATGTCGTCCCGGAACGCCTGCACCAGCATTTCCGCCTCCTTCAGCCGCCGTTCGCCCTCCGGGGAGTACCGCGGGCTTCCCGCGCCGCCGGCAGTGCCCGTCCCGCCGGCAGAACCGGCGGCGTGGGCCGAGGTCCGGGCCGCCTCCGCCGTGGCCGCAAGGTCGGCCCGGAGGCCGCGCATGTTGACGCGGATGTCCTGGCGCAGGTTGTCGGCAAGCCGGCGGACCGACGCCGAGATGTCGTTCTCGACGCCGGCGAGTTCGTCCCGCCGGCGGTTCAGTTCCGTGAGGCCGGCCGGAGTGATGCTGTAGTTGGTGCGGCGGCCTTCCGTGCGGGTGGCGACGAGCCCTTCCTCTTCGAGCTTGCCCAGGCGCGGGTAGATGGTTCCGGCACTGGGGGAGTACGTGCCGCCGAAACGCTCGCTGAGCGCCTTGATCAGCTCGTAGCCGTGCTTGGGGCCCGATTCGAGCAGGGCGAGCAGGTACAGCCGCAGCGCCCCGTGGGCGAAGACGGGAGGCATCAGAGGGCCGTTTCGGTGTCCGGGCTGGGCTGGCCGTGGAAGAGCGACGTTTTTCCGGAGACCGAGTTGGTCCGGACCAGCATCAGCTTGGCGTCCGGTCCCGCAATGGTCTGCACCGTGCCGCCGGGCTGGACGTACCTCGTGTCATCGATGACCACCGCGCCGCTGGCGGACTTGGCCACGATGTCCACCCCGACGTCGTGCGGCAGCCGGATGGTAACGTCGCCGGAGACCGAATTGGCGCCAAAGTCATGGGTGAAGCCGTGCAGGTCGAAGTTCAGGTCGCCGCTGACGGTGTTCGCCCGGATGTTGCTGAATTCGCCCGAGGCCGTCACTTCACCGGAGACGCTCTTGGCGGTCAGGACGCCGCGGTGGTTGCGGGCAATCACCTCGCCGCTGACAGTGTTGACGGACAGGTTGCCGGCGGTGCCGTCGGCCAGCACGGATCCCGAGACGGTGTTGAGCCGGGTGTGGCCGCTGAGCCCGGAAACCATGCCGTCGCCGCTCACCGTCCCGGCCTCGACCTCGACGCCGGCCGGCAGGGCGATGCTGATGACCACCGAGTTGCTGCTGCCGTTGTTGACGGTGCTCATCAGGTTCTTGAACCAGCCCTGCGGGCCGTGCAGCTGGTGGCGGACTTCCAGGCGGCCGTTGACGGTCGAAACCGACAGGGGATCGCCTTCGATTTCGGAGACCTCGATCCTGGCAACGTCCTCGTCATGGGTGACGATGTCGAAGCGGCCGCGGACAATCCCGAGTTTGAGGGAGTGGACGCCGTCGACGTCGATGGTCTGCGGGCCGGTCACGGTCCACGTGTTCTCTGACATGGTTCCTCCGGAAAGGCGAAAGGGGCTGGGCAACTAACGATATATCGCGACTATGAAGTCACGATATATCGCGCTTGCCGGCAGGTCAAGATATATCGCGAAATCCCCTGGAGGGTGGGACCCGGCGCGACCGGTTGCCTGCTTACCCGCCTATTCCGGAGTGTCCAGGCCCAGCCACTGGAACCAGCCGCGGTGCAGCACGAGCCAGGCCATGAGGCCATAGCCGGCCTGGCCGGGCGTGCCGCCGTTGGCCGCGAGGTCCTGGCGCCACTGCTCGTGGTTCAGCAGCGGCGAGAACGTGTCGACATAGAGGTGCTTCCGGCGCGTCGTGACGTCGGCAAAGGCGGTGTTGAGCTCGCCGAGCCTGCGGTTCTGTGCGGGGTCGAGCGTGGGCGGCGGGCCCACGACGAAGACCTCGATCTTGTTCTGGGAGGCGGAGTCCAGGATGTTGGCCAGGTTCAGGCGGCTTCGGGCAGTGGACAGGCCGAACTCAATGTCGCGTCCTGACAGGCCGATCACCAGGCGGTTTTCGTGGTGGTTGCCGAATCGTCGGCCCGACTCCTCGAGCCAGCGGGCTGCAAGGCCCTCGGTGCCCTCTTCGGGGC
Organism: Arthrobacter sp. P1_D12; assembly: GCF_056406175.1. Classification (NCBI taxonomy): domain Bacteria; kingdom Bacillati; phylum Actinomycetota; class Actinomycetes; order Micrococcales; family Micrococcaceae; genus Arthrobacter; species Arthrobacter sp. P1_D12. Next base: position 29,604 of record NZ_JBFUAR010000033.1, read on the forward strand.
ATGGCAGGGAGTAGCACTCCAGGGCCACGCTGTCCTGCGGCGTGCGGGCCAGGACCCGGCCCAGCCAGCCCAAGGCGCGCGGATCACCAAGCCCGGCCAACAGCTCGTCCCCAACGGCTGCGATCCGCAGCTTCCGATCTTCCACGACTACCTCTTCACTTCAACGCTGTCCATCAAGCTGACCACTAATAGTCCATTAAACAGAACCGCCCGGCCGGAGTGTTGTTGTTTCAGTCTCCGGCCGGGCAGTAATGCCGCTATTTACGAGCGAATGCCTGCTTGAGCAGGGAGTCCTGTTCTGCCGCGTGGCGCTTCATCGACCCTGCCGCGGTGGAGGCCGAGGCGGGGCGGGAGATGAGGCGGACCCGGCGGTCCAGGGCGTCCGGCAGGTTCAGGCCGATGAACGGCCACGGACCCTGGTTGGCCGGTTCATCCTGCGCCCAGACCACTTCGGCGTTCGGGTACTTGGCCAGCTCCGCGGCGATCTCGTCGGCCGGCAGCGGGTACAGCTGCTCGACGCGGACGATCGCCGTGGTCTTGTTCTCGGTCTTCTGCCGGGTGGACAGCAGATCGTAGTACAGGCGTCCGGAGACCAGCAGCACGCGTTCGACGGCGTCGGCCTGCAGCTGCGCGTGTTCCGGAATGACCGGGCGGAACGAGCCGGTGGTGAAGTCCTCCACGGAGGACGCGGCGGCCTTGAGGCGGAGCAGCTGCTTGGGCGTGAAGATGATGAGCGGCTTGCGCGGCCTGCTGTACGCCTGGCGGCGCAGCAGGTGGAAGTGCGAGGCCGACGTCGTGGGGTTGGCCACGATCATGTTCTCTTCGGCGCACATCTGCAGGAAGCGCTCGATGCGGGCGGAGGAGTGGTCCGGGCCCTGGCCCTCGTAGCCGTGCGGCAGCATGAGAACCAGCGAGGACCGCTGGCCCCATTTCTGCTCGGCCGAGGAGATGAACTCATCGATGATGGTCTGCGCGCCGTTGACGAAGTCACCGAACTGCGCTTCCCAGAGCACCAACGCATCCGGGCGTTCCACCGAGTATCCGTATTCGAAGCCCATGGCGGCGTATTCGGAGAGCAGCGAATCGTAGATCCACAGCTTCGCCTGGTCATCCGAGAGGTGGGACAGCGGAAGCCACTCGTCGCCGTTGGCGCGGTCGTGGAAGACGGCGTGGCGCTGCACGAAGGTGCCGCGGCGCGAGTCTTGGCCTGCGAGCCGGACGGGGACGCCTTCCATGATGAGCGAACCGAACGCGGCCAGTTCACCGAAGCCCCAGTCGATGCCGCCTTCGCGGGACATCGCCTCACGCTTCTCCAGCAGCTGCTTGAGCTTGGCGTGGACGGTGAAGCCGTCCGGGATATCGGTGTGGGCCTTGCCGATGCGGGCCAGGGTCTCCGCGGAGATCGCGGTGGATACCGGCGCGCTGACGCCGGAATCGGACTGCTGGGCCATGGGGCGTTCCAGGTCCGACACCGCGGCCGAATCGGCCGTGATGATCGGGATCGGGGACGTCTGGGCCGCGTGGGTTTCCGCGAAGACGCGTTCCAGGCGTTCCTGGTAGTCCCGCAGCAGCTGCTCGGCTTCTTCCTCGGTGATGTCACCGCGGCCGATCAGCGATTCGGTGTACAGCTTGCGGACCGAGCGCTTGGCCTCGATCAGGTTGTACATCAGCGGCTGGGTCATCGAGGGGTCATCGCCCTCGTTGTGGCCGCGGCGGCGGTAGCAGACCATGTCGATGACAACGTCCTTGTGGAAACGCTGGCGGAACTCGTAGGCAAGCTGCCCGATGCGGACCACGGCCTCCGGGTCGTCGCCGTTCACGTGGAACACCGGTGCCTGGATCATCTTGGCGACGTCCGTGGAGTACGTGGAGGACCGCGAGGACGACGGTGCGGTGGTGAAGCCGACCTGGTTGTTGACCACGATGTGGATAGTGCCGCCGGTGCGGTACCCGCGCAGCTGGGAGAGGTTGAGCGTTTCCGCGACCACGCCCTGGCCCGCGAAGGCGGCGTCGCCGTGCACCATGATCGGCAGCACGGGGAACGCCTCGCCCTGGTCCAGGCGGTCCTGCTTGGCACGGACGATTCCTTCGAGGACGGAATCGACGGCCTCGAGGTGGGACGGGTTCGCGGCGAGGTAGACCTTGGTCTCCTTGCCGTTGTCCGAGGTGAAGGTGCCCTCGGTGCCCAGGTGGTACTTGACGTCGCCGGAGCCCTGCACGGAGCGCGGGTCCTGGGTGCCTTCGAATTCGCGGAAGACCTGCGCGTAGGTCTTGCCCGCGATGTTGGTCAGCACGTTGAGGCGGCCGCGGTGGGCCATGCCGATCGCCACTTCGTCGAGTTCGTCGTCGGCGGCGTCGGAGATGATCGCGTCCAGCAGCGGGATCAGGGACTCGCCGCCCTCGAGCGAGAAGCGCTTCTGGCCGACGAACTTCGTCTGCAGGAAGGTCTCGAAGGCCTCGGCGGCGTTGAGCTTGGAGACGATGCGCAGCTGCTCGTCGCGGCTCGGCTTCGAGTACGGGTGCTCCAGCTGGTCCTGGAACCACTTGCGCTCGGCCGGGTCCTGAATGTGCATGTATTCGATGCCGGCGGTGCGGCAGTAGGCATCACGGAGGACGCCGAGGATGTCGCGGAACTTGAGCATCGGCCTGCCGCCGAAGCCGCCGGTGGGCCACTCGCGGTCCAGGTCCCACAGGGTCAGGCCGTAGGTCAGGACATCGAGGTCCGGGTGCTTGCGCTGGACGTACTCGAGCGGATCGGTGTCCGCCATGAGGTGGCCGCGCACGCGGTAAGCGTGGATCAGCTGCTGGATCCGGGCGACCTTGTTGATCTCGTCGGCCGGGTCCACCTGAAGGTCGGGGCTCCAGCGCACGGGCTCGTAGGGGATACGCAGGGACTCGAAGATCTCGTCGTAGAAGTTCTGCGCGCCCAGCAGCAGCTGGTGCACGAGCTTGAGGAACTCGCCGCTGCCGGCACCCTGGATGACGCGGTGGTCATAGGTGGAGGTCAGTGTGAGGACCTTGCTGATCGCGTTCTGCGCGATGATCTTCTCGCTGGCACCCTGGAACTCGGCAGGGTAGTCCAGTGCGCCGACGCCGATGATGGCGGCCTGGCCCTTGGACAGGCGCGGGACCGAGTGGACGGTGCCGATGCCGCCGGGGTTGGTCAGGGACACGGTGGTGCCGGAGTGGTCGTCCGCGGTCAGCTTGCCGTTGCGGGCACGCTTGATCAGGTCCTCGTAGGTGTGCCAGAACTCGGAGAAGTTGAGGGTCTCCGCCTTCTTGATGTTCGGGACCATGAGCAGGCGGGTGCCGTCGGGCTTGGGCATGTCGATCGCGATGCCGAAGTTCACGTGCGCCGGCTGGACAGCCACCGGCTTGCCGTCGATCTCGTCGTAGTAGACGTTCATCGACGGGAACTGGGACAGGGCGCGGATGACGGCGTAGCCGATCAGGTGCGTGAAGGAGACCTTGCCGCCGCGGGCGCGGGCCAGGTTGGAGTTGATGACCACGCGGTTGTCGATCAGGAGCTTCGCCGGGATGGCGCGCACGCTCGTCGCGGTCGGCACTTCCAGGCTGGTGACCATGTTCGAGGCGATCGCCTTGGCCGGGCCGCGCAGGACCGAGACGACATCTTCTTCGGGAGCCGTCGGGGCCTTGAGGTTCTTGGGCAGCTGCGCCGGGATCGGTGCGGTGCCGGGGCCGGCGTCGGAAGTCTTGGAGCCGTCCCGGGCGACGGTGGCCGGGGCTTTCTTGGCGGCGGGCGCAGCCGGTGCGGGCGCAGCCGTGGCGGCGGGAGCTGCGGGGGCGGCGGGGGCAGGTGCAGCCGGAGCCGCGGCGGGCGCTACAACGGGAAGTTCACGGGTGGCAGGATGCACAGCTGTCGCGGTGCCGGACGTTCCGTTGGCGGGAGAGGCGTCACTAGCTTCAAAGGATTCGAACAGGGGCCACCACTTGGAGTCGACCGTGTTCTTGTCCTGCTGGTAACGCTCATACAGTTCGTCAACGAGCCACTCGTTTCCGCCAAATTCCTCTGGTAGACGGTGGCTAGGCTGCTCTGGCACTTGAAATACGCCTCTTCCGTGAGTTTGATTCCCTCTGGCTTCCATGGTGCCTCGGCACAACGATTGAGCCAGTCTCTGCGTCCAGTGAACCCAGACCCATGCCAGTCTAGTGAGGATTCTTGCCAAACCGCCAATAAGCGTGACCCAAATCATGATCCGCCCCGGCAGCCGCCGAATTGCGGTGAAGAAGAGTTGCCGAATCGGCCCCGGATGCGGCCCGGATGCGGCCCGGATGCGGCCCTCATGCGGTGCCCTGCGCGAGGCCGGACGCGGTGCCGGAGGCGGTGCCGGCCCCGCCGGAAACCGCCCTAGAATGCAGTGAGAACCCGTTTGTCGCCGACGGTGCCAGCTGCGGGTGCCAGCAAAGGAGCAGCAGTGCGTTTCCTGAATGAGCCCACCACCGATCTGACCTACTCGGACCTCTTCCTGGTCCCGTCCCGGTCCGATGTCACCTCCCGCCTGGACGTCGACCTCGCGGCCGACGACGGGACCGGCTCCGCGATCCCGCTCGTGGCGGCGAACATGACGGCGGTCACGGGGAAGCGGATGGCCGAGACCATGGCCCGCCGCGGCGGCCTTGGCGTCCTGCCGCAGGACGTCCCGCTCGACGTCATCCGTGACGTCACGGCCTGGATCAAGGGGCGCCACCCGGTCCTGGAAACCCCCGTCACGCTCGCGCCCACGGACACCGTCATTGATGCCCTCCACCTGATGGGCAAGCGGCCGCACGGGGCCGTTGTGGTGGTGGACGACTCCGGCGCGGTCACCGGTGTTGTCAGGGCCACCGACTGCGAGGGTCAGGACCGTTTCGCGTCGCTGGCCTCCGTCATCCGCCACCAGCCGCTGGTGCTCGACGCCGGACCGCTCGCCGGCAGATTGTTTGGGGGCGCGTCGGCGGCCGATGCTGCGCAGGCCCTCCGCCGCGCCTTTGAAGCGATGGACGCCGCCGGAACCGACTACGCACCGGTGCAGCAGGACGGGGTCCTGGCCGGCGTGCTCACCCGTAAGGGCGCCCTGCGCTCCACGCTCTACCGGCCGTCCCTGGACGACGAGGGCAGGCTGAAGGTCGCTGCCGCCGTCGGCATCAACGGGGACGTGGCCGGGCGGGCCGCCGAATTGCTGGCGGCCGGCGTGAACGTGCTGGTCCTCGACACCGCGCACGGGCACCAGCAGAAGATGTTCGACGCCCTCGCCGCCGTGAAGGGTCTCAACCCCGGCGTGCCGGTGGTCGCCGGCAACGTCGTCACCGGCGATGCCACGCGTGAGCTCATCGAGGCCGGGGCGGACATCGTCAAGGTCGGGGTGGGCCCCGGCGCCATGTGCACCACGCGCATGATGACGGCCGTGGGCCGCCCCCAGTTCAGTGCCGTCCTGGAATGCTCCGCCGCGGCCCGGGAAGCCGGCGGCCGGGTATGGGCCGACGGCGGGGTCCGCTACCCGCGCGACGTCGCCCTGGCCCTGGCCGCCGGGGCCAGCCAGGTCATGATCGGCTCCTGGTTTGCCGGTACGCACGAGAGCCCCGGGGACCTGCAGCTCGACGCCTCGGGCCGGCAGTACAAGGAGAGCTTCGGCATGGCGTCCGCCCGGGCGGTGCAGAACCGCAACCAGCGCGAGGGCGCCTTCGAAAAGGACCGCAAGGCTTTGTTCGAGGAGGGCATCTCCACGTCCCGCATGTATGTGGACGCGGCCCGGCCCGGCGTCGAGGACCTGCTGGACATGATCACCGCGGGCCTGCGCAGTTCCATGAGCTACGCCGGCGCTGCCGATCTCGCCGCTTTCCGGGAACGCGCCGTGGCAGGCATCCAGTCCGCAGCCGGGTACGAGGAGGGCCGGCCCGTCCCGCAGAGCTGGTGAGTCCGGCGCGGCCGGTGACGCGGGCGGTCGGGGGCTGGTGGCGGTTGCTCCTGTAGACTGAACTTCTTATGGACAGTAAATCTAGGTGCCGGCCTGGGGGCTGTCAGCGGAGTACGGAAACCGTTCCCGCCCAGTCCACCCGCAGAGCCGGCAAACCCCGTTCACGCGCCCATCACTCTCCGGCCGCACGCCATTCCGGAGCTATCCAGGAAACAGGGTCGGCCGCCGCCGACCATCCTCCGCCAGGCCGGGCCTTCCCGCATTTGCGTCCCCTGACGCGGCACGTGCCATGCGCTGCTGCGGAAGCAGGCCGCTGACATGGAATGGCTACTCCTCGCAGCAGGCCTCCTGCTCATCCTCGGCACCGGCTTCTTTGTCGCCGTGGAATTTTCCCTGGTCGCCCTGGACCAGGCCACCGTGCAGCGCGCCGTTGACACCGGCGACACCGCCGCCGAGCCGTTGCTCAGATGTCTCAAGTCACTCTCCACCCAGCTTTCCAGCTGCCAGCTGGGCATCACCATGACCACGCTGCTGACCGGCTATGTCATGGAACCGTCCGTGGGCAAGCTGCTCGAAGGCCCCCTCACCGCGCTCGGTGTCCCGCCGGCGGCGGCTGCCTCGCTGTCCCTGGTCCTGGCAATGGCGGTGGCCACCCTGCTCTCCATGGTGATCGGCGAGCTGGTGCCCAAGAACATGGCCATCGCGCTGTCGTTTCCGATCGGCAAGGCCGTGGCCCGGCCCCAGCTGGTGTTCACCGCTATCTTCAAGCCCGCCATCGTGGTGCTCAACGGCTTCTCCAACAAGGTCCTCAACGTCTTCGGCCTGGAGGCCAAGGAGGAAATCTCCGGCGCCCGCACCCCGGCCGAGCTGGCCTCGCTGGTGCGCCGCTCCGCGGCCATGGGCACCCTCGACGCCGGAACGGCCAACTTCATCGCCCGAACCCTGAAGTTCTCCGGGCGGACCGCCGCGGACGTCATGACCCCCCGCATCCGCGTGGAGACCATCGACGCCGACCAGCCGGTCTCGGATATCGTCGAGGCCGCCAAGCGCACCGGATATTCCCGGTTCCCCGTGATCGGGGAGTCCTCCGATGACATCCGCGGAGTGGTCCACATCAAGAAGGCCATTGCCGTGCCCGCAGACCGCCGCGCCAAGCTGCAGGCGGGAGCCATCATGACCGGCGTGCTCCGGGTCCCCGAAACCATCCACCTTGACGCCCTCCTCGCCGAACTGCGCGAGGGCAACCTGCAACTGGCCGTGGTCCTGGATGAATACGGTGGAACCGCCGGCATCACCACGCTGGAGGACCTCGTGGAGGAAATCGTCGGGGAAGTGGCCGATGAGCATGACAAGGTCCGGCCCGGCCTGCTCCAAAGCGCCTCGGGCGACTGGTACTTCCCGGGCCTGCTCCGGCCCGATGAACTCTCCGAACAGATCCCGGGCCTGACCGTGCCCGACGAGGCTGCCTACGAAACGGTGGGAGGCTACGTCATGAGCCAGCTCGGCCGCATCGCGGCAGTCGGCGACACGGTCGACGTCGTCGGCGGGACACTCAGCGTGACCCGCATGGACGGCCGCCGGATCGACCGGATCTGTTTCCGGCCCGTCCGGGTGTCCGGCGACGGCCAGCCCGCCAGCCAGGCAGGTGCAGCATGAGCGACTGGGCAGGAATCCTCTGGCTTGCGTTCCTCCTGGTGGGCAACGCCTTCTTCGTGGCCGCCGAATTCGCCGTCATGTCGGCCCGCCGCAGCCAGATCGAGCCGCTGGCCGAAGCAGGTTCCAAGCGCGCGCAGACCACACTGCGGGCGATGGAAAACGTTTCCCTCATGCTCGCCTGCGCCCAGCTCGGCATCACCGTCTGCTCGCTGCTGATCCTGCAGGTGGCCGAGCCCGCGATCCACCACCTCCTGGCCGTGCCGCTGGAAGCGGCGGGCGTCCCCGTGGAGGTCGCGAACATTGTGGCCTTCGCCGTCGCCCTGCTGTTGGTGACGTTCCTGCACGTCACGTTCGGCGAAATGGTGCCCAAGAACATCTCCGTGTCCGTCGCGGACAAGGCGGCGCTGCTGCTGGCGCCGCCGCTGATGTTCATCGGGCGGCTCGTCAAGCCCGTCATTGCGGCGCTTAACTGGTCCGCGAACCACATCCTGAAGCTGATGCGGATTGAGCCGAAGGACGAGGTGACCTCCACCTTCACCCTTGAAGAAGTGCAGTCGATCGTGCAGGAATCCACCCGCCACGGACTCGTGGACGACGACGCCGGACTCATCACCGGAGCGCTCGAGTTCTCCGAACACACCGCGTCCCGTGTGATGGTTCCGCTGGGCAAACTCGTCATGCTTAAGGCGGCCACCACACCGGTCGAATTCGAAAAGGCAGTGAGCCGGACCGGGTTCTCGCGCTTCCCGATGCTCGACGACGACGGCATGCTGGCCGGCTACCTCCACATCAAGGACGTGCTGTCCATCCCGGACGCCGGGTACCACCAGCCGATTGCGGAAAGCCGCATCCGGTCGCTGGCGAACCTCGCCATGGACGACGAAATCGAGCAGGCCATGTCCGTCATGCAGCGCACGGGTTCGCACCTGGCCCGCGTGATCGGACCCGACGGGCTGACCCAAGGCGTGTTGTTCCTCGAAGACGTCATCGAGCAGCTCGTCGGCGAAATCCGGGACGCGACGCAGGCCACCGGCTACCGCAGGCTGGGCCAGGACCAGTAAGGGACAGCCCAATAACGGGCGGCCCAGTAAGCGGCAGCCCAGCTGCGGCCGGGCGCCGGCGGGGCACGCCGTGTATCCCTAAATAGGAATGATTCCTATTTAGGGATACACTCGGGCTGTTGCTATTGCTCCTGATTCTCAATAACAGATCCGAGGTTTTCCGTGCGTCGTCCCGCTGCCCGAGTCCTGCTGGCTGGTCTTGCCGGCCTGGGCCTCCTGCTCACCGCGTGCAGTCCGACGTCCGGCAGCCCGCGGGGGACCGCGGGGGACGGCATGGTCAACGTCGTCGCATCCACCAGTGTGTACGGCGACATCGTCTCCAGTATCGGCGGCGACAAGGTCCGGGTCAGCTCGATCATCAACCGCACCAGCCAGGACCCGCACTCCTACGAGGCGACCACGCAGGACAAGCTGGCCATCTCCAAGGCCGAGCTGGTGGTGGAGAACGGCGGGGGATACGACGCCTTCATCGACACGCTGGCGACCGACACCGGACTGGACCGCGGCAGCGTCATCAGCGCCGTGGACGTTTCAGGCCTTGTCTCCGAAAGCGCTGCCAGCGAAAGCCCGGCAGCGGCGAGCCCCGACTCCGCCGGCCACACCCACGGGTCCGCGGGGCTGAACGAACACGTCTGGTACAGCCTGCCTGCCATGTCCCGCCTCGCGGACGCCGTCGCCGGGAAGCTGGGCTCGCTGGAACCGGCCTCGGCGCAGACGTTCCGGAGCAACGCGGCGGCCTTCAAGGACTCGCTCCGCGGCCTGGAAACGAAGCTCGCCGCCATCAAGTCCTCGGCGGGCCACGCGCCCGTGGCCGTCACCGAGCCTGTACCGCTGTACCTGCTCGAGGACGCCGGACTGGAGAACGAAACCCCGGCCGAGTACACCGCGGCGATCGAGGAAGACGCCGACGTCCCGCCCGCCGTGCTCAAGACCACCGTCGATCTCGTGGCATCCCGGGGCGTCCGGCTGCTGGCCTACAATACTCAGACCGAGGGACCGCAGACGGCGGCGGTGAAAAAAGCCGCCGAGAACGCCGGCGTCCCGGTCGTGAACTTCAGCGAGACCCTCCCGGACGGCCAGTCCTACTTGCAGTGGATGACCGGAAACGTGGAGAGCATCGGCAAGGCCCTAGGATGATCGCAACAGCGGGAGCAGCCATCTCCGCGGAAAATCGAGGAAACCCCTTTTGACACCGGTAGTGAGCCTGCGCGGCGCCTCCCTGGCGTTCGGCCAACGGACTCTCTGGGAGGGCCTGGACCTGGACATCAACCCGGGGGAATTCTTTGCCGTGCTCGGGCCCAACGGCAGCGGCAAGACCACCTTCCTGAAGGTCCTGCTGGGACTGCAGGAACTGAGCACGGGAACGGCCGTGCTCGACGGCCACCCCGTTGAGCGGGGAAGCCGCCGGATCGGCTACGTGCCCCAGCAGAAATCATTCGACCCCGATACGCCCCTGCGCGCCCGCGACCTCGTGGCCCTCGGCGTCGACGGCCACCGCTGGGGCATCCGCCTCGGCGGCGCCAAGGTGAACCGCAAAGTCGATGAACTCCTGGAGCTTGTGGGCGCCACCGATTACGCCAAGGTGCCGGTGGGGCAGCTTTCCGGCGGTGAGCAGCAGCGCCTGCGCGTGGCGCAGGCCCTCGCGACCGATCCCAAGGTGCTGCTGTGCGACGAGCCGCTGCTCTCCCTTGACCTTCAGCACCAGCAGGGCGTCAGCGCGCTGATCAACAGGCAATGCCGCGACGCGGATAGCGCCGTGGTGTTCGTGACCCACGAGATCAACCCGATCATGGACTACGTGGACCGGGTCCTGTACCTGGCCGGCGGAAAGTTCCGGGTGGGCACACCCGCGGAGGTCATGACCACCGAGGTGCTCTCCGATTTGTATGACAGCCGTGTTGAAGTCATCCAGGCCAACGGCCGGCTGATCGTCGTCGGGCTGCCGGATGCCGCGACGCACCACCATCTGGACGCGCACTCAGTCGCGGGCGAGGTGGGCTAAATGGATCTGGGCGACCTGCTGCACTCAATCTTCAACTTCGAAAACTACGGCGAGCTGCTGGTCCTGGTGCAGAACTCCATCTGGGCCGGCGCCGTCCTCGGGCTGCTCGGCGGAATCATGGGCACCTTCGTGATGAAACGCGACCTCGCCTTCGCCGTCCACGGAATCTCGGAGCTCTCCTTTGCCGGCGCGGCGTTCGCACTGATGATCGGCGCCGACATCATCCTCGGCTCGCTGGCGGGATCCGTGCTGGCAGCCCTGGTGCTCGGCGTCATGGGGGTCCGCGCACGGGACAAGAACTCGATCATCGGCGTCATCATGCCCTTCGGGCTTGGCCTGGGCATCCTCTTCCTGTCCCTGTACGAGGGCCGGGCGGCCAACAAGTTCGGCCTGCTCACCGGTCAGATCGTGTCGGTCGGGACCGTCCAGCTGCAGGTCCTGGCGGTCGCCGCCGTCGTGGTGATGCTGGCGCTGGCCGCCATCTGGCGGCCGTTGACCTTTGCCAGTGTCGACCCCGACGTCGCCACCGCCCGCGGCGTGCCGGTGCGGGCCCTCGCCCTTGGTTTCATGGTGCTGCTGGGGATCAGCGTGGCGCTGTCCATCCAGATTGTGGGCGCGCTGCTGGTGCTGGCCCTGCTGATCACGCCCGCGGCCGCCGCCATGCGCGTCACGTCCTCGCCCCGGCTGGTGGTCACGCTGAGCATCGTCTTTGCGATGACGGCGACCGTCGGAGGCATCCTGCTGGCCCTCGGCGGCCGGCTGCCGATCAGCCCCTATGTGACCACGTTGTCCTTCCTGATCTACGTGGCCTGCCGGATGATCGGTGGCGCACGGGCCAGGCGGGGACTCAACGGCCGGGTGGTGCGGAGCGCGGGAGCCGTGGCTTAAACGCTCGCCACTGCGGCGGAATTTCCCCAGGTTTGCCGCCGGCCGCCGGCGGGTCCCTGCGCCCCGCCGGTGATTTCCTGGGTCACGAGGTCAAAGGTGGGGAATTTCAGCAGCTCCGGCTACTGGCCGGGCTGACTGGCTGTGCATTCGGGGCACAGGCCGAAGATTTCCACGGTGTGCTCCACCGCGGTGAAGCCGTGCTCATTCGCGATCCGCGCGGCCCAGGCCTCGACCGCCGGTGCTTCCACTTCCACGGCCTTGCCGCAGTTCCGGCACAGCAGGTGATGGTGGTGCCCGGTGACGGCGCAGCGCCGGTACACCGCTTCGCCGTCGGCGTTGCGCAGGACATCCACCAGCCCGTCGTCGGCGAGGGACTGCAGGATCCGGTAAGAGGTCGCGAGGGACACCGCGGTGCCGCGCTCCTGGAGGATGCGGTGCAGTTCCTGGGTGCTGACGAAGTCCGCAAGATCGTCCAAGGCGGCACTGACGGCGAGGCGCTGCTTGGTGACGCGCTGTTCTTTACCCTGCACGGGTGCCGAGGCCGGAGTCCGGCTGCTGCCGGTGGTAGCGCCTTGGGACATCGTGGAACTCGCTTCGTCAAAAGAATTCGCGGGTGGGACTCGCTAAGGGTGGCAATGTCCAAGATTACCAGCGCCCAGGATTGCCAGCACCGCTCCGTGGACACTGTGACGGCTGGTGCCTAGGCTGGCCGGATGAAGCTGACCAAATTTACTCACGCCTGTGTCCGCCTCGAACAGGATGGCCGGGTGCTGGTGTTTGACCCGGGCACCTTTTCGGAGACGGACCAGGCCCTGGCCGGAGCACATGCTGTGCTCATTACCCACGAGCACGCGGACCATGTGGACGTCGACGCCGTCGCCGCGGCGTTGCAGTCGAACACCACCCTTGAGCTTTTCGCCCCGGAGACCGTGGCCGCGACGCTCCGCGGCAAGGCGCCCGACGCCGCGAGCCGCATCCATGCGGCGGGCGCGGGCGAGGAATTTGAAACGTCGGGCTTCGCCATCAGGACATTTGGCGGCCAGCACGCCCTCATCCATCCGCAGATCCCCGTGGTGGCCAACGTCGGCTACCTCGTCGATGGCAATGTCTACCATCCTGGGGACTCCTTCGCGATCCCCGACGGCGTCGACGTCAAGACGCTGCTCGTACCCATCCACGCTCCGTGGAACAAGGTGGGCGAAGTGGTGGATTTTGTCATCGGTGTGCGCGCACCGCAGGCCTTCCCGATCCACGACGCGCTCCTGAACGAGCTGGGCCGCGGCCTGGTGGAGGGGCACGTGACCCGGATCGGCGCCAAGTACGGCACCGAGTACCGGCACCTCTCCAGCGGCGATACAGCGGAGGTTTAGCCTCCGGGGGCGCCTTGGCGGGCTGAGGCCGGCGTGCTGGCGGCGGGCTGGCGGGCTGGTTTAGGCCGGCCAGGCGCCGGTCCGGAAGAACTCGCGCAGCACGGCCTCATGGGGTTCGGGATCCAGGCCGTGGGCCTCCAGCCACTCCGGGTTGTAGTAATTCCCGGCATAGCGGTCCCCGGCGTCGCACATCAGGGTCACAACACTGCCCCGGCGGCCCTCCGCGATCATCCCGGCGATAAGCTGCCACGCGCCCCAGAGGTTGGTCCCGGTGGACGGACCCGCGTGCAGACCGGCGTGGTCCCTCAGATGCCGCATGGCCGCCACCGACGCGGCGTCGGGAACCTGGATCATGTGGTCGATCACGGCGGGCACAAAACTCGGCTCCATCCGCGGCCGGCCGATGCCCTCGATGCGGGAGGGCAATCCCGCCGCGGGTACGGCAGCTGTCCCGCCGTCGGGCCGGCTGTTCCGCCAGCCCGGATAGAACGCGGAATTTTCCGGGTCGACGACGGCGAGGGCCGTCTCGTAGCGGTGGTAGCGCAGGTACCGGCCAATCGTGGCGCTGGTCCCGCCGGTGCCGGCCCCGACCACAACCCAGCGGGGGACCGGGTGCTCCTCCAGCGCCAGCTGGCCGAAGATCGATTCGGCGATGTTGTTGTTCCCGCGCCAGTCCGTGGCCCGTTCGGCGTACGTGAATTGGTCCATGTAGTGCCCGCCTGTGCTGCCGGCCAGATCCGCGGCGGCCTCGTAGACCTCGGATGCGTGGTCCACCAGATGGCAGGAGCCGCCGAACTGTTCGATCAGGGCGATTTTCTCGCGGCTGGTGGTCCGGGTCATCACGGCGATAAAGGGCAGTCCCAGCAGCTGCGCAAAATAGGCTTCGGAGACGGCGGTGCTGCCGCTGGATGCCTCCACGATAGTGGTGCCTTCCCGGATCCAGCCGTTGACAAGGCCGAAGAGGAACAGGGACCGGGCCAGCCGGTGCTTGAGGCTGCCGGTGCGGTGGGTGGATTCGTCCTTCAGGTACAGCTGCACGCCCCAGTGCTCCGGGAGCGGCACCGAATACAGGTGGGTGTCGGCTGAGCGGTTGTTTTCGGCGTTGATCCGGCGGACGGCCTCGTCGGCCCAGGCCCGGTCCTGCAGATGCGCGGTGTTCACCGCTACAGCCTACCGGGGGCGGCGGGACGCCAAAGATAGAGTGGGGAAATGGACACCATTCTCGATGCTGCCGCCCTCAAGGACCGGATGGACGGCGCCGGCGCAGCCGGCCAGCGCACAGTACTCCTCGACGTTCGCTGGGCGCTGGGAGATCCCCACGGTCACGATCACTACCTGCGCGGACACATCCCCGGGGCCGTCTTCGTGGATCTCGCCACTGAACTTGCCGGACCGGCGGAACCGGCGCGCGGCAGGCATCCGTTGCCGCCGTCGGAGCAGTTCCAGGAGTCTGCGCGCCGCTGGGGCATCAACGACGGCGATGCGGTCGTAGCGTACGACGACAGCGGCAACATGGCTGCGGCCCGGCTGTGGTGGATGCTGCGCAACGCCGGCTTCAGTTCTGTGTACCTGCTCGACGGCGGCCTGGCCGCGTGGCGGGCTGCGGGGTTCGAGCTGGCGGCCGGACCCGAACAGCCGGCACCCGGAACCGTCACCCTGTCCGACGGCGCCATGCCCGCGATCGACGCCGGACAAGCCGCCAGTTGGGGCCGCCGGGGACTGCTGTTGGACGCCCGGGCGGGGGAGCGGTACCGCGGAGAAATCGAACCCGTGGATCCCCGCGCCGGCCATATTCCCGGGGCCGTCAGTGCCCCCACCACCGGGAACCTGCGCGCTGACGGGCGCTTCCTGGCCCCGGCGGAGCTGCGGGAGCGCTTCGAACGGCTCGGTTACCGGGACGGCGTCCCCACTGCCGTGTACTGCGGATCCGGAGTGACGGCGGCCCATGAAATCGCCGCCCTAGAGGTTGCCGGCTTTTCCGCTGCCCTCTATCCGGGGTCCTTTTCGGAGTGGTGCCACGGTCCCGCGAACGATGTTGCCACCGGACCGGAACCGTACGGCGAGGACGCGGCTTCCCACTGAGGGCCAGCACGAGCACCGGACGGCCCGCGCGGGCTGCCCAGAGCTCCTCCAGTTCCTCCCGGGGCAGTCAATGGTTCCTAGGCTGCGGCTGCCACTTTGGGCTTTTCGCGCCTGAGCCTTTTGGCTTGGTGCCGGAGCTGGCGCCGGTGGCGGGAGCCCGGCAGATCTGTGGCTGATGGCCGGAGCGGAGTTCCGGGCAACGGTGGCGCGGTGGAGTTGTAGGTGTGGCCGGTGGGGGTGGTGAGTTCGAGGGTGTGGCGGGGCCCGGGTGCGGGGCGTGCTCTCCATCCGGGGGTTTCTTTGGTGTGGTTGCAGGCTTCGCAGAGGCCGGCGGCGTTGTCCGTAGTGGTCGGGCCGCCGGTGTGGTGGGGGACGATGTGGTCCAGATGACGGATGGGGGCGTCGCAGTAGGGGGTGCGGCACGTGTCGTCTCTGGTTTGGATGAAGCGGCGGTGCCCGGGCGGGAAGAGCCGGGCGCGGGAGTCCATCCCCACGAGCTCGCCGGTGCCGGGGTGGGTGTAGAGGCGGCGGAGCCAGAGGTTGAACGCGGGGTTGTCGCCGCTCCCGGCGGCGCCACCCGGTCCACGGGGACTGCCGGTGCTACCGCCCGGCGACGGGTTGATGAGGGTGCGGGCCCAGCCGGCGGGGATGATGCCGTAGCCGGGCAGCACGGCCGGTTCGGCGTTGCCCTGGAACAGGGTGCGGTCGGTGATGACGAGCTGGATCTCGACGCCGCTGATCCCGCCCGGGGTTCCGGTGGTGCGTTCGACCAGCGCGTCGGCCATGAGCTGCCCGCGGCCCCTCGGGTCCGCGGCGGCGCGGAGGGTGTCGG